>CAYZUL010000008.1:12854-55933 GCA_964481895.1 uncultured Nitrospirota bacterium | reverse complement strand
GCCTTCCCTTTAAATTCGCCGTCTTTTAAGATCTTTTCGATCTTACCCGATATTTTTTTACTTAAGAGCCTGACACTCTTTTGCAGTTCCTCTTCGTCCTCAAAGAAACTTAATACAACTACGTCAGCAGGCTCTTCTTCGATCCTCCCCCTCTTAACCCTGATTGCCATTACCATCAACCTCCTTGAATAAGATTAGACCCCACGCCTGTTCGGCTCCCAAATATATTTATGCATCTGCAGATGCAGCCTCACATCTATATTATCTGCCAGTATCCATGATGCCAGGTCATCCGGCGGCATAAGTCCAAAGGCAGGGGAAAACAAGATAGTTTGATCCAAAAGGCGTTTATATCTTCCGAGCAGATCCAGTGTCCACACATAGTCCGCCCTGTCAGCAATAACAAACTTGATCTGGTCCTTTCTGCCCAGGACATCAAGGTTCTCCCACCTCGTCCTTTCAGACATCCCACTGCCGGGACATTTTACATCCATTACAATTGTAGCCCTTTTATCAATTTTTCCTATGTCGATACTACCATTTGTTTCGATCATCACATTAAATCCACTGTCAAGGAGATGCCTTGCAAGGCCGCCAACTCTCTCTTGCAACAATGGTTCACCACCAGTGATTTCTACCAGACCGGACCCCAGCCTTTTAACCTTACCTTCTATATCATCAACCGTCATTCCCGTCCCGTCCTCATAGGCATATTTAGTGTCACACCAGCTACACCTTAAATTGCAGCCTGTAGTCCTGATAAATGTAGTGGGTAGACCTGCGTATGTGGATTCTCCCTGGATAGATCTAAAGATTTCATTTACTACAATTGTATCTACCATGTGGCTACCTTCCACCCCATCTTCCTGGCTATATATATCATGCGGGGACCAGGGTTTATCACTGCAGGATTTCCCACGCACCTGAACATATCAATGTCTGCGATACTGTCTCCGTAGGCATAAGAAAGTTTCAGGTCAATACCTCTGTCAACGGCAAACCCCTCAAGGAGCGCCCTCTTCCCATACCTGTAAGGATACGGGGGGATCAGCCTCCCTGTGAAATGACCGTCAATCAGCTCTGGCCTGCTGGACATACAGGCATCCACCTTCAGGTATTCTGCAAGGGGCTGGACAAGGAAGTCAAGCCCCCCCGTCAGCAGAATTATTATCTCCCCCCTGTCTTGATGAACCTTTATGGTCTCTGTAGCCGTGGAAGAAAGATTCGGGAGGACATCCTTTGTAAATATAGTTGCTGCAATATCTCTCATATCATCAACAGACCTTCCGCAAAGATATGCCTTATTAGATCTTAGCAGAAAGGGAAAGGGTCTTTTCCGTTCGGTCACAAAAAAAACTATGGTCCTGACAAGGTCGGATATACCGATCTCCTTTATCCTCCAGAGATGTTTTAAGAATCGTCTCTCAATCGAATCCCCGCGGAGGATTGTCTTATCAATATCAAAGAAGGCCCCGATCAATATAGGTACTCCATAGACTCATTGACTCCCTAGAAATATATATGATAACATAATTAAGAATTCAAATAAAAATGAAAATATTCATATACCTCAGATCAATAAAAAAAATAAAGCCCTGCCCCTCTTTTAAAAGGATTATATCCGCCGGTATCATTTCGGTAATTGTCATATTTATCCTGAAGGCCGCGGTTGCAAAGGAAGCCGGGTCAAACAGCACCCAGAATGAGATGATCCTTATACCAGAGGGACAGTTCATCATGGGATCTGACAAGAGGCACCCCGATGAAGGTCCCATGCATAACGTATATATAGATCCGTTCTATATAGACAAATTTGAGGTGACCAATGCCCAGTACTTACGATTTGCCCAGGAAACAGGCAGAAGGCTTCCTGACCACTTAAGAAGCGGAGTAATCCCCCCGGGTATGGAAGATCATCCGGTTATCTATGTCAACTGGTATGATGCAAGGGATTATTGCCATTGGACAGAAAAGAGGCTTCCTACGGAGACCGAATGGGAAAAGGCGGCAAGAGGAGCAGATGGCCGTAATTTTCCATGGGGAAATGAGTTTGATGCGAGAAAGGCCAATACCCCGCAGCTCGGATTACGCCACACTATGCCGGTTGGCAGCTTTCCTGAGGGGAGGAGTCCATACGGGGTTTATGATATGTCAGGAAATGTATGGGAATGGACAGAGAGCTGGTATAAGGCATATCCGGGCAACAAGAGACCTGCGAAGGAGAATTACGGTGAAAGATACAGGGTAGTAAGGGGCGGCTCCTGGATAGACTGCTCCTTTTACAGGTGCGGGATAAGCGCATTTACGTTTAACAGGGGCTTCTTCAAGGTGGAGACAAAGAACAACAGTTTCGGTTTCAGGTGCGCAAAGAATGGATAAGAAAAGTTTTAAGTTTAGGAAGTCCTTAGCCACGGCCTTGGCTTTCTTAATGACCTTAGCTTTAGGCTGTGGAGGGAAGGGTAGTGCTCTGGAGGGGATGGTATTGATCCCAGCTGGTGAGTTCATCATGGGAAGCAACAAGACCGATACAGAAGGAAAGGGGACTGAATTCGGATCTGTAAAACCATTTTATTTAGATGAGCACCCTCAACGCAAGATGAGACTTAAGGCATTTTACATTGACAAATTTGAGTTAACAGAAGGAGCGTATAAAAAATTTGTCGATGCAACCAACTCAAGGGTGCCGGAGCATTGGAAGGATGGCAGACCGCCGGCAGGCAGAGAACAGATTCCTGTAACCTATGTAAGCTGGTATGATGCAGATAGATATTGCAGGTGGGCAGGGAAAAGGCTCCCCACCGAGGCCGAATGGGAGAAGGCCGCAAGGGGCCCTGATGGAATGGAATACCCCTGGGGAGAGAAATATGATAGCAAGAAGGCAAATACCGGCGATTCAGGTTTTGGGGATATAGCCCCTGCAGGCAGCTTTCCGGAGGGAAGGTCTATTTATGGTGTATATGACATGAGTGGAAATGTCTGGGAGTGGGTAGATGATTGGTATAAGCCCTACCCTGGCAGTGGCTACAAGTCTGATACCTTCGGTGAAAAGAATAAGGTATTGCGCGGCGGCAGCTGGGGAGGCGGAGTCCATTATTCCCTCCCTCTCTTCTATCGCGGGGCCTACCGTTTTTATACAACACCCGAGCGCGGCTTTCCTGATGCTGGGTTCAGGTGCGTTAAGGATAAGTAGATACCCATATGGCATGACCGGCAAGCTACGTTCTTCGTGCAGAGTCATTAATTCATTACATCCCTGCTACATCCTGATTTACTCTTTTAGATAAATATGCTAAATTAGTGCCCTTATGGAAACCAAAGACACAAGCGACCAGTTCCAGCAGAGGTTTAAAAAACTAGAAGAGATTACCGGAATGGGAATCTATCCTTATGGCGGACGATTTGATGCCAGGGATAAGGCCAGGGACATCCTGGATGGTTACAGGGATACCAATGCAGAATTTCTGGAGAAGGATCCCCCTAACATATCTTTAGCAGGGAGGATCGTCTCTTTCCGGCGTTTTGGCAAGGCCGCCTTTGCCCATATCCAGGATGACTCCGAAAGGATCCAGGCCTATTTCAAAAAAGATCTAATGAAGGGGAGGGAGATCGATGTCTTCGAGGGGCTTGATATAGGAGACATTATAGGAGTGAAGGGAAGGCTATTTCGGACAAAGACAAATGAACTTACCATCCAGGCAGAAGAGTTTGTCCTCCTGGCAAAATCCTTAAGACCCCTTCCAGAGAAATGGCACGGCCTCACAGATATAGAGACAAGATACAGGCAGCGTTATCTCGACCTTATTGCCAACCCGGAGAAGAAAGAAATCTTCATCCAACGAACCAGGATAATAAATTCCATAAGAGAATTCTTAAATGAAAGAGGTTTTACTGAGGTTGAGACCCCTATGATGCAGCCTGTCCCTGGTGGCGCAACAGCAAGGCCCTTTGTTACCCATCATAACGCGCTTGAGATAGATCTATACTTAAGAATAGCCCCTGAACTATATCTTAAGAGACTCATGGTCGGGGGCTTTGAAAGGGTCTACGAGATTAACAGAAACTTCAGGAATGAAGGGATCTCTACAATCCATAATCCGGAATTTACCATGCTCGAGTTTTATATGGCCTATTCAGATTATCTATATTTGATGGAATTCACCGAGGAGATGATAACCTCCATAGCAAAAAGGGTAACAGGAGGACATAATTTCAGGTATGGCGAAAAGGAGATAGATCTTACCCCCCCATGGGAGAGGCTCAGTTTCCATGAATCTATTCTCAGATTCAATCAGCTTAAGATGGAGGATTTAAGGGACAAGAAAAAGGTCGAGGCATACGCAAGGAGCAGGGAAATTGAAATAAGCGGAAACGAGACTATTGGAAAACTCCTAAATGAGATCTTTGAGACCACAGTAGAACCTAACCTGATAAACCCTACCTTTATTACGGAATATCCCACTGAGATATCACCACTTGCGAAAAGACGTCTTGATGACCCTGAACTGACAGAGAGGTTTGAACTCTTTATAGCATCAAGGGAGATCGCCAACGCCTTCTCTGAACTCAACGACCCGCAAGACCAGAGGAAGAGATTCGAAGAACAGATGGCACAGAGGGCATCCGGTGACCTTGAGGCCCAGAGGATCGATGAGGATTTTATAAGGGCGCTCGAATATGGGATGCCTCCTACTGCCGGTGAAGGAATAGGGATCGATAGACTTGTGATGCTCTTTACCAACCAGACCTCCATCAGGGATGTGATCCTTTTTCCGCAAATGCGGCCAAGGGAATGAAATGAATCTTCCATATGAATTTTTCATAGCCATTCGCTACCTTGCTGCAAAAAGGAGGGGAAGGTCTGTCTCGCTAAACACCTTCGTATCTATGGGTGGAGTGGTGCTAGGCGTTGCAGCGCTTATTGGAACTCTCGGGGTAATGACCGGTTTCCAGGAAGACATTAGGGATAAGATCCTCGGTACTAACTCCCATATTGTTGTAATGGATAGGACAAGGGATACAATAAAAGACTATACGGGGATAGCTGCGAAGATTGCAGCCTCACCTCGTGTAGTGGCAACTACGCCATTTATCTATTCTCAGGTCCTGATGACCTCGGAGAGGAATGTACATGGAGTTGTATTGAGGGGCATTGACCCAGCTACAGAGGGAAAGGTTACCGAGATAGAGAGGAATATCAAAGAAGGGAGAATCAAGGACTTAAGCAGACCCTCTTACAACGGGGTAATCATAGGAAAAGAGCTGGCAAGGAAACTCAGCGTGCAAATGGGTGATCAGCTCAACCTTGTTTCACCTGTTGGTACCCCTGGTCCTTTTGGCATTGTTCCAAAGATAAGGAAGTTTGAGGTAGCAGGGATATTTGACTCTGGTATGTATGAATACGACTCAAGCCTTGCGTATATCTCCATCAGCTCGGCACAGGAATTCCTTAACCTGGGCGATGTAGTGACAGGTATCGAGGTGAGGGTTGACGACATATTTATTGCCGATAAGGTAGCGGAGAAGCTGGAGGGAGAACTAGGCTTTCCTTTTTGGGCAAGAGACTGGATGAAGATGAACAGGAACCTCTTCTCTGCACTCAAGCTTGAGAAGATCATCATGTTCATAATACTTGTACTCATCATCCTTGTGGCATCCTTTAATATTGTAAGCACCCTCACTATGATTGTAACAGAAAAGGGCCGGGAGATTGCCATACTCAAGGCCATGGGCACAAAGCGGGCAGGGGTGATGCGCATATTCATGATAGATGGGCTCATAATTGGCCTGGTCGGGACAGCGATTGGCATTCCTTTGGGATTTGCAGGAGGTTATGCCCTGGAAACCTTTTATACCTTTCCAGGCGATATCTATTATATCAGTCATATTCCGGTAAAAATAAAATTGTTTGATATATTCTCTGTCGGCCTTTCTGCTATGTTGATTAGTTTTTTGGCGACTATTTATCCCTCCTGGCGGGCCGCAAGACTGGACCCAGCTGAGGCGTTAAGATACGAATGATTAGTGCCGCCAAGCTTCATAAGTCCTTCCTGATCGGTGATCGGGAAATCCAGGTACTGAGGGGGATTGACCTTGAAGTTAAAAAAGGTGAGCTCCTTTGTATAGTCGGTGCATCAGGTGCGGGGAAGTCCACCCTCCTCCATCTCCTTGGCGCGCTGGACAGGCCAACATCAGGAAAGATATATTTTGACGACCTTGATATCTTCCAGCTAAATGATAATCAGGCTGCAGAGTTCAGGAATAAGAGGATAGGTTTTGTCTTCCAGTTTCACCACCTCCTCCCTGAATTTACCGCCATTGAAAATTGCATAATGCCTGCCTTAATTCAGGGCCAAAACAAGAAAAAAGCCATAGAAAGAGGAACAGGACTTTTAGAAAAAATGGGTCTGGGCAGGAGGCTGGATCACAAACCAGGAGAACTATCCGGCGGGGAGCAGCAACGCGTTGCTGTGGCAAGGGCCCTTATGATCAATCCTGAGGTTGTGCTGGCGGATGAGCCGACAGGCAATCTTGATACCCATACGAGTGATGATCTATTTGCATTAATAAAGAGACTAAACAGGGAGATGGGTGTAACTATAATCATGGTAACACACAATGAAAAGCTGGCCGTCCAGGCCGACAGGATCATCAAGATGGTGGACGGCCAGATAGAAAACCAGTCTTAAAATCCTAGCGCAACCTGTGCTACATGCCTCCTGTCGTCCCTCTGTCCTGCAACAGCCCCTACCTCCTCTGCATATGTAGCGTATGCTATTTTTAAAATCCAGACATCGAGTGTTACACCGGCAGTCCAATAGCCCTGATTAAAACCGCCCCTCACAGCCAGGACCTTGGGAAACCTCACCTCGGCTCCAAGGTGTACCCTCTTATAGATATCACTATCTGTTTCAATCTCCTTGGTAATATCATCTATCTCAAGGGCAAGGGTCGATTTAATTATCCAGAAATCAGGGTTTATTGCAAGGCCGATATTCAACTGCTGCGGGAGCTTCCCCAACTGATCAAAGTCAAGATCAGTTATATTCTGAAGGACAATCGCAAAGGTTGGTTTGATTACAGGCATATCTAGATTTATCTTGGCCCCAAGATCAAAGGCAAAGTCGTTCTTGCTATCTCCTACATCTGATAACGGATCAAAATTATCTGATGCTATATCCACGGCGGTGAATGTGTCTACTACACCCCGGCGCTGTATAAATTTTCCAGTTACCCCTACCTGAAAGGTCTTATCGTAAAATGCATAGGCGGCGGATGCCAGGAGCCCGACATCAACCTTTGCATCTACTATAACGACGGGATTCGCCCTGTTCCTTATCTCTGCGTCGAGGGTGGCCTGACCGAGGACCCCTATACCGAAATTATGGAAGACAACGTTAGGGAATAGGGAGGTCCTTATATGCTGATGTTCCCCTATGAACCTATTTAAGAGATCTGTAACCTCCGTTGTGTTATTCTTATCTATATCTGCCAGATCTTTGTATAGATCTATGCTGTCTTTTGAGATCTCGACCAGGGGATTTATGATCTCAACCCCTCCAAAACCCTCCACATCATTCAGACCAGCAGGATTATAGAACATGGCATTTTCATCGTCCGACAGGGTAATAAATGCACCGCCCATACCAAGGGGTCTTATACCCCTATGAAGTGTCGGCAGTTCTGCTGCATATAATAGCCCGCTTATAGAAGATAGGATAAATAGTGTATAAAGAAAAAGATAAATCTTCTGCTTAAGCATATTCCTCTCCTCCTTAACTAGCAACCGACCGGTTTTGGAATAAAGTTATTGCACAGGTACCCTTGCAACTCAGATTGATCAACAGTGTTGTCTGTTCCAGCGATACCATTCTTTATGTTAATCAAGTCTTGGGTCAAATCCTCGCCTGCTATACCTGATCCTATGACCCCATCTACAAGAGGGGTAATATTCTTTGTAATATCGGAGGCTGCATCAACTAGACCAGAGGGTGATGGAAGGATGGTTGGTAATCCTGTTGTCGAATCAAGCCCTGCAAAGTCCCTGATTATCAATATTGTATCAGCCGTTGCTGCAACCGCCATCTGGAGGTTCTGTTCTGGTGTCTTTCCTTGCATATTTTTTAAAAGCTTTACCGCATTTTCCATGTCCTGCTCGTTTCCATTGATAAGGAGACTGGAGAATTCAGTGAATATTCCCTGCTGTCCTATGGTTGCATCCTGGGCAGCGGTGTCTATTATTTTTATTAGATCAAGCCCTGCCCTCCCCATATAAGCTGAAGCAAGAAGGGATATTGTGTTTGTATCGCATGTCGCGTTGCCGGTCGTAGGATCGTTAGCAGAAAGCCCGCATAAACTGAGAAGCATATTTACTGCTGTGGTATAGTCGCCTTTATCCAGTGCCATCTGGGCATCTTCAAGCTTGGCCTCCTGTGTGCCATCGTCAGCCATGTCCTCAAAGATATTTCCGCACCCCATGGACATAGAAAAGAATAGAAGCGATAAGAAAAGGAAGATGGGCAAAATAGATCTACTTGCTAACATATCAAGCCTCCTTTCTGACTTAATAAAAATCCTTCCCAGGGCCTTTCTCCTTTAGGCCTGACTGTGCGAAGGCATGTGCACCTTCCCTGCCCTAAAGGCCCTAATGAATGCATCTACAACACTTGCATCGAACTGTATCCCTGCGGATTCTTCAAGTTCTCTTAAGGCTACTTCTTTTGGCAAGCCTTTTCTGTAAGGTCTGTCTGTTGTCATCGCATCAAAGGTATCGGCAACAGAGATAATCCTGGCCATGATCGGGATCTCCTTCCCTTTTAACAGGTCTGGGTATCCCCTCCCGTTATAGGTTTCATGATGATGCCGGATTCCAGGGGTTATAGATCTTAGCTGTTTTATATTCTCAACTATCCTTGGGCCAATTATGGTGTGCATCTTCATCGCCTTATTCTCTTCCTCTGTCAGCTTGTCGTCCTTCCTCAAGATCCTGTCCTCTACCCCTATCTTCCCTATATCATGTAAGACTGCGGCAAGTTTTAAATTCTCCATCTCACCTTCCTTTAGGGAGAGCTCTTCCCCTATAATTGTGCTATACTCCAGCACCCTCTTCGTATGTCCCCCTGTATATGCATCCCTTGCCTCCATTGTATCAGCGAGGGCCTCTGCTGTTGATAAGAATGTCTCCTTCATCTCCTTGTAGAGGTTTGCATTATCAATGGCTATTGCAACCTGGTTTGCAAGTGTATTGAACTCATTAAGGTCCCACTTGGTAAACTGCCCACCCCTCTTTTTATTTATCGCCTGTAATACACCGACCACTTTACCCTTGATACAGACTGGAGTGCAGATCATGCTCCTTACATAGAATCCTGACCTCTCATCAGCTATTTTAGAATACCTTGAATCCTTTTCTACATCATTGCATATGACAGGCCTGCCTGTTTTTGCCACCCATCCGGCAATCCCCTCACCAGTTTTCAACCGCATCTCGGATACTACGCTCCCCTTTTTGCCCAACGTCACTTCAAAGAAGAGATCTCCTTTTTCAAGGTCAATTAGCAGCAAGAAGCCGGTCTCTGCATCCATAAGCCGGGTTACCGCCTCCATGGCCCTTCTTCTGATCTCTTTCTCATTAAGGGTGGAATTTAAGATCATTCCTATCTCCTCCATAGCCAAGAGCTTTTTGATCTTTATCTTATACTTTTCAAGGAGGTGGGCATTTTCTATCAGGACAGCCACCTGTGCAGCAAGTGATTTTAAAAGGTCCAGGTCCTCTCTATTAAGGGGCCTGTTGTCTTTTCTGTTTAGTACATCAATTACCCCCAGTATCCTATCGGATACCTTGAGAGGTACACAGATCATATTCTCCGTTTTAAAACCTATCCCTTCGCTGTACCTCTCTATATACCTCTTGTCCTTTTTAACGTCTTTAGAGAGATATGCCTTGCCGGTTTTTGCCACAAATCCTGCTATGCCTTCTCCAGCCGGGATCCTCTTTCCGATAAGCTTTCCTGAACCTTTTCCCTTGCAGGCAACAATTACCAGATCCTTTCCGTTCTTGTGGTCAACCTTGATATCATCTACCAAGATAATAGAGCCCGCCTTAGTGGATGTTATATTCAGGATAAGGCCGAGGTAATAGTCATAAAGGGAACGCATGGAGGTGATCTTTTCAGACACCTGGGTCATACCCTCAAGCATTTGAAGCCTGGCCTTCTGGAGGGAGAGCAGTCTTTTCAATTTGACGATTTCGCTGAGCTGATTGGAAAGCCTTTTTTCAATGAGAGGCTTTTTAGCCATGCGGCTCCCTGGGTACTATAGTCATCCCCCTTTTAAGCGATTGTACAAATTCACCAACTTTTTTTATGAGGATCGGGTAATCCCCTGTCTCCTCTATCTTCCTTACTATAGCCGACCCAACGACCACGCCATCAGCGAACCTCGCGATATTCGCGGCCCGCACAGGGTCTGAGATTCCGAATCCGACAGATATTGGCTTTTTGGTATATCCCCTGATCTCATCTATTTTCCTCCGCACCTCTTCGATATCATCAAGCCTCGCCCCTGTTATACCTGTCATAGAGACATAATATATAAAACCCGAGGAGGCGTGTGAGATCTTTTTCATCCTATAATTTGTGCTTGTTGGGGCAAGGAGGAGGATAATATCGAGATTTAACCTCTTTGAATAAGAGATAAGGTCATGCCCCTCTTCAGGGGGCAGATCAGGGATAATCAAACCATCTACCCCGGAGGTGACCGCCTCCTCTACAAACCTCTCCACCCCGTACCGCAGCACAGGGTTATAATATGTCATTAATACTATAGGTATCTGGACCTGTCTTCTTAAGTCCGCTACAAGGGTAAGGATCTTTGAGAGGGAGGCCCTCCCTTTTAATGCCCTCTCAGAGGCCTTCTGTATAGTCGGACCATCGGCAATAGGATCTGAGAAGGGGACACCCAATTCTATGACATCGGCCCCCTGCCCTGCTATTTCGATTACCAGTTCGCCTGTTTTTTCCAGATTCGGATCACCTGCCATGATGTATGGTATAAGGGCCGGCTCTCCCCTGGAACGGAGCATCTTAAAGACCTTATCTATCCTGTTGATCAAAGGGCCACCCCTTTAATCCTTGCCACCTGGTTTACATCCTTGTCTCCACGGCCGGAGAGATTTACTATGATTATCTTATCCCTTCCAAAGGTAGGGGCGAGCTTCACCAGGTGGACTATAGCGTGGGCAGATTCAAGGGCAGGCATAATCCCTTCCTCCAGGCAGAGCAGATCAAAGGCAGAGATCGCCTCATCATCCGTGGCATAGGCATATTCCATCCTTCCAAGATCCCTGTAATAGGAATGCTCAGGACCGACTGCCGGATAGTCAAGACCTGCTGAGACAGAATGGGTAGGGCTGATCTGTCCGTCCTCATCCTGCAACAGATAGGTCATTGTGCCATGCAATACACCTATTGACCCTGTAGCAAACCTTGCTGCGTGTTTTCCGCTCTCTATGCCCAACCCGCCTGCTTCAACGCCAATCATCCTCACATTCTTCTCATTAACAAAGGGATAGAAGAGTCCCATCGCATTACTCCCGCCACCAACACAGGCTACAAGACAGTCAGGCATCCTCTTCTCAAGCCTCATTATCTGTCTCTTTGCCTCCCTCCCGATAACCGACTGGAAATCCCTTATCATCATAGGATACGGATGCGGCCCCAGCACAGAGCCCAGAATATAATGACTTGACCTCACATTGGTTGTCCAGTCCCTCATCGCCTCGTTTATGGCATCCTTGAGTGTCCTGCTACCTGTATCTACCGGGGTTACCTTTGCACCAAGCATCCTCATCCTAAAGACATTTAAGGCCTGCCTTTCCATATCCTCTGTACCCATATAGATCTCACATTCAAGCCCAAACATCGCCGCTGCTGTGGCAGTGGCAACCCCGTGCTGACCTGCACCTGTCTCGGCAATTACCCTCTTTTTTCCCATCCTCCTTGTGAGGAGCACCTGTCCCATCGAGTTATTTATTTTATGGGCACCTGTGTGGCAGAGATCCTCGCGCTTCAGATAGATCCTGGCCCCTCCGAGTCTCTTTGTAAGTCTTTCCGCAAGGTAGAGCGGGGTAGGCCTGCCAACATATTCTTTAAGGTAGTATTCGAGTTCCCTCTGGAATCCCCTGTCCCTTTTTGCCTCAAGATAATTCGACTCAAGTTCAGCTAGGGCGGGCATAAGGGTCTCAGGGACGAACTTTCCGCCGTAAACCCCGAAGTGTCCACGTCTGTCAGGAGGCATTAATCTCCTTTTCAATGTTAGTATCAGGAAAGAGTATATATTCTTGCAGGTTAAAGATCAACAGTTCCGGCATATTGATTTAGAACACCCCTGTTGCTGGGCCCCCTAAAAGGATCGAGCCATGTTCCAGCTTTATATTATACCTGGTAATCGAAAAACCTCCTTCATCTTCCGACTCACCTGTGGCAAGGTCGAACGTGATGCCATGCAATGGACAGGTAAGCAGTGTCCCATCAAGCGTGCCCTCGTCAAGGAGTCCGCCTTCATGGGGACAGTATCTCCCTACAGCGAAATAACCCCCCTCTACATTAAAGATGACTACTGCCCTTCCCTCCCACTCAACCACCTTTCTGCTTTCAGGAGGTATATCAGTTACAAGTGCAACCTTTACATAAGAGGTCATTTGGCTATAATCTAAAATTTAGTAAGCATCCTGGAGATCAGCCTTGATCGTTCGATAAGGGTGGAACGCTTGAGTTTTAGCATGTCAAGTTCGCCCCTTGCATCAGAATACATCTTCATAATATGAAGCATCTCCTCATTTTGCTCATAGAGCTCACGATCGAGCTCTGCCGCCATCTGCATCAGCCTGTCATAATTCTGCTCAAGGTTCTTGACCTCATCATGTGTCAAAGGTGTTACCATCTTGCCCCCCCTATTTTTTCTTAGGCCCCAATTGATCCCCTTATCGCCACTGCCAGATCCTCAGCCATCACCCTGATCTCATCCTCGTGGAGACCTTCAATCATAATCCTGACAAGGGGTTCTGTGCCGGAATATCTTATCAATAGTCTCCCTGAATCCCCAAGTCTATTTTTTATATCATTGACCCTCTTGCTTACCGCATCTATAGTATCGAGATCGGCCTTCTCCCTTATTTTCACATTTATCAATATCTGAGGCAGCCTCACCATACTGGAGGCCAGTTCGGAAAGCCTCCTGCCGGTCTTTTTCATAAGGGCCAATACCTGAAGGGCGGTTATTATCCCATCCCCTGTTGTATTATGATCATAAAAGATGATATGCCCGGACTGCTCCCCCCCTAAATTGTAACCCCCTTTAATTATCTCCTCCAGGACATATCTGTCACCCACCTGGGTCCTTATAAGTCTGATCCCATGCTGCTTCATTGCGATCTCAAGACCCAGATTGCTCATCGTTGTTGTAACAAGGGTATCGCCTGCAAGCCTTCCGGCCCTCTTCATTTCAATGGCACATGCTGCCATGATCTGATCGCCGTCCACAAGGCTCCCCTCCTCACATGAAAAGATCGCCCTGTCTGCATCGCCATCGTGAGAAATGCCTATATCTGCCCTATGATCAATGACTATTTTTTGAACCTTTTCAGGATGAAGGGAACCGCAATCGAGATTTATATTAAGGCCATCAGGCTTATCCCCGATTACAATAACCTCTGCCCCAAGTTCCCTGAGTACCATAGGCATAATCTTATATGCTGCACCATTTGCACAGTCCACGACAACCTTTACCCCCTCAAGGTTCATATCTTTTGGAAAGGAGTTCTTAACAAATTCTATGTACCTACCTTCTGCATCGTCGATCCTGAAGGCCTTGCCGATTCCTTTGGCAGTCGGTCTTACATGATCGATCTCATTGGAAAAGATGAGATCCTCTATCTCCTTTTCAGCCTCATCAGGAAGTTTACACCCATCCTTTGAAAAGAATTTTATTCCATTATCCTCATAAGGGTTGTGGGAGGCTGATATGACAACACCCGCATCGGCCCTCAGGCTCCTTGTCAGGAAGGCAATACCAGGCGTCGGGAACGGGCCAACAAGTAGCACGTCTACCCCCATCGAACAGATCCCCGAGGTGAGCGCCGATTCCAGCATATAGCCGGAAAGGCGCGTATCCTTTCCTATTACTATCCTGTGTCGTCCTGTCTTGTTCTTAAAGATATAGGCGGCCGCCCTTCCGAGTCTCATGGCAATCTCGGAGGTCATCGGTTCCTGATTGGCGATACCCCTTATACCGTCTGTACCAAAAAGTTTTCGCATTATTTCTGATAAATTTATCTAAGTTTGGGAGATTTGTCAATCAGATCCCGGTAAAGCTTCCTCCCACCATAATCCAACATCTTTTTTATGTCCATCTTCTTGCCCTTAACATCAATTGCCGATTCAGCAAAATTGATATCCTCAGGAACACCATCATGAAGGTATGAGGATTTCAGGATACTGCCAAGTGGCAGGAGTTCAGGGATATTATAGTAGTCTGCACCAGGAGGCCCATCCCGGCCGATATATCTTCCGAAAAAGGGCCTTGGCTCTCCAAGCATGATCTTCGCCATATAAAATGGATCGCAGGGCGACAGGAAGGTCAGATCATATTTAACCTCGATACCTCCTGCCTTAACACCATAGGTGACATCCTCCCCCCTTGTGAAAGGCGGGTCCTCACCGCTTAGAAGATATTTCATATAGATGGACCAGGGGGCAACCCTATGCCTGACAGGGTTCGGGGCATCTGATGCCTGATAGATCTCATTGGAGCGGAGGGCCCCATTGAATGGGATATGGCCGTCTTCCGGCAGCGGGATATCCTTCCCTACAAGATATGACCTATGGTGATTGTGCTGGGCCAGCATAATTGCTACAGGTCTCTCCTTATCATCGAGAACAACATGTACAGCCACAAAATTATCAAGTTCATGCCAATCATCCGGATCTAACCCGGCCAGCCAGAGGAGCGTCCTTAATCCCCAAGGCAGTTCTGCGGGAAGACCGCTTATGGCAAATACTACGTTATACTTTAGGAATATAAAATCATATATATGTGGGTCAGACTTTTCATCTAGTAACTCTACCTTTTCTCTGTAAACCCTTCCATAAACTACCGGTCTTCTCCGATCAAATGGCCCTCCTTTATCCTCCCCTACCCTCTGGTCTAAGCCAGCGGTAAGGAAACGTTTCTTATCCAGATCCAGATAGACCGAGGTATCCTCTTGATATGCCTGAAGATCCGCCTGGGTTACCTCATCCTTTATGACAGCATTATCTTTGTATCTTCGCAGTAGTGTGTATGGCAGATAATCACGGTAAAAGTCTGTAGGATAGCGGCCGCCAGGGGGGAGGATAAGTCGGGGACTAAAGCGTCTCAGGAGTTCTTTATCATGGTCATCTGGAGACGAAAGAGGCTGGCCATCCTTGCACCTCCCGGCATAAAATTCTTTAAATCCTGGATAGTCTGCAAAGGTCTCATGGGCGCGTGTCTGTCCCGCGCATGCAAAGAGGAGTAATCCTATCAAGGCTATAAATAGATATTTGAGTATGTCAATCTCCATTCATAACTAAAGTTAGGATAGCCGATTCAGGATTTTACTTATAGTTCCATCCTTGGAAACTGCGGCAGTCTTTCAGGTCTTGTATCAGATATCTTTAAGGCCATCTCCCATAATTGCTGATACCGCTCAGGCTTGATCGGCGCAAACCCATGGGCCAGGATTGAGAGGTTTCGCGCCTCAAATAATACCTTGAGGTTGTTCCAATGCTTATTAAAGGCCAATCCAAGCTCATCACCAAGCTCCAACAGAAGTCCATAGGCCGCCTCAAGGCCGACCTTGACCTTTCCGTCGATCCTGCTTGTATACCTCCGGACAAATTCTTCTTTAAGAATGGACGGGAGGCGGACCGTGTCGATGTCATTAGCATTAAAACCCTTCTCAAAAAGCCTCACCTGGGCTAATACCTCAATGGCTCGATAGAGCCTTTCCGTCGCATCCTCGTATCTCTGTTCAAGCTCGACCCTGCGCCTTGCATTCGCAAGGAGATCTAAAAAGATCTCGGCCTTTACCTCTTGCCTCCCCATGACAATGTTTTCCAGAAATAGGATATTTTCCTTCAGGGCGGACATAAGACCGGATATCCCGGATGGTCCGCCAAATAGTGCGGCCATCTCCAGGGCCTTCCTTGCCGACTGGAGCTTATTCCATCCTCCCTTATAATCAAAGGCATCCCAGAGGGCATATCCCCCGGAGAGGTCTGCCAGTGCCTTATATAAGGGTTTTGAGCCCCCGCTTACCCTCTTCTCGATCCTCTGAAATAGGAGGGCAGCCTGCTGGTAGCGCCCCCTGTTAAAGGTAATCGCCGCCTCATGCCTTGCACTGACCGAAAGCTCATCCCAGGGGTTGCCCTGATAGACTTCCTGCTCCCTGCCCCCTGTGTAATAATAGCTGGATGAGGCATCTATGGTGCAAAGGAGGAGGGCAACAGACATCGTCTTTGTCCCTCCTGTGTAGTCGACTGTAAGCTGAGACGGCTCCACACCCCATCTGCCCAGGAGACCCTGAAGGCCGGATACTAAGGAGGCACAACATTTTTTAAGGTCTTCAGGGTCAGGTGTTGCAATCTGATCCCACCTCTTTGGCGGTATTGTAATCTTCGGGATGATCTGTCCATCTATAATCCCCTTATTATCCTCTGAGACAAAAAAGCAGAGGCACTCCGGCTTGAGGCGGTTAATAGTCACTGTAACAGGATCGGGGTTATCCCCGACTGAAATAATTAATGCCTTTACAGACTGCTCTGCCATCTTCCCTCCTCATTATGCAACAGAAAATGCCCCTATTGATTCTTTTATTAGGGATACACCTTTTGAGAGGCTTGGACTGAACCTCTTTTTGGTAGCGGCGGAGGGGATCGAACCCCCGGCCAAGTGATTATGATTCACCTGCTCTACCACTGAGCTACGCCGCCATCAGATTTGATCTGCCTAAGTTAATAGATTTTTGTGCTTATGTCAAGGAGGACAATGACCCTTCCATCCACCGTAACAGACCCATATGATACCCTCTGGATGATCCTTATCACTTCCCCCGCCTCTTTTTTATAAGACCAAGGAGAAAGGTCAATTCCTCCGTCTTGAGGAAGACATGAATAGCTAGATAGCCGGCGATGCTTATTCCCATGCCGGCCCCAAGGAGCATAGTCTTATATCCCCATGACCCCTTTAAACCCCAGACCCCGTTATGACTTATTACTATACCCAGTAAGATTATAACTGCAGAGGAGGCAAGGGCCTTAAACGATGACCTTGCTATCCTTCTTCCATCTATCCTCCCGATCTTGTCCCTTAGTAACCATAGAAGGAGTATCAGATTAAGGCTGGAAGATATAGATGTTGCCAGCGCCAGCCCCCCATGTCCCATGGGCCTGATGAGCAGGATATTTAATGCTATATTAACAATCAGGGAAAGGACTGCTATCTTTACAGGGGTCTTCGTATCCTGCATAGAATAGAATGCCGGCACAGCTATCCTTACCCCTGCAAAGGCCCAGAGACCAAGGGAATAGTATAGGAGGGCCGTGGCCGTCCCAAGGGTTGCCATATAGTCAAACTCACCATGCTGAAAGAGGAGATGGATGATCGGCACCCTGAAAAAAATAAGACCGGCAATCGCAGGTAGCGTAATAAAGAGCACAAGCCTCATACCAAAAGAAAGCGTCTCCCTCATCTCGCCTATCGACCCCTTAGCCACCTGAGCTGACATGGTCGGTAAGATGGCAGTGGCTATAGCAACCCCGAACATCCCGAGGGGAAATTGAATCAGCCTCATCCCATAATATAGATAGGTAACAGAACCGTCCGGGAGATAGGAGGCCAGGATAGTATTTACCAGGAGATTTATCTGGCTTACGGAAAGCCCCAGCATCACAGGGAGTATTAAAACGGCTATCCTCTTTACGCCCGGGTGGAACGGGTCAAAAAGCAGGCCTGGAGTAAAACCGGTCCGGATCATGCTCGGAACCTGATAGAGAAATTGTACAAGACCCCCAAGGAGCACACCTATGGCAACACCCAGGATCGGCCTGTCAAGCATCGGCGAGATAATGAGTGTTGATGCGATGATAACAATATTGAACATGGCCGGGGCCATGGCCGGGGCGCCGAAGGATCTAAGAGAATTTAGTATCCCCATGGCCTGCGCAGCAATCCCTACAAAGAGGAGGAAAGGAAACATGATCCTTGTCATAAGGATGGTCATATTCGCCTTTTCTGCCTCAGACCCGAAGCCCGGCGCTATCAGACTTACTAATGTCGGGGCAAATATCATACCTATAATGCTTATCCCTGAAAGGACGATAAGTATTATTGTAAAACTGGCATGGGCAAGGCGTATTGACTCATCCTTTGATCTCTTTGTCAGGTACTCGGTAAATACCGGTATGAATGCGGCAGATATGGACCCTTCTGCAAACATCTCCCTTAAGAGGTTGGGAATCCTGTAGGACACATAAAACGCATCGGCCGCTGACGAGGCGCCAAAGCCCTTTGCAACTATCATATCCCTGATAAAGCCAAGGATCCTGGATATAAAGGTAGCCCCACCGATGATGGCCGCTGCCCTTGCTATCTTATGTTCTTCCCCCATTTTCCTCTCCTGATATATCATAACCGATAGGGAAATCTACCAGATGGGTCAGCTTAATTCAATGAAAAGTTGGAACGGTACGAATATAAATAAAAAAAGGGCGGATAATAGTCCGCCCTTAAGTCATACCATATTTCTTTCCTCTTATGGATGGTTAAATATCGTAAGCTGCTCCTTTGAATCCGGCGGGATAACCTTTATAGGGATAAACATCCCTCCGGGGAAAACACCGTTATTTGTCGCCTTATAGTCCATATGGTCATGCCATGGGAACATCTCATCTAACCCCTGTTTGTATCTTAAGGCCTTGGCATATTCCGGGATCTTCTCCTTATCAGGGATCGTTATAATCAGATCAAATGTCTCACCGGGGGCTATATGTAGTGTATTCGATATAATTGGCGATTTTAGCATGTTCTGATCCTTCCCCACGATCGTAAATTCCATCCCATGGATATGCATGGCATGCGACTCCTGTCCGATATTCAGCATCCTCACAAGGATCCTCTCGCCAGGTTTGATCTTGAGCAGATGGGGGTCTTTCAGCGTCTCAGGGAATGGGGCATTTGCAATCCAGTACTGGGGGTGTATATCCGCCACATTGAATGTCTTGCCGCAGCAGGTCTCCTTTTTCGATTCTGCCTCATGAAGCCTATAATCAAACTCTGACAAGATATAGGCATACTCCCTGTCAAAATAGGTAGATTCGTCATTGAATGCGTAATGCTCCCCCTTCTTTGGCCTGACAATGATCATCCCGTACATCCCCATCTCGATATGGACAGGCGCCCTCATGTGGCAATGGTAGATATATGTCCCGGGCCTCTCTGCTTTGAGATAATAGACGAACTTTCCCCCTAGAGGCGGAACCGACACTGAAAATTCCGGCACACCATCAAACATGGCAGGCACTAAAAAACCATGCGGATGGATGGTATGCCCCTCCAGATTCTCTGACCTGTTCATCCCCTTATTTACCAAAGTCAGATAGATATCATCCCCTTCATTGACGATTATAGTAGGGGCCGGGATCTTTGCATCCCCATTCGGATCGTCTGTAAAACCGAAGACATAGATCTTCTTCCCGTCAGGCATCGTCATATAGCCATCTGTGGCATAGCGGGTTATCTCCACCTTTGCCGCAAATGCTGATGTCCCAATGGCCATAGCCGCCAGCAGGACAACCATCCCAAACAACCATTTTTTTGTATCCATATTGCACCTCCTTTTTTTTGTTTGGATACTCTTCCTCTATAAAAAACTATTATCCTCACTTTTTTGGGATAATAGATAGATTGCTATTTAGACGATATTTCATCAATTACCCTTCTTGCATCGTCGCTTGTCCAATCCTTCAGCCCTATTACCTTACCCACTAATCTCCCATCCCGGTTTATCAGGTATGTAATAGGAGTCCATCCAAGCGTTAAACCCTTCATGCTGCCTCCATGAAGAAAGAGGACCGGGAATGTTAGTCCATAGCCTGACAGATAGGAGCCCATAAATTTCGTATTATCAGGTGTTATATCAATAAATATCCCCAGTACCACAAGACCTCTATCCTTATACTCCTTATGCAGTAACTCCATGGCAGGCATCTCCTTCTGGCATGGCTCGCAACCTACGGTCATTATGTTTAGAAATACCGCCCTACCTTTAAAGTCTGAAAGGGTGATCATCTCACCCTTCATGTTCGGGAGTCTGAATTCAGGCGGTTCTTCCTGGCCATTCATATGAAAGATACCGAATCTCTTAAAGGAATCTCCCTCATGTCCTTCATGCGCATAGACGAGATTAAACATGGAAAGGATCATTCCACAAATTAATAAGATTAATAGTCCAGGGACCATCTTTAAAGTTATCTGTTTATATGCCCTCATTTCGCCACCTTTGATCTCTGCTCCCTGTCAACCAGGGATCTTATGGTATGCCCTTTAAGGCTAGATATTAGACCATCCTGACACTCCATCCAGACGGTATGTGCCGCGCAGTAGCCGTTCTTAGGACATCCGCTCCCGTCAACGAGACAGCGGTTTAAACTTATCTCCCCCTCCACGGCCTCAATCACATCAAGGAGCGTGATATTATCAATCGGTCTTAACAACATAAATCCGCCAGAAGGACCCTTAGTTGATCTGATCAGGCTCATTTTTGACAGGGCCTGAAGTATCTTGCCAAGGAAGGGCTTCGGGATGGCCTCTGCCTCTGCTATCTCATCTAAAGATGCCTTCCCACCAGGATGGGAGCCAAGGTAGAGCATCCCCCTTATTGCAAAATCAACCTTTCTTGTAATCTTAAACATCCACCCCTCATAATTTATAAAAGATATTTCAGATCTTATTTATCTTAATTAGTAATAATTATTAATCCTTTATTGCTGGTTGTCAATGGAAAGGAATTGAAAAAGACTATAATTTACAATGATTTAACAAACTTTACAGGATCTTAATATTGGAAGTGAAAGACCTTCAAATTAGTAGATAAGGCAAACCTGCTCAAAATGCCGGATATTATTAAAACCGCTATCCCTCCATCAGAACACCTGCTTTATGACGCCATACCATCAGATCCTGCCCGAATAAATCCGCTTCGGGTATTGACCAGCTGTCTTTAAAAATTTGTAAAAATACCTTTAAGATTTCATGATATGCCAGCATCAGGGAGTACCAGCACTTTTTTATATCCTGCTCCCCTGATTCCAAAAAAGGGAGAGAAAGGATATCGTCACTGGTCTCATGGTAGGATAAGACCGCAGGTCCGGCATGTGTTGCCATTACGCTAAACATCTCATAAAAAACTTTGAGATTTCTCCATGTCGATCCAGACTGGTCAAATAGCTTTAAGGTGGAAAAATTCTGACGGTAGGCCAATGATGGCTGCCATTGTCTATGATTTCCAGTCTTTCCAATATTGGGATAGGCCCGCTCGTAAACCCTGATCAATTCCGGATGCTCCCAGAGACGGTATGCAATTGCTGCCGCTTCAATAGCCCCACGGGTAAGCGCCCAGGCATCTGAATGACGGCCGCGTAACATCTGGGAAGCTACACCATACATTAACTTCATAATAACAAGAAAGAGCTCTGCCGGAATTTGCGTTTTTTTGTCCGAGATTTTAACGGCAGAAAGAAGGCGTTCATAGAACTCAGATAATTCACAGAATAGATCAAATTCCTGATGCCAGTGGATGCGTGATTCCTCCGCAAATCTATTTTCAGCCTCCAGGTATTCAATTATGCCCATTTGCAAACCCCTTATTTATATTAAAGATCAACCTAAACACTCCACCTAAATCTTGATCTATTCTAAAATTGAAAGATCTTCAACTTGGTGCATGCAGTGACCTTGTTAAAATCCCGATCATTATGCAAAAGGGTGAGATTATTTTCGATGGCTATGGCCGCTATAAGACAATCGACTGTTTTTCTAACAATATTACCGCTTCTCCGGCACCTCCTATAGATCTTCGCTGCATGAATATATGTATCAAGGTTCCTTGCATAATATAGCGGAAATAAAAGGAGATAGCGCCTGGTCCTCTCGAATTCGGTGTCACTCATGATCCCCTGCAGGATCTCAGTAAGATTAATTGCAGTAAGGCATATACCTTCTTCCTCTTCAATCAGTTGATGCAGCTTTCTACGAAAAATGGAATCTGCCCCCTTAAAAAAATCAATCCAGACGGTGCTATCTACCAGAATCATAAGCGACTCTTTCTCATCTCATTCATGTCGCCAATCCATCTGATTTTGCCTTCCAGTTCTAATATCTTTTTACGAGATTTCTTTGCTACCAGCTCTTCCAATGCCAGGTTCACAAGCTCCTTTTTTGACTTACACCCTGTGACCTTCATCCCTTCTGCAACCAACTTATCATTCAAATCTATATTTGTCCTACCCATGGGCACACCTCCTTTTTCTATACACAAAAAATAGCATAATGTGGTGTATGAGTCAATAAGGTGACTGACTTCCAGAATGGGATGGAAGCTGCAAAGGTTCGATTTGAAGGGGGGTTGCCTCGGCAATTGAGATTACTTGCCAGAATTGAATCTAACTAATTTTTTCCAGTCAATTTTTCCATCGACACAGAAATCGTTCATGAACTCAAGGGTGAACTTGTTGATTATCTGAGCGTAGGATTCAAGGAATATCTCATTCCGCTCTTTTGCCTTATGACCCAAGGGCTCTATAATATCGGTATAAAGCTTCTCATCCCCGGAAATAAACTCCCAAAACCGCTGACCACACAGTTTTTGGTAATTTCCCTTTTCGGGTTTGTTGTCTTTTCCGTAACAGCAGCCATTGACGGCAATAACATGTATTTTAGGATTATTCGTTTTTAGAATTCGTATTGTTTTTAGAAAGTCGTCTTTCATCTTAGGGATTGACCTGCTGTTGCCCCAGTTTGGTCCGGATTTTATTGAAACAAGGTAATATATGCCGTCTTTGGTAAATTCTAAATCAATTCCTTCCGCCGAGGATTTCTTGCCGTTATAAACCTTTCCACATATAAACCGGGCAAGCCCCTCAAGCAATTCACCAAAAATTGTCTCTTCTTGGGACGATAGATGGGCATCTAAAAGCACCTTGACTAAATCCTGCGCCGTTAATATGTTTTTGGCCTTGAATAAATAAGGGTTCTTTCTCTTCAGTATCTCACGTAATTTGAGCTTTTCAAGGTTTTGCAGTCTCTTCTTGTGGAAATCTCCGATATTCTCCTCTATGTAAGTAACAACTTCGTTTATTCCCATTGGGCTCATATTTGGGTTGCTCCTCTAATAGAAAATACTCCTTTTCATTGACCACTGACTTGGCCATATTATAATATTCCTGCAATATTTCTATACCAACGGAATTTCTCATCATTCTTTGGGCAACTTTAATCGTAGTTCCTGACCCCATAAAAGGGTCTAACACCCAATCGCTTTCTTTCGTAAATAATTTTATGAACCATTCAGGAAGACCTTCGGGGAATACTGCACTATGGTTCTTGTTTGCACACTCTGTCGCTAGACGTAGGACGTTGGTAGGATACGCTTTATCTCTTCCAATCCAATTTGCTATCTTTTTTCCGAAACCGCTCCCAACCCTAGAATTATCCCGCATCAAATCGGTTTCGCTTAAGTTTCTTAACCTCGATTTAGCCCAGTCGCCCATTGGGACCATTACAGTTTCTTGATACATATTAAACTTTTTATTTTTATTAAATTGCAGGAGTCTTTCCCAAGCATCTCTGAACCTGTTGGGCCATTTTCCTGGATAGCAATTTTTTTTATGCCAAATAAACTCCTCAGTCCACGACCATCCTTGTTTTCTCATTTCTAAGATTAATTCTATAACGTAGGTATGTCTTTCGCCATCTGCTACCTTTTCTTTGATGTTTAATATAAAAGTCCCAGATGGTTTTAAAACACGCAGGAGTTCTGAGGTTATCAGCAGAAACCATTCAACATATTTGTCCGGTTTTATTCCGCCGTATGAGCCAGACCTGCTGTCGGCATAAGGTGGAGAGGTCACTATGAGATCAATGGAATTATCTTCTAAGGTTTTTAAAACATCCTTGCAGTCTCCCAGCAAGAGTTTTGCTGTTATTTCCTTTGCTGGCTGGACATCTATATATGTGACATCTGTGCTATCGTATGTTTGATATGTTTTCATATCCCATTCCTCTCATCAAATGGATTGAACCGTAATATACCATATTTCAGATAAGGTAGAATAAAAAAAAGTTCTGTCTTTTCGTAGGCAAGGCATTAGCTTAAACTCGTCTTGGGTATTATTATTTTAGGGATACATTCTACATTTATTGGGATGTATCCCTTGCCTCCTAAAAACTATCCATTGAGGTTTTTTCATATTCTATCTCTTCCTGTTAAATTTATCCCTGCTCCCATAACCTAATGCACTCATTACAAAGATGTAGATTCTCATGTTCAAATGGTTCTATATCTGGAATAAGTTCGTGTTTTGAGGAATAACCCTTCTCTGCGTCATATTTCCATTTTACCCACAACTTCTGCATATTTGTTGTAGCAGGCTTATCGCATTTTACGCAGTTCTGTCCCATTTAATCACCTCCTCTGTCATTTCCAGCAATTTTTGAATCCTCTAATAGGCATTTTAAGGCAGGTAGATTATCACCAGAAATCAGAGAATTATGCGATCCATGAAAATTTAATTGTCCAAAAGAATCTATTTCCCTTAGGTATGCATTCGGAATAGAATTTAAAAGCTCTATTTCACTTATCTTGCCGTCATAAATAAGTTGTATATCCTTTGATCGGCGCTCAGAATGCTGCTTAATTGAAAATGTAGAGGAAATTTCTGTTACATATTGTGCTGGTTCTTTAATCGGGTTGTAGATGGCTTTTGTTTTAGGCATATTTTTTAATGCTTTGGTGATTGGTGCCTTGGGTACACATCTTACATTGCTATCGGGTGTGTCCCTAGTTTCTACCTAACCAATTACAGGCACGCCAATAATATAAGGTGCAAGGCCGCTAGGATACCTTCTTAAAAATTTGTCGTAGTTCTTTTTGTAAGGATCTGTGTTTTCATATTTTTTGATCCAAGTATAGGCCCCTTCAATAATGTCATTGCAAAATATTCGAATATCTATATTTAACGCATCCTTTAAAATATTATTATGGAATATTTTTGTGGTAGCTTTTGATGGCTCAACAAATAATATCCTTGAATAATTACTATTCTTATGCTGAGAACTGCCCTGGTGTAATAATGAACATCTTAAATAGTAACAATCTTTACCACTTAAAAAATTATTATATTTACTAGCAATATAATTATCAAACCAATCTATATATTTATCTTTAGAGGCTTCGCCGTTTTCTGACTCAAGAGCACCACATATATCCGGTATTGCTAATGATGTAAAAAATGATAGATAATATAAATTAGCATTTAATCCAGTTTGAATTTGGCCTAAAAGATCTCTCATAATAATAAAACCTCCTCTACCCGCACCTCGAATAGCCGCAGATATGGCACTTCTTATGCGAAAACTAATCTACCTTTAGGTTTAGGAATGGGGCGTCCTAATTCTTTTGCAGTCTCTATCCACTCCTGAATAATAACTTCAACATTTGAAAGTGCCTCTTGATATGTACCTCCATCAGCTGCACAGCCTGGCAACTCTGGAACCTCAGCGATAAAAGCCTGGTCCTCTTCGCTCCAATAAATAATTATTTCATACTTACTCACTTCACCCGCACCTCGAATACCCACAAAGATGGCACTTCTCGCAACCTTCTGCGACCTCAAGCTCGCAGCCGCAGTCAGGACATGGAAATGCAGGCCTGCTCTCCAATGCCGTCTCTAATGCCAAATTCAGATCCATTGTCTCCATCTCACTATGGATTGCCGTGTATTCAAGGAGCACCTTGGCTATGGCATCAGGGCATGACACAACCTTCTCCCTTCCTATGCCGTAGGGCTTGTTGCACCTGATTCCAACAAGCTGCTTTATGATTGATTGCGGGTCTATGCCGGAGCGCATAGCCTGGGATATGAGCCTGCCTACGGCCTCATTCTGGGAGCCCTCGCAGCCCCCTGCCTTCCCCATATTGCAGAAGATCTCAAATGGCCTCCCCTTCTCATCTTCATTTATCGTTACATAGAGGTCGCCGCAGGAGGTCCTTATCCTGGTAGTGGAGCCTGTAGTCCTCTTTGGCCTTGGCCTCGGTGTAATAGGATGGCCGTTGGAGGGTTTTTGCTTCTCCTCAACCTTGGCACCTCCTATGTTTAAAACCTGCTCCTCCCTGCTCTTGTCCCTGTATATCGTTACCCCCTTACAATCCGATTTGTACGCAAGCATATATACGCCCCTTACATCCTCGATTGTAGCCTCATGAGGGAAATTTACTGTCTTTGATACAGCATTGTCTGTAGCCTTCTGGAAGGCCGCCTGCATCTTTATATGCCATTCCGGTGTGATATCGTGGGATACAACAAATGTAGACCTGACCTCCTTCGGTATCTCTTTCATGTCTTCTATTGAACCCTTTTCAGCGATGCTCCTCATAAGGGATTCGGAATAAAACCCTCCCTCCTTTGCCACCCTCTCAAATATAGGGTTTACCTCCACCAGCTCATTCTTATCCAGGACATTCCTTACATAGGAAATAGCAAAGAGAGGCTCTATACCGCTTGAGCAGTTTGATATTATCGATATGGTGCCTGTAGGCGCAATGGTTGTTACCGTTGCATTTCTCAGCACCAGGCCCCCCTTTTTGTTATGTATGCTCTTGTCAAAGTTTGGAAATGGGCCCCTCTTCTCGGCCAATCGGGCCGAGGCCTCGTTTCCCCTCTCTGAGATAAAGGACATAACCTCCTCTGCTGTCTTTACGGCCTTCACCGAATTATAGGGGATCCCCATCTCGATCAGCATATCGGCAAAACCCATTACCCCAAGGCCGATCTTCCTGTTCGCCCGTGTCATCTCCCCGATCTTCTTTATAGGATACCTGTTCATATCGATCACATTGTCAAGGAAATGGACCCCTTTCTCAACTATATCACCAAGCTTTTTATAGTCGATCTTCCCCTCTGAGACGACCTTTGACAGGTTAACGGAGCCAAGGTTGCAAGATTCGTATGGCAATAGAGGCTGCTCTCCGCATGGGTTGGTAGACTCTATCTCGCCTATGGCCGGGGTAGGGTTGTCCCTGTTGATCCTGTCAAGGAATATGATCCCCGGGTCACCATTCTTCCATGCCATCTCGGTTATCAGATCAAATACCTCCTTTGCCTTGCAGGTCCGCTCAATCTTCTTTGTCCTTGGATTAACAAGTTCAAACTCAGAATCGGACAATACGGCCTTCATGAAGTCCTCGGTGATGCCTACTGATATATTAAAGTTGTTTAGCGAAGAGTCGTCCTTTTTACATACAATAAAATCGAGTATGTCGGGGTGGTCTACCCTTAATATCCCCATATTAGCGCCACGCCTGGTTCCTCCCTGCTTTACGGCCTCTGTCGCCGAATTGAAGACCCTCATAAAGGAGATAGGGCCCGATGCAACACCGCCTGTAGACCTCACCTTGTCGTTCGCAGGTCTTAGCCTTGAGAAGTTAAAACCCGTACCTCCGCCTGATTTATGGATCAGGGCAGTATCCTTTATGGCCTCAAAGATAGAATCCATGGAATCATCCACAGGAAGGACAAAGCAGGCAGAAAGCTGCTGGAGTTCCCTGCCGGCATTCATCAATGTCGGGGAGTTGGGGAGGAACTCAAGGCTCGATAAAATCTGATAAAATTCAGTCGCCAGGCTATTTATATCGGCATCCTTATCGTAGAGGAGATCCGCTGATGCGATATTCCTTGCCACCCTCCAGAACATCTCCTCGCAGGTCTCAATAATGCGGCCATGCTCATCCTTTGCAAGGTATCTCTTTTCTAATACCTTAATGGCGTTAGGAGACAATGCCGGGCCCTTTGCCCTGAGATGCATTGTGGTATCTGCTGTCACAGCAGATAAGGCCACCCCTTTATCATCGGTGGCAGCCTTGGCACTACTTCCATGAAAAATAGGCATCTGATTGACCTTATCCATAAAAGGACCCTCCACTATAAATAGTATGTATTCAAATTATTCCACACCTAATCTTGCGTTCTTCCTGTATACATCAAAAAAAAGGGACTGTCAAGGAAAAAATCAATATATTGTGTTAAGAGTTTGTAAAAAACCGATATGTTGTGGATTGTCTGTGGATTCCCTGTGCAAAGAGTGGTGGATAAAGGGCAAGTTACCCCTTACAATCCTGGCAGATGCCGTGGAACCCCACGCAATGGGATGAGATATCAAAGCCGGTCTTTTTCCCTACCTCCTCCTCCATCTCCTTCAATGAGGCAGGATCTATATCTATGTCGAGTATCCTCCCGCAGATGCTGCAGGTGACATGGTAATGTCTGGATAGATTGGAATCAAACCTCGAGTATTCACCGCTGCACTGAAGCTCGGAGATATCCCCCGTCTCCTTCAATTGCCTCAGGTTTCTATAAACAGTCCCCAGGCTTATATGGGGGAGTCTCTTTCTCACCTCCGCATATATCGTCTCCGCACTCGGGTGAGATGCCCCCTCCAGGGTCTCAAGTATGATCTCCCTCTGTTTTGTCATCCTCAAGACAGTAGTCATCTCTTCAGACCTTCGTCTCAACAGTCACCTTCCTCACATATACCTTATATATGCCGGAATCTTCAATGATCTGAATAAATTCATTACCTGTGCTTTTACACCAGACAGGCATATCCTTTTTTATCCCTTCGTCATCGGAGAGGACCTCAAGGATATCTCCTCCCTTCAACTCCTTTAGTTTCTGGGAGGTGAGTATAATAGGCATGGGACAGTAGAGACCTAATGTATCGAGGGTATTTGCGGCCTCATTCATTCGGCCCCTTCCTCATCCTCGTGGGAATGCTTTAATACAACCGGAGAGGGGAGGCCCTTCTTCTTATAATAATCATCAATTGCAGAATGGAGCGCCTCTTCTGCAAGGACCGAGCAATGGACTTTAACTTTCGGAAGACCGTCTAGTGCCTCAATAACAGTCTTATTGGAGACCTTGAGGGCCTCTTCTATCGTCTTCCCCTTTACTATATCAGTAACCATGCTGCTTGTCGCTATAGCTGCGCCGCAACCGAAGGTCTTAAACTTTGCCTCCTCAATTACACCCTCATTTATCTTAAGATAAAGCCTCATGATATCGCCGCATGTCGGATTTCCCACTGTCCCGACACCATCTGCATCCGTTATCTCACCAACATTGTGGGGATTCATGAAATGATCCATTACCTTCTGGCTATACTCTTCCATCAGACTGACCTCCTCATGGCATCTTCATAAAGGGGAGACATCTCCCTCAAACGCTGAACAATGGGTGGAAGCACCTCCAGGATATAGTCAACATCCTCCTTCGTGTTATCCTTCCCGAGAGAAAAAACAAGCGACCCCTGGGTAATAGCAGGATCTACGCCTATAGCAAGGAGGACATGAGAGGCCTTTAGTGCCCTGGATGTACATGTCGAACCGCTCGATGCAGCTATCCCCTTCTGGTTTAAAAACAAGAGCATCGATTCCCCCTCTATATACTCCACACAGATACTTACATGACCGGGGAGCCTTCTTTCCGGGTGCCCTGTAAGATAGACCCTGTTGATCCCCTTTAGTAACCCATCGATCAACATGCCGCGGAGACCGTTAAGATGCCCCATCCTGGATGGGAGTTCCCTCTTTGCTATCTCTGCCGCCCGTCCCATCCCGACTATTGCAGGGACGTCCTCTATCCCGGCTCTCTTCCCCTCTTCCTGGATACCGCCGTCAATTAAGGGCTGAATCCTCACGCCTTTTTTAAGATAGAGGGCTGCTGCCCCTTTAGGTCCGTAGAATTGGCTTGCAGCAAGGCTCAAGGCATCGACACCTAGTTCGCCTACGTCAATATTAATTCTTCCTGTTGTTGCAACCGCATCTGTATGGAGATATACCCCCTTCTCTCTTGTAATCCTGGATATCTCCGCAAGAGGCCCGATGGTCCCGATCTCACTGTTCCCGTGCACAATGGTCACCAAAATAGTCTCATTCGTAATGGCCTCTGCTACAGCATTTGGATCAACCAGCCCATATTTATCTACCGGAAGATAGGTAACCTTAAATCCTGCCTTCTCCAGAGATTTCAGTGAGTGCACAACTGAATGATGTTCAATCTGGGATGAGATGATATGTTTCCCCTTCTTCTGATGGGCATACGCAACCCCCTTTATGGCCAGGTTGTTTGCCTCCGTACCGCTTGAGACAAATATGATCTCCTTTGGATCAGCGCCTATCAGCAAGGCAACCTTTTCCCTCGCCTCATCCAGGGCCCTCTTGGGTGCGCCCCCAAAGTAGTGGAGGCTCAAGGGATTCCCAAAATCCTCCTTAAGGTATGGAAGCATGGCCTCCAGTACCTCAGGATGGATAGGGGTTGCTGCCATATGATCCATATATATCCTTCTCATGGATCCCTCCTTAAAGTTATTTACAGGGAAGCGACCATCCCCCTCCACCGGCAAGAGCCGGATGGAGCCTCCCCCTCCCTACGCTCGACTTCGCTCGCTGTATGAAAGACACAGAATCCAGAATATTTTTCCTTCTGACTCTGTCTTCCATCTCCTTACAACTATTCCCTCATTGCCGCTGCAATGCCGGCTGCTGTATTGGCAAGGCATTCGGGCGTACCTCTTTGGACCTTTTCCAACTCCCTCCTGGCAGCCATGTCAAGCAGCACCCTGTCTGCCCCGAACTTCCCATACTCGTACTTCTTGAGTTTCAAGGCATCCCTCTTCTTGTCAATATGTGCAAGGGCCTTGCTAAGCATTAAATTGTTATCCGGCTCAAATTCCAGCTTTCCTCCCACCATCTCCTCCCAGCCCTGGGAGATGGCATTTGTAACAATAGTGCTGGCACTCACCGGTGATCTGACACCAAAGATCACATAGCATCCGGATGCAACACAATATGTACCTATAGCCAGGGCCTTTTCACACATATATTCAGGTGAAAAACCCACTGCAGGGATATCCGATATATCATCGCCTAATCCCCCCTCTTCTGCCATCTGGGTCAAGACTGTCAATATCCTTGAATTATCCACACATGAACCCATGTGAAGCACAGGCGGGATCCCGATCGCCTCGCATACCTCCTTTAAGCCGGGCCCTGCGTGATCCATGGTCTCCGGTGTGAGGAGCCCGCTCTTGGCGCAACCGACAGCAGAGCAGCCGGTGGTCACTACAAGGACGTCATTCTTTATGAATTCCCTGGTAAGGAAGACGGTAGCCTCGTCCTGAGGGGTCCTGGCATTGTTACATCCTACTATCGCGGCAACACCGCGGATCCTCCCTGCCATTATGGCGTCATTAAGGGGCCTGAAAGAACCTCTGAAACTTCCGCCCTGCATATAATCGATATACTCATGGGAGAAGCCGGCAATAAGTTCGCTTGAGACCTGCGGTATACTCACCTTCTCTTTTATCCTGTTTGGGAAGTTGTCTATGGAGGCCTTTATTATCTCCCTGGCGGTATTCAGGGCGTGATGCTCGTCGAACGGGATATGCACTGATCCCGCCACTTTGGCCTTGGGCGACGTGGTTATAAGCTTGGTATGATAAAGCTTGGAAAGAGGCGCCAACGCCTCGAATACACACTGTACATCCACTATCATGGAGTCGCATGCACCGGTTATGATTGCCAGCTCCTGGTGCATGAAATTGCCGGCAGAGGGGATTCCCTGCCTCTGGAGTATCTCGTTGGATGTGCAGCATATACCTGCAAGATTAACACCCTTGGCACCCTTCGATTTGGCATATTCAATCATCTCCTTCTCCCTGGAGGCGATAACTATCATCTCGGATAGGATTGGTTCATGGCCATGTACCAGGATATTTACCTCATCTTCCTTCATTACACCCAGATTCGCCCTTGTCTTAATCGGGGTAGGGGTACCAAAGAGGATATCCTGTATATCTGTTGCGAGCAGTGAGCCTAACCAGCCATCTGCAAGGGCCACCCTTAACGCACCCGTCAATATATGCTTTGGATCCTGATCTGTCCCCATATTGGTCCTGTGGAGCATCTCTACTACCTCACGATCAACACCCCTCGGTACGATCCCATGCTTTCTCCATATCTCCTGTCTTTTTTTCGGGGCCCTCTGGATATAGGGAAATTCACCCTCCTGCTGGCCAAAGACCGATATAGCCTTATTGGCCACATCAATAGCGATCTCCTCCTTTGTCCTGTCCTCTACAGGGATACCAAGGAGGTTTGCAACCTTAATAAGCTTCCTTACATCCTTTATCTTGTAATCCTTCGCATCACCCTTTGCAGCGGCCAGGAGGGCATTTGCAGCATCCCTTCCATGATCAGAGTGGGCCGCAGTCCCGCCGGCAACGGCCCTTGCAAGATTTCTTGCCGCAATGGTGGCCAGGGTTGCACCGCAGATCCCCACCATTTCCTGCTGATTTTTTCCCACAAATCTGCACGGACCCATATAACACAATGAACAGCATGCACCCTCTCCACCAATAGGGCATGGTTTCATGGCATCAGCGCGGGAAAAGGCTGTAGATACCCCTTCAAACTTAGCCTTCTCCAGCATGGCTATAGCTGCCGGATCAATAGATTTTACTGCCGCCTTCTTCTCCTCATTTGACATAAAAACCCTCCTCCTCTACTTATTCAGGAATAGTTACTATTATCGTTTAAGATAGCCTATGGCACTTTTGCTTGTCAAGAAAAATCTATAGACTAGTCAACAAAAATCAAATTTTGGCTATCATAATTATGCCCCATCCTTTTTCCTGAAAAGATTTCTTGTAATCTCCTGGCTGATTTGCGGATACCTCCCATGAAAAACCTTTACAGCTTCATCATACCCATCTTCCACTTGCCACTCACCTTTAATAAAACTTTCAGAATGTCTAACCTCCATCTTTTCATCAGAGGAATCATATACCCTGCGCCAATCTTCCGGTCTACCTTCATCGGTCTTACCTGCCAAACCTTTTTTCAACGCCTCTCCTATGCCCCCCAAAAATCTTCCGAAGATATCCTCGTCCTGACCCTCCTCCAATACAAATTTTAGAGTTCCAAGATAGCTTACATGCCCGGGTTCTGCAACGAATTGGAAGGATGGCGATGAGTATCCGTCTCCCCTCTTTATCTTTGTGATGGTATAAACACCGGGAGGAAGTGCTGCAAAAAAATACGAGCCGGCACTTCCCGAGTCAGATTTGATAATATATTCATCTCCTGAGGATTCATTTCTAACTAGCAACTGTGTCTTGTTAAACTTATCTATCAATGCAAATGTACCAGCCGGGGTGCTCACGCGTCCGAATAATATGGATTCATTTTTGTCTCCAAAGACATAGTCAGCAGGAAGGGCAGGAACGGAACGTAATCTGGATGATGAGGTTGTGCATCCAGATAAAAGCAATAACTCCAGGCCAAATATGATCCCGCAAAGAATGTATATTGAGAAACGCTGGTTATATATTTTTTTCATTTGCCCCCATCTTTAAATAATGTTGGAGCCGGCGAGAGGAATCGAACCTCCGGCCAGCTGATTACGAATCAGCTGCTCTGCCCCTGAGCTACGCCGGCACAGGGCCTTGTTGATCTTGACATTCCAAGGTTCGATCTAGTATACATATAAGAAAAGGGGTTATCAAGAGAGGGGGTAGTCAAATGAAAAGAACAGGGTCTGTCTCAGTTATTTCCCTTATCTTTTTGGTCTCTGTCATGCTGGGTGCATACGGATGCGGACACCACTACAGGGGGGCTGCAAGGGATACGGGATATACCCCCTATTTCATGGATCCCCTTCATAATATAGAATTATATGCTGATAAGTTAGGCCTGACAGATGATCAACTAAAGAAATTCGCTGAACTCAGGACAAGATATCATAAGGAGGAGATAAGGCTGAGGGCTGAGATGGAATCTGCCTTTATCGAGCTAAATGAGCTCACCCACAAGGACAAGCCTGCTTTAGACCAGGAAAAGATATACAAGAAGGCAGAAGAGATAGGGGCAATAAGAACGAGCATGCTCAAGAATGTTATAATACTGGAACTGGATGTTGGGAAGCTCTTATCAGATGAGCAATATAATAAATTCGGCCAGATAATGAGGAAGGGGTCTTCTTACTGATTACTGAAAGCTGATCATTGTGGCACTTCAAGCGCAGCTAGACCGGGATCTTACTAACTATACCTGTAATTAATCTTTCAAACCTCTCCCTGTTTTCCCCTACCGCATCAAGGACATATTGGTGGGTAAGCCGTTCCTGCGAGATGCCGGCAGCGTAATTTGTTATGAGCGAAATCCCCAATACCTTCAGCCCGAGATACCTGGCCATTATCACCTCATGTACAGTAGACATGCATACCGCATCCGCACCTAAGCCCTTCAGCATCCTTATCTCTGCCGGTGTCTCATAGGACGGACCCTTTACAGCGGCAAGAACCCCATCTGTAACCCCTATCCCGGCCTTCCTTCCCACTGACCTGGCAAGCCTGATAAGATCAGGATCATACGCAAAGGACATATCAACAAATGGTGACATCGTTGACCTTCCACCCTCAAATCCGATCAATGGATCCTTTCCCGTAAGATTTATATGGTCTGTTATAGCCATAAAATTACCCGGAGAAAGAGACTTTCTTATCCCGCCTGCCGCATTGGTAACGATCAGGATAGTGATCCCCAGCCCATGGAGGAGATTGACAGGATATGTAAGATCAGTAACATCATAACCTTCATACAGGTGAAACCTCCTCTGGAGAATTGCCAACCCCCTATTACCAAGAGATCCTACAAGGATGCTTCCATTATGCCCGTTCCTCTTGACCGGGAAGCCCTCTATATCTGTATAGGGGACACTGATGGCATCTGCCAGGGATGCTTCTGCCAGCCCAAGGCCGGAACCCAATATTATCCCTATCTCAGGTTTATGACGGGCAATCCTTTTCCTGAGAGATTTAAGGGAGGACAAAAGCCTGTCTTTGTTCTTAGGGGATCTGGCACTGAAGGAGGGTTGTTTCGACATCTTATACCAATTCGCATTCAACAGGATACCAAGGCGGCGAGGAGGAGGCGACGTAGGCGTACGGTTTGTACGTTGAGGAGCCGACGACGAAGCCAACGAAGGTAGCCGAATGAAGGCAAATTGGTATCATCGCACCTACTCCCTTTGGAGGGGATAGTTCCTGATAACCCTTCCCCTGGGCCCTAGCGGCTCCAGCGGCTTGCCGTTCCACTTCAGATTAACACCTCCAGCATTTCCAAGGGTCAGGAGGAATTTATTAGATGCCTTCCAGACCACCTTATCCCCAGGCTTAAGGAGCGCCTCTTTTATAAATCCGTCATCTATTTTTGCGGATACCCATGTATCCTCTGTGGCCTCGACTTCAAGGATCATCTCCCTGGGAGGGATTTTTACCTGGGGTCCCTCTGCCTGGATATCATCAGAGACCCTCTCTTCCTGCACCAAAGACCCGCTCTCTTTAACCGGTGAAGATGGCGGGATTATAACCTCTTCAAGACTGCTGTCAACAGGCTGATCCCCCCGTCTGCTGCCAATACTATGGAATATGATGAATATTATCAGTAAAAGAAGAAAACCGCCGGCAACCAGGCTCAGAATAAAGCTATTCTTTTTGGTATCCTTCTCGACCTGAATCTCCTTCTTTTCTTTCAGCCATTCGTTAGCCGACTTATTCTCGTAATATTCCCTAGAAGAATTATCAAATAATGTCAATATCTCCTTTTCATCAAGGGCAAGTGCCCTGGCATATGCCCTCAAAAAACCCTTTGCAAACACCTTAACAGGTATTCGTGCAAAATCATTTTCTTCAAGGGCCTTAAGACAATTGATGTTTATACGTGTCTTCGATGAAAGGTCTTCAAGGGAAATCCCCTTTTCCCCTCTTATCTTCTTAAGGTATTCTCCTATGTTAACTGTATTATCCATCTCACTTTATGATCCTGGTTATGTATCTGCTTGAATCGGATGCCATCTCACTACCGGGGGCAAGCTTGATTACCGTCTCAAACTCAGCCTTTGCCTGGAGCTTCACCCCATCCTTCATGTAGGCAATAGCAAGATTGTAATGGGCCTCCGGATAATCAGGGAATAGACGGATTGCAGACTGATAGGCGACTATGGCCTCTTTTGCCCTCCCTAACTTAAGATATACCTGCCCCATTTCATAATGGGCATATCCATGGTTTGGATTGATCTTTACTGCATCATTAAGCTCCCTTAACGACCCTTCGGGGTCTCCCTTCTTAAAAAGGACCACACCGAGGTTATAGTGGGGGATATCGGGAGTTGAATAGAGCGGGTTCTTTAATGCCCATCTAAATTCATTTACCGCCTCATCCCATTTGCCTTCCCTTTCATAGATCTTGCCCAGATAGTTGTGTGCCTCTGAATCCTCCGGATTAATGCGGAGGACCGTCTTAAATTCCTCTTCCGCCTTATCATTTCTGTCCTGCATGAAATATATATGTCCAAGGGCATAATGGGCTTCCCTGTTCTTAGGGTTTATCTGAATAGCCCTCTGAAATGCGACAAATGCCTTCTGCGGGTCATTAGTGAGGTATGAAAGTCCCTCTTTATAGTAGGCATCCGATTCTTTCAGGGTCAACGGATTTGCAGCGCACCCTGTGATAATAACGCCCAGAACTGTAAAAAGTGCAACTAGTCTAAGCAATTGCTCCATTATATATCCTCAAAGAATGTAAGTCTTTTAATCTCCCTGTACCTCTGCTCTATTTCTTTGTAATCAAGCGACTTCAGCCTCTCAAGACTGAAGGATTCCACGTTGAAGGAGGCCATTACGCTGCCCAGTATCACCCCCTGGCGGATGCCCTGTTCACCAAGGTTCATATTGCTCGCAAGATACCCTATAAATCCACCTGCAAAGCAATCACCTGCACCCGTTGGATCAAAAAGATTCTCAAGTGGATAGGCAGGTGCGGAAAATATCGCCTGCTCATTGAACATAAGCGCCCCATACTCACCCCTCTTTATTATCAGTACATCCGGACCAAAGGAGAGTATGGTCTTGGCTGCCTTGACGAGATTGGACTCGCCGGCAAGCTCCCTGGCTTCCCCGTCATTGACGATAAGGATATCGACTTCCTTTAATGTCCTCATCAGGGCTTCCCTCTTCCCCTCTATCCAGAAATTCATTGTATCAGCAGCGATAATCTTTGCCCCCTTTACTTGATGCAAAACATCAAGCTGAAGCTCCGGATCTATATTGGCCAGAAATACCAGATCAGCATTTTTATAAGATTCCGGGATCTTCGGCCTGAATTGTTCAAAGACATTTAACTGGGTTTCTATTGTCTTCGCTTCATTTAACTGATATCCGTATTCTCCTCTCCACCGGAAGGTCTTTCCCCCGCTTCTTTCAAGTCCATCAATGTTAATGCCCTTTTCTTTGAGAAAAGAGATGTGTCCCGAAGGAAAGTCCTCTCCGACAACAGCCACCATATTAACATCTGTAAAATAGCTGGCAGATACAGCAAAGTATGTTGCCGAACCTCCCAGGACCTCTTCAACTTCCCCGAAGGGGGTCCTGACAGAATCGAGCCCAACAGACCCAACAACTAACACCCCCATAGTCTCTATCTCCGTACATGATTATTAAGCACACCCCTTCACATCCTCTATATTTCCCGCCTTGTTCCCTACCGGCATTGAGGAAACCAGGTTCTTTGTGGCGTTAACAAAGATCTCCTCCATCCTGATCTTATCCATGCCCTTATCCTCAACAACCCTTGTGCTGCCGGCCCCTTTCCATACTATCAGATCCGCGCATCTGATATCCAAGATCTCAGCCTCCATAACCACCTCTTTTATCACCTCTGAATTGATACTATTTTTTTCATATGCCTTTATCTCTGTATAAAGGAGGAACCTGACTTTTCCTATTTCCCCTATCTTCGTGAGGAGCTTTCTATCAGGGGTCTTATTCTCGCTTAAATCCTTGACTAAACTGTTTAATTCGCGGTTCATACCGGCATTAATCATGCTTGTCACTATATCGTCCTTTTTTACTATCCTCGCCTTCGGGAAATATACCTGAAGGGCCTGCTGAATCTCAAATATGGCATTGTTCCTGATCCCTTCAGGGGCTTTTTTGACCGGCAAGGGAAGGACAGCTATGCCGTCTGTCTCGAGTAGTTTGGGGTGAAAATTCCTGGACAGATATATATCCGATATCCTGTTTTCAACAGAAGGTTCAGGCGGAGGAATTGCGGCACAGGAAACTAAAAGGATCAGAAGGGAGATGGCTATAATATTCCTCATTTAAGATACCTCCTTAGTATCGGTTTTAATCTCACCTTTATCTCTTCAGAAATAAGTTCTTCCTTTGTCATAATTGAGTCCTTAAGGGCATCCCTGCACGGACAGTTTCTGTCTTTCGGTATGCCGTATATCGCCCCCTTTATGATCTTCTTTGAGGTCTCAACATTCTTCATGAGGATCTTGATTACGGCCTCCGCAGAGACAGCCTCCTCAGTGGTATGCCAGCAATCATAGTCCGTAGCCATGGCAAGGGTTGAGTAGCATATCTCAGCCTCTCTGGCTAATTTCGCCTCTGTAACATTAGTCATGCCTATGACATCAACCTGCCACCCCCGGTATATATTGGATTCCCCCCTTGTGGAAAATTGAGGCCCCTCTATACAGAGATATGTACCGCCCTTGTGCATAACAGCCCCCGCCCGCTTCCCCTCCCGAAACAGCAGGTCTGCAAGTTCAGGACATACAGGATCAGCAAAGGAGACGTGCGCAACAACTCCTTCTCCAAAAAAGGTGCTGATCCGCCTCTTTGTGTGATCAAAAAACTGATCAGGAATAACCATACTGCCTGGCATTATCTTCTCCCGCATGCTCCCGACTGCTGAGACCGAGATAATCCGTTCAACTCCCAGTTCCTTCATTGCATAAATATTGGCCCTGAAATTTATCTCTGATGGGGATATCTTATGGCCCCTTCCATGCCTTGCCAGAAAGGCAACCTTCTTACCGTCTAATTGACCAATTATGAAACTGTCTGACGGATTACCGAACGGCGTCCTGATGCTCCTCTCCTCAATATTGGTCAGGCCCTCCATCCCATAAAGTCCGCTGCCCCCTATTATGCCTATCTCTGCCTCAGCCATCAACCCTCCCATGCAAGGGCACACAGTTGTGCCCGCTCAATCTCTACTACCCACATCCCTGAACTGCCCTGTCTCTACCTGGGGCAGTATAGTAGAAATAGCGTGCTTGTAGATCAGCTCTTCTCCGGAGTGTTTCAGGAATATGACAAAATTGTCAAATCCTTTTATTGTCCCTGTAATCTTTGTCCCGTTAATGAGATTAACCGTCACAGGGACCTTCTCGCGCCTCACGTAGTTTAAGAACATGTCCTGAAGGTTGATATTGGCCTTATTCACCTTCTGCTCCTTTCTTTAATGTATCCTGTATCTAACATGCCGGCTAATAACTCCATAATCTTTTCAAAGGTAACCGATTCCGCCTCCCCTTCATCAATATCTATCCATCGGATCGACCTGTCCCTGTTAAACCAGGTAAATTGTCTTTTTGCATATCTCCTGGTATCCCTTTTTATAAGTCCTATAGCCTCATCAATCGTACACCTTCCCCCAAGATAGTTAATTATCTGCTTATATCCGAGCCCTTTCATAGCGCCTAAGTCTTCGCCGTACCCCTTATCCAGAAGCGCCCTAACCTCGTCGATGAGGCCCTCTTCTATCATCTTCTCTGTCCTGCGGTCTATCCGCCTGTATAGGTCTTCCCTCCCCCTCCGGAGTCCTACTATAACCGGTTCATACATGTTGCCGGAAAAAGAGTGCGATTGATGAAATGATGCCAAGGGCCTTCCTGTTTTATAAAAGACCTCCATGGCCCTGATTATCTTTACAATATCCTTTGGATGGATACATCTTGCTGATTCCGGGTCAAGGAGGCTGAGTTTACTATAAAGATATCCTTCGCCATTTGATGATTCCATATCTCTATATCTCCTCCTAAGATCCCAGTCTGCCGATGGTCCTTCCCACAACCCATAAACAACCGTCTTTATATAGAGGCCGGTTCCACCAACTATAAATGGCATCATACCGTCTTCGTGCATCCCGGAGATTATGGATGATACCATATCTTTATATCTCCCCGCACTGAACCGCTCATCAGGATTAACAATATCAACCATATGATGCCTGATGTCCTTCATGTCATCCATTGCCGGTTTGGCAGTGCCTATATCCATCCCCCTGTAAATCTGTCTCGAGTCTGCGCTGATTATATCTGCAGAAAGTTGCCTTGCCAGATAGAGGGCGATCTTTGACTTACCCACAGAGGTAGGGCCTGTCAGGATTATGACCGGTTTCTTACCAGATGACACCTTAATATCCCCTTACCATAATTCAAAATTTCAAAACCAAATGTCAAAACCCAAATTTCAAAAAAATTTGACATTTGAGCTTTGTCATTTGAGCTTTTTCTAAGCTATTTTATCTCGGAAAGCTTGGCCTTAGCCAGCTTTGCCTCCTCCGAAAGAGAGAACTCCTCGATTACCCGCCTTAAGAATTGTCTTGAGTTTGCCTTGTCGCCCAGTTCATTATGGGCATATCCCTCTTTCAGTAAGGCAGTCACTATCTTATCGCTTCTGGGATATCTCTTTATAAACCTCTCAAAGGCATCGATCGCCTTCTGGTATTCCCCCTTGCCGTAAAAAGACTCTCCCACCCAGTAATGGGCATCCTGGACCTGATTTGCATTCGGAAACTGGACTATATAATTTTGAAAACCCATAATGGCCAGGTCATAGTTTCCCTTTACATAATCGCTGTAGGCCTGACTATATACCTCGCTTGGATTTGCACCACCCTTCTCATCCGGCCTGTCTGATCCTGTCTTTCTCTGATCGGTCTCTCTTCCCGTTCCGGATCTCTTTCCGTCGTCAGGCATCACACCTTTATCTCTAAAAGGTGTATTTGACCCTTTAAGAGACCTCCCCTCAAGGATCTCCATCCTTGCAAAAAGGTCCTTTGCCCTGTAAACCTGGTCATCAATCTTCTTTAATGTCTCTGACATCCTGTGTTCATTCTCCTCCAGCCTGCCGCGGATCGCCTCAAGATCGGAATTAAGACGTTCGATCTTTGAAATAAGGTCTACCTGGGTCTTCTGAAGATTCGCCATCTTCTCTTTAATGGTCTTATCCGTTTCTTTTAATTGCTGGCGCAATGCCGGATCGCCTTTTTTGATATCTTCCATATCCTTCTGGAGGTCAATCATATCAGCTTGCAGGGCACAGCCTGCAAGCCAGAATATGAAGAGAAGGATTAAAAGATTTACTGGTTTATTGAAAAATGCGCCTTTCTGTTTTTCCACCAGCACTCCTCGGTATGTTCTTTGCACACAGGTTTCTCTTCACCGTAACTTATTGTATTTATCCTGACGGGTTCTACCCCCAGGGCAATCAGATGCTTTTTTACAGACTGGGCTCTCCTCTCGCCAAGGGCCAGATTATATTCTGTAGTGCCCCTTTCATCAGCCAACCCTTCAATCACAACCTTTGTATTCGGGTTGGAGGAGAGCCACTCGGCATCCTTCTTCAGGATCTCTATATAATCTTCTTTTATTAAGTATTTGTCAAAATCAAAAAATATATCCTCTATACCCGAATCCTTCTTTAGGCCGTTCCTGGCCGTCGGCAGATCCGATCTCCCGGACATGCCGGCATCTCCTCCGTTAATACGGCCCTCTCTGGCTGCAATATCGGCGCTTACCCTTAAGTCCTCTTCCTCCTTTATACTTCCTTGATTCTTTTCACCCACCATCTGGGTCACCCTCTCCTCGTCTATCTTCTTCGTCCCGCCTAAGGTCCATGCCATCCTGGAACAGCTGGAGAGCGGGATCATAAATAGGATCAATGTCACAGGGAGGATAAATCGAATGATATTTCTCAACCTAAATAATATAGATACCATCAATACCTCCTCATACCGGTTAATTATCTTAACTCCGACAGCTTATTCCTTGCCAGCTGGGCCTCCTTGGAGTTTGGATACTCCTCCATAACCCTTTTTAAGAGGTTCTCGGCAGTCTTTTTATCCGTCAATTCATTATAGGAATAACCCTTTTTAAGCAAGGCCCCTGCAACCTTATCACTTTTTGGATATCCTGATATCACCTTTTCAAATGCCTCTATTGCCGACTTAAAATCCTTCTTGGCATAGTAACACTCCCCTGTCCAGTATTGGGCATTCGGTACAAGATCAGACTCAGGAAATCTCTTGATAAAGCCCTGGAAGCCCAAAATGGCTAAATCGAGGCTCCCCTTCTTAAACTCCTCAAATACCTGATCATAGACCTCCCTCGAACCATCATCAACATCCTTTTCTTTCCTGCCTCCCTTTTTCCCCTGATCAGCCGAGACCTTGGTCTGATTTCCTTCTGCCATTGAACCTTCTTTTAATTTGCCGGTCTTTACAAAAACCTTCTCCATATTACCAATCCTCTTCTCATCCTCATCTATCTTTGCAGAGAATTTAGTACCGAGGGTATCAAGGGATTTTGAGATATCGGATATGCCCTTGGTAAGGCTGTTTATCTGGTTCGTTGCATCCTGACTGAAGGTATCGAACCTCTTTGCCATATCAGTAAGCCGCACAGCCTGATCTGCCTGCGTTACATTTGAACCCTTCCCCTGCAGATCAACCCTTGAGGAGAGATCAGCAATCCTCTTCTCCTCCTCATCTATCTTTGCAGAGAATTTAGTACCGAGGGTATCAAGGGATTTTGAGA
>CAYZUL010000008.1:9137-12754 GCA_964481895.1 uncultured Nitrospirota bacterium | reverse complement strand
CTGCAGATCAACCCTTGAGGAGAGATCAGCAATCCTCTTCTCCTCCTCATCTATCCTGGTGCCATATTTTGCAGCCAGCATGTCTAGTGATTTAGCAAGGTCATCTGCCTTTTTTGAAGCCTCTTTTAATGTATTTCCCTGCTCGGTAAGCCTTCTCTCTGTATCTGCCCTGGAACTATTGGACTTCTCATGAAGTCTGTTGATCTCCACATCTATGTCATCCATGTCCTGGTGGATCGCCGCAATCTTCCTGTCACGCACCTCCATGTCCCCATGCAAGGATTTAACATCCTGGTCCGATTGATCAGACCTGGCATTAATTTCAGCGATCTTCCTTGCAAGCTGATCCACCCTCTCCTTTACTGAACCCCAGGCATTCTCCATCTTCTTCTGAGAAAGTTCACCCTCTTCCTTTGCCTTCTCCAGGGTCGCAATCCTCTCCTCAATCCTCTTCTGTTCATCCTTCAGCTTGTCATCTATTGACTGTTGCTCCTGTCTTCTATTTCCCCCATCCTCCATGGGGACAATCTTCAGCCCGCACCCCCCAATAAATATAATAGCCAGCAGAAGAAATGTTGCCCTATACATACTGTAAACCCCTGAATCGATACTCATTTGATATTATTCACCGATAATTAAAAAATGTCCCCTTCTGTTGATTGTCCAGCATGACTCTCCATGATCTTTACAGAAGGGCCTCTCCTCCCCATAACTTATAATAGCTATCCTCTCCGGGGCTATACCTATATCCACTAAAAATTTCCTTGTAGACTGTGCCCTGCGTTCTCCAAGGGCAAGGTTATATTCATTGGTACCGCGCTCGTCTGCGTGCCCCTCTATCTGCACCTTAAGCCCAGGGTTTGAGATAAGGTATTTGGCGTCCTGCTCAAGTGTCCCTATAAAATCACCCTTTATGATCCAGCTGTTAAAGTCAAATAATACATCCTTCAGCCCCGAGTCCTCGCGGCCCTTTCTTAGCCCTTCAAGCGCTGGCCCCGGTTCTTCCTTGGAAGCCACCAGGGTCTCCTTCTCAGGAACCATCACCAACTTCTCCTCATCCTTCTTCATCACCTCAGATGAGATCCCATCCTGTCTTGATTCAGGCCTCACGATGGATTCTCCTCCACCTTTCCGTGGAGCGGCTGGTTCTATTGTGGCTATCTCCTCCTTCCCTTCCCTTCTGCCTGTTGCAGGGCCCCTTACAGTCCCCTCCCCCTCCTGTCCTTCAATAATAACAGGTTTCTTTTCTATGGATTCCATAGTGGCCAGATTGCCCCCTTTCTCAGGCGCAATAGATCCGGAAATCCCCTGAGAGGATGTATCGCCGGGCGGGGTAACAGACTTTCCAATACCCTCCTCACCAATTCCCTTATTAGCCTCCTTATCCACCCTCCCGCCCGGTGTCCCACCAGGCTTGTCCTGTTTAGCAGCAGCTCCGGCAGTCTTGCCATCTTCAATGCCGGCAGATGACATTGCGCTGTCGATCTTTTTTGCGCAGCCGTGCTGGAATGCAAGAACGGAGAGGATAAAAAACAGGATGCAGAAAACTCTTACCTTATGCATAATAAAGATACCTCCTTGTTTTATTTACCTTGGCGACCACGAAGGGCTCGAATTATTAGCCTCATCTAAAGTCAGCCTCTCTATATCAGAACCGTCCATATTCATCATATAGATGGCCCTATGATTTTCCCGGTTCGATGCAAATGAGATATGCCTGCCATCAGGAGACCATGTCGGGGCCTCGTCATCCTGTCCACCAGTTGTCAATTGAGTTATTTCAGATCCGTCAGGTCTTATGCGACAGATCTTAAGCAGGCCGTCCTTCCTGCAGGCATAGGCTATCCAGTCACCCTTCGGCGACCAGACAGGGGAGGTATTGTAATCCCCCTCAAAGGTCAACCTCCTGACATTTGTTCCATCAACACCCATAGTATATATCTGCGGATTCCCACCCCTGTCTGACATAAAGACCAGCTCATTTCCGGTCGGAGACCATGATGGCGAGATATCATCAGCCTGATTGAAGGTGAGTCTCTTGAACCTCTTTGCCTCCTGATCCGTTACATATATCTCTGCATTTCCGTCCTTTGTTGTGGCAAATGCCATCTGATCACCTGATGGCGACCAGGAGGGGGATATATTCAGTCCGCTGAAGGAGACAAGCTTTTTCGGGGAGCCATTTATGAGATCTGCAACAAAGATGTCAGGATTGCCATCCCTGTATGATGTATAGGCAAGCTGTCTGCCGTCAGGAGACCACTTTGGGGAAATTATAATACCCCTATCTACACCAATCCTCCTGTTATTGAAGCCGTCATAATCCATAATATGGATGTCCTTCACCCCGGCCTTCTCAGCGGTATAAACTATCCTGGTTTGCGATATCCCCCTCTCGCCTGTGTAACGGAATACCAATTCATCGGCCAACCGATGCACCATGGCCCTCAGGATCTGCATGCTCCCTATATACCTTTTGCCAACAATCATATTCCCCGTTGCTGTCTCAAAGACATGGCCCTCCAGCACCAGATCCTTGTCCCGCCAGTAAAGGTTGCCCCAGACAAGCAGGATAATGCCCTTTCCACCTGCTGCCTTGAGCAAAGCCTGGTCCGGGTCACCTGCTATCTCTGCCGCAAGGCCCTCCGTTGTCAGGTCCCTGATCTCAAATATCTGGCTCCTCCTGATATCATTTTTCAGGATCTCTGTCGGATTTTCATCCCTGTTATTTTTTTGGACAGCAGAATTTACAAAATTGAATATACCTATGGGGGCCTTCTGAAAACCTGACTTGCTGATCTCCAGATATATATCTGAGGCATGGGCAGCAACAGAAACAAGATTTATCATTACAGACAGCATGGACAGCAGACAGAGATTATTCCTCTTCTTTGTGAAAACCATTATCTTACAGCCTCCCCGATAAATGTAAAGTGGACATTAAGATCTTTCTCTTTAAATCCTTCCGGAAAAGGCGGCAGAGGGGTTGAGTCCATAACTGCCCTTATCGCCGATCTGTCAAAAAAACTGTTTCCTGACCCCTTCTCCACCTGAAGGCCTGCAACCTCTCCGCTAGGCTTGATACTAAAAGCTACAACCGTCATAAGATTGGAAGTGGGGAACCAGTATCTTTGTATCTTGTTCTTTATGCTTTCGAAATAGATTGCCGGAAACCCGGTACTCAGATTATCGACCCTTATCCCCACATCTCCCGGATTAGGATTATTGAGTGCAACCTTATCCTCTGTCTGGAGGTTCTTTCCAGGGGTTTGATCCTTTTTGATCCCATCTTCAGCAGATTCCTTGTTCTTCTTCCACCATTCGTTTAAGCCTTCCGGCTTCTCCTGTGCCTGGGGCTTGTCTTGCTCGATAGAAGAGGGCTTTTCCTGGGCCTTTGGGATGGTTGTAGGCGTTGGCGGCGGCACTGTAAGCTTGTTCTGTGTCTTGGTATCATTAGAAGCTATCAATGATTCCTTGTTCTTCTTCCACCATTCGTTTAAGCCTTCTGATTTTTCTTGGGGCTGAGGTCGTTCAGTCTCCTGCAAGGAGGCCTTATCCTGGACCTTTGGGATGGTTGTAGGCGTTGGCGGCGGCACTGTAAGCTTGTTCTGTGTCTT
>CAYZUL010000008.1:0-9037 GCA_964481895.1 uncultured Nitrospirota bacterium | reverse complement strand
CCTTTGGGATGGTTGTAGGCGTTGGCGGCGGCACTGTAAGCTTGTTCTGTGTCTTGGTATCATTAGAAGCTATCAATGATTCCTTGTTCTTCTTCCACCATTCGTTTAAGCCTTCTTTTTGTTTTGTATCTACCGTGCTATCCTTTCCTGAGATCTCCTTCCTGGACATTACAGATCTATCTCTTTCTTTTTCCGCCTTATTTTTTTTCTCTCTCTCCATGCCCCCGGGCACCGAAGGCCTTGACTCTAACTGATTTGAGACATCCTCCTTTGGCACAGTAACAAGGGTTACGTAGTTTGCGTCGATCCTGTGTGATTTTTTATTTGACATGAAAGACACGATAACTATTGTCATAATAAGAAAAAGATGAAAGGAGAAAGAGAATGCCATCATCCTGCTCAGCCTCCCCTCTACCCTTCTGCTTATTATCAGGTTGTTGCTATAACCATGATGCATTATATTTTACTCTATTGTTGACCAGACTTAGATACCGGCTCTGTTATCATCCCTAATCGGTCTATTCCGGACCTCTTAAGTAAATCCATTACACTTACAACAACACCGTAAGGGACATCCCTGTCTGCCCTCAAATATACAGATATATCAGGGTTGCCTCTCTTTAGTGCAATCAAAGCAGGTTCGAGCTGGCTTAATGAATATCTCTCCTTGTCAATATATACAGAATGGTCCCTGTTGACTGTTACAATCTTTCTTGCATCAGGCCTTATATTATTCGATGATGATCTCGGCAACTTAATATCCAGACCCCTGAAAATTACAGGTGAAGTAATTACAAATATGATAAGGAGCGTCCATGCTGTATCCATTAAGGGCGTCATCAAGATATCAGCATTTATCCTTCTATGTCTTCTTACATAAGACATTTAAACCTTTACCTTGCGACCTTCCTTTTCGAATTTATCCCCAACATACCTAAAGAATTCTGTCGCGAAGAGATTCATCTGCACTCCCATCCGGTCTATCCTATTAGTAAAATAATTGAAGGCCACAGCCGCCGGAATGGCTGCAATCAGGCCCGCAATTGTCGTAATAAGCGCCTCTGCTACACCGGGACCCACAACTGCTATATTGACAGATCCCTCCCTGCCGATCTCCATGAATACATTCATCACCCCCCAAACGGTACCGAAGAGGCCCAAAAGGGTGGAAATATTTGCTGTTGTAGCGAGAAAAAATAGATGCCTCTCCATATTTGAGATCTCATCTTCGATTATACTGTTAAGATATCTTTCAATTGAAGTGATACTTATATCTTTTTCTGGATCTGCTAATTCATTTAATCCCGTATTAGTTTCGGAAGTGGAAGCCAAATTTAACCTCTCGCATCCACCGAGGAACATGGCTGACAGCGGACTATTCTTAAGCTTCTTGGCCGTCTTCCGTAATTCGAAAATATCATCATATCGCGCAAAAAAAGCCATAAATCTATGGCCCTCTGACTCAGCCTTTCTGATCTTTTTTAATTTAGAAAAGATAATTGCCCACGAAATGATTGAGAAGAAGAAAATTATTGCTTCAACTATGAAACTTACCAGATCCTGGGAGACAAACATTCTAAGGAGTTCAGAATCAAGATCAATTAAATCAAATAAAAAAACAAAACTATACACGTCACTCCTTCTTGTACTGTCCTGTACTATGCATAGATGTCATAATGGCGGGGCCGACGAGGATCGAACTCGCGACCTCCGGCGTGACAGGCCGGCGTTCTAACCAGCTGAACTACGGCCCCTCCATAGACCTCTATCCTGCAGCTACAATAATAATCACCGCAGCATGGTAGGCGGAACAGGGCTTGAACCTGTGACCTCTGCCTTGTAAGGGCAGCGCTCTTCCAACTGAGCTATCCGCCCAATTACATAAATTTTTATATCCCTCCCTTTCTCATCCAGATTGCATAGTGTTTATTTAATCTATATAATAAAATCCTTAAAAAGATATCAACTCTGTTGGATTTTGTCAATGGAAATAAATGTGCCAATAATTTTGCCGGGCTTTAAGGAGGTATAGATGAACGGAATTAAAACTCTTTGCTCTCTCCTTCTGTTTGTGCTCTCTTTAGTCCACTTCTCATGCATAAGAACCGACACAAAGGAAAAAGAACAAAAGACTGAAAAAGCCAGCAGTATCGAATGGGTAAACTTCGATACCGGGACCAATGTTAAGACAATGGCCTTTGATGGAGACCTTCTCTGGATGGGTCTTCCAAGCGGGGTGATAAACTACGATACCAGAACCAAGGATAAGCATGTGATCTATACCCCGGAATCTACCGGGGGCGGTCTTGTGAGCAAAGGGATATATATAATCAAAGTGGATGAGAAGGGAGACAAATGGATAGGTACGTATGGGGGCGGTCTGGTAAAGTTTGATGGCAAAGAATGGAAAAGATTCACACCCGCCGATGGCCTCGGCGATCTCTGGGTATATGATATAGTTTTTGATAAAAAAGACGGAAAGATGTGGGTTGCAACATGGAAAGGGGTGTCTGTATTTGATGGCAAGGGATTCAGGAATTATACCGAGGCGGATGGTTTAATAGATAAATGGGTCTACGCAATAGGCCTTGACAAGGATGGTATATTCTGGTTTGGAACAGAGTCAGGGGTAAACAGTTTCGACGGCAGGGAATGGAAAAGCTACACCCATAAGGATGGTCTTGGTGTAGATGTAGCTGAAGGCGAGGCGGCCGTCCCGAATAAAAATCAGTTTAACGCTGCATCGGGCATTGATCAGAAAGGCTACGGGTCAGATGACTCCGTCCGAGGAAGACATCATGCCTCCGCTGAAAAACGGAATATCGGCCCGAATCCTAATTTTGTAATCTCTATTGCGGTTGATAACAATGACAACAAGTGGTTTGGGACATGGGGCGCAGGGTTAAGCAAGTTTGACGGAAAGACCTGGAGAACATACACAAAAAAGGATGGGCTCGGCGGCAACTTCATCCATGCCCTTGCAACGGATTCAGATGGAACCCTCTGGGCAGGTACAGATGGCGGGGCAAGCCGGTTTGATGGACAGGCATGGAGGACATACACAAAAAAGGATGGGCTCCTGGATGATAATGTCTTCTCCATAGCCTTTGATAAAAGCGGGAACAAGTGGTTTGGGACCTGGACAGGACTCAGCAAGCTTGTTAAAAGATAATGGTTGACTTTATAAAATCCATTCATTAAGATTTCTCATCATGATTAAAAAGATTATACCTTCATTATTGCTCATTTTCCTTTTTACCTCAGGACACCTTTTGGCCGCCGATGCTAATTTGAACATACCATTAGGGATTGGCCAGCCCCAGTTTAATGCCGTTACAGAAGAGTTAGGTCTTTCAGTAGCCTATGTCCCGCTTGCCCCCGCCGAAAACCTCGGGATTATCGGGTTTGATCTGGGCGCTGAACTCACTACTGTTGATATTGATGAGGAGCTGTTTAAAAGGGCCGGGGTATCTTCTAATCCACCTGGATTCCTGGTCTTTCCCAAGTTACACTTACAGAAGGGTCTCCCTTTCGGGATCGATTTTGGGGCAATTTATTCAAGGGTGCCAAACAGCAACATATCACTGGCTGGAGCCGAGATAAAATGGGCAATCCTGACCGGAACCGCCGCGACACCTGCCCTTGCTTTAAGGGCCTCCTATACAAGGCTTATCGGTATATCAAGTCTTGATCTCGAGACATTCGGCGCCGATCTTTCAATAAGCAAGGGGGTCCTCTTCTTTACACCGTATGCAGGAATTGGGCAGGTATGGATAAAGGCCAGTAGTGATCTTGTCGGCCTCGAAGATACTGCAAGCAAGACAAGAGGGTTTGTAGGGCTAAAGGCATCTCTGCTCCCTTTTAGTATTGTTGGAGAATATGACATCTCCGATGTCCCATCATATAGTCTCAGGTTAAATATCAGTTTTTAGGATTTGGGCTCTTCAGTAGTCTGAACCTCTTCTGCCCATTCACGCCACAATGTAAGGACTACTGAAAGGATAACCGGGCCCAGGAAGATTCCTATTAGTCCAAAGGAGATTATACCGCCCATCACACCAAAGAAGACCAAAAGAAATGGGATCTGGGTGGCCCTGCTAATAAATAGTGAATGCATAAAATTATCAATCCAGCTAATTACGAGCACTCCCCACAGAAGGAGTGCTATGCCCTGCCAGAAGGCCCCAAGACTTAGGAGCCAAAGCGAAGAGGGAAGCCATATAAAAACAGGCCCAAATGGCAGCAGCGCCAATAAACCAGTTGCAATGCCAAGCAGGATGGGCGCCTTAAGTCCCACCACCCAGTAGGCCAGGCCTCCCAGGATACCTCTGGCAGTCGCTGTAAGCAGGAGGCCGTAAACTACAGCCTTTACCGTCTCTCCGATTGGATGAAGGAGCTTCCAGATCCTCTCACCGGCAAGGCGGTGAAAGACCGTACGGGTCTGGTTTAAGAGCGCCTCCCCATGGCGAAAGAAAAAAAAGGAGGTAAGGATGGTAAGGCCTGCCCTGGCAAGGATTACCCCTATGTCCCGGCCGGATGACAGGAGTTCTTTAACCCACTTTGACTCCTGGTCGCGGATAAATTTCTGCCATGCCCCAAGATCCCCATACAGCCCAGGAAACCATTCTTTTAGCATCCCTTCTAAAAAAGGGGGGAGCGCTGGGGGACCCTTGATAAGCCATGCCTGGATCGAAGTAAAAACCGTCCTAACCTCTGCTGATAACGATACAGAGAGGATCACTACCGGCCCTACTACGGCTAAAATTAAAAGGGACGTCATTGCCATGGCAGCCCATCCATCGCGGCCGCCCAAAAACCCCCTCACCATGCGAAAGATAGGCCATGTTGAAATGGCCAGGATAATAGCCCAGGTTACCGGGATAAAAAAAGGAGATAACACCAGATATGCCCCGAGAAGGAGCAAAATTAGGACAGCCGTACCGACAAGCCAACGCTCTATATGTGTTTCCATCATTAACCTTTCTTGAACAGATTCTTTTGGAGGATATCACAAAAGATGGTTTGACACAACCATCCTGGAATGGCAATATATTGATATGCTTGAAGAAGATATCTGTAGGATCTTAAAAAACAAGGCGGGTATTATATATGACGGGTTCAGCCTCAAGAAGCTGACTGGTGATGCCTCTAACAGGACATACTACCGGATCAGCAACAGAAACCAGTCATCCTATATCGTCATGGAGCTTGCAGAACCCGAGGCATTCAAGGCGTCAGAAGAAAAAGTCACACCAAGTAATGTCCATATCACAGAACTGCCCTATATCAACATATCGAGATTTCTTTCTTTGTGCGGGGTCGGGGTTCCGGAGATCTATTATTATGATAGGGAGAGGGGGGTACTGATCCTGGAGGATCTAGGCGATTCAACCATGTATGAGGCACTGAAAGGATCTACACCTGACGTTCAGGAGATATACTATAAAAAGGCGATTGATGAGCTGCTAATGATACAATTATCTGCTACAAAGGGACTCAACCATGAGTGCATAGCTTCAGGCAGGGGATTTGACATTCCACTTCTGATGTGGGAATTTGACCACTTCATAGAATATGGGGTAGAGGCAAGGTCTGGGAAAAAGCTTAAAGAATCAGAAAGAAGCGAGATTAGGGATATATTCCATGGGGTATCTAAGATCCTCTCAAACGAGCCCAGGATTTTTACCCACAGGGACTACCATAGCCGAAACCTCATGATCAAGGAAGAAAGGATCCGCGTGATAGATTTCCAGGACGCCCTCATGGGCCCTGCTGTCTATGACCTTGCGTCCCTCCTGAGGGATTCTTATCTCCAGTTGGAAGAAAAGTTACTTGACGATCTGATAGCATACTACCTCTCTAAGATGGAGGAGACCAGTGGAAATGGGCCTGATAAAAAAAGGTTCAGGCAGCTATTTGATCTGATGTCTGTCCAGCGGAACATGAAGGCGGTTGGAAGGTTTGTATACATCAAAGAGGTCAAGAAGAATGACAGCTTCATCGGGTATATACCGGCGACCCTTGGCTATATCAAAAAAAATCTTCAAAAATATCCCGATTTAAACCCACTTCAAACGATCCTTTCCAAATATGTCGGGGAGATCGCCTAGAAAATGAAGGCTATGATCCTTGCCGCAGGCCTTGGCACAAGGCTCCGCCCAATAACCGACAATATACCCAAGCCTATTGTGCCCATTGGGGATCGTCCTTTAATTGAATATACCCTGCTTCTTTTAGCTAATTACGGTATAAGGCATGTCGTAATAAATCTCCATCATCTTGGAGATAAGATAGAAGGGGCGCTGGGGGATGGGAGCAAACTCGGAATGCGGATCACCTATTCCAGGGAAGATCTGATCCTGGGCACAGGCGGGGGTATAAAGAAGGTCCAGGCCTTCCTCTCTGACTCTGCCTTCCTTGTGATAAATGGAGACATATTGATAGATATCAACATCGACGACCTCGTTAAGCTCCATCAAAGGCATGGAGGCATAGCCACCATGGTACTGCGCGAAAATGATAATCCTGACCTTTACGGGCCGGTAAAGACAGACAAGGATCTAAGTGTCCGGCAGATCCTTGATAAACCTGAATGTTCCGATATCGATCTAAAAAGCTATATGTTTGCAGGAATACATGTAATTGAACCAGAGATCTTTCAGTATATTCCTGATGGTCAATTCTATTCGATTATAGATACATACATAGAGATGATCATGAAAAACAAGGGGATCTACGGATATTTGATGAAAGGTCCATGGTCTGACTTAGGGACCATCGAAGGGTATATAAAAATTAATGATGACAAAAGAAAGGGCCTGATCAGACTTAGCTATCTCTAAGCCAGTTCGTTTATCTCTTTGACAACAAGGTCGGGATCTAAGCCATGCATGGATGCCCCAAAGGCTATTGTCTCTGACTTGATACCCGGACAGGAGAAGCAGCCGGCTCCAAAATGTTTTGCAATTATACTCTCTGCCACGGGGTTTATCCTTATGGCATCTCCGATTATAGTTTCCTTTGTGATCCTAACCGTTCCTTCTATCATTACAAAATTTCTCCACAGATAATTACTTTTTGTTTTAATAGCTTAACATCCCCACAGGTATTATGTCAAGGTTTGAACGCAGGAAGTTGCAACGAAGATAATAAATATGCTACGAATAATGGGCAAGAATTGGAGCACTTATGGAAATAGATCTTAATGAGGAGATAATGAAGGCCGCAAGGGATGGAAAGCTCTCCTGTTCAAAGGCCTTTGAGCTTGCAGAAAAGCTGAGGCTCCCTGTATGGAAGGTCGGCAAGGCCGCCGAAGGGATTAAGATAAAGATCGTCTCCTGCCAGCTTGGTTGTTTTTAAACTTAAAATCCTGAAGTTCCTCTTTTTTCCCTAATCTGGTCATCCTCAGCCCGCTCTCCGTCCCAGCCTTTTCCCAAACGCCGCCATCCCTGCCTGCCAGGCCGGAGCCGAGGAGAAGTCACGTGCGTTGCGCTTCGTTCTGCTATTGATAATGATCATTTACATCAATAATCTCAACAACATCTTTTTCGAGAAAAATAAACAGCGCCCTGTATTTTCTGTCAATCCTAAGACTCCATATTTTCATCTTTCTCGGTTCAAGCAATTCAGTTCTTAAGCTGGGATGAAAAGGATTTTCTTTAAAAATAGTTATCTGTTTTTCAAACTTCTTTTCTAATTTTCTGAGCTTAAGGTATTTCTCTATTTCAGAATGAATAGGGTGGATTATCATTTAAAATACGAGGAACGCTTAAGTCCTTTTTTAAGGCTGTCAATAAACTTCTGATTGTAAAGGCCTGTCTTTTTGAAGGCGCTGATGATCTCTTTAATCTCCTTTGCTGGGGGCGGGGAAAAGACATCGCCTTCGATTATCTGATGGAGATATTCGTAGCGGAGCTTCTTTTCAATTAATTCCTCATATTCCCTTTTTGAGATAGTAACAGTCTGCATATAGCTACACTATCACATCAAAAAAACCCAAGTCAAACATTTGAAGTGCTCTGGCAGGGAACCCCTCACCCCATCCCTCTCCCACAATGGGAGAGGGGGAAGGTAAGTGGCAAATAACCAAATCACACAAATCATTAAATTACCTATGTCGCCGCCCCAGTTTTTTTCTGAACACTACTAACCCTGCCAGGCCTGAGCCTAGAAGGAGCAACGTACCCGGCTCCGGCACGCGGGCGACATCGCCATCCCGCACAGCCCAGGCGTAGAATCTGCTGTCCTTACCGATCTCGTCCTGGAAGCCACTGACGAAGGTGAAGACCCATGCGCTGTTAAGAATAATAGGGGATGCAAACTCCGTACCCGACCAGTAGAGGTTGGCCTGCAGGTTCGTAAAGGGACCAGTATTACTTAACGGGCCACCTGCTGGATTCCCCAGCTCTGTATAGTACAGATGCCCCATCTCACTCCCGGTGCAGTTCAAACCAAATGAAAAACCGCCAGACTGGATACCACAACTCGGATCAGGTTGGAGTGTGGTTGGAAGCCGCCAGTCATCAAAGCCTCCAAAGGACAGGCCATCCGCCCAGAGCCTGGCTGCATCCCACATCATCAAACCATCGACATCGAACCCTGATGTCTGGGCATAGTTGGCATCCTGAAGCCAGGTGATGTTGAGATCATCATCGAAGATCAGCCCCCCTCCACGATCAATGAGTGTGGCATGAGCAGACACCAAAAGCCCTAAGACCATTACAAATACAACCAGTAAAATAGATATCCTTTTCATCTCTTTTCACCCCCTTTCTTTTCTGGATTTTCACAAATATCCCCCTGTCCCTCCATTATGATAAAAATGATCAGCAGAAAAAGGGATCAGGGCAGTGAATTGCATCAGCGCAGACTGAGGTCTGCGGCTACAGATGAAACCGGCATGCCCCTGCGAGCACACAGGGGCATGAAAATAAACCCCCTTAATCCCCCTTTTAAATCCCCCCTCATTACTTGAAGAGGGGGTCAGGGGGAGTTGGAGGTTACAGGTATTTTTATATGAATCTGGTGGTACTGAAAC
>CAYZUL010000007.1:0-58874 GCA_964481895.1 uncultured Nitrospirota bacterium | reverse complement strand
TTGAAAGCCGGGAGGTGTTTGATAAACTTACTGCGCTTGGCTGTGATGCTGCCCAAGGATATTTCATAAGCAGACCTATACCACAATTGGAGCTTGCGGCTTGGTTGGGTAAACAAGGGTAGGCGGAGTCGGGAATAATAGAAAACAAATTTCAATCTCTATTCTTGGGACAGAACAAAAACGTTGATAAAAACACAGAAATAGTATATTATCAGCACCTAATTCTAATTAGAAGGTCAATATCCTTTTTTCCTTAAAGGAGAGGTAGAAGCTATTAATGCCATGAGAAAGATCCCTCTTCAGTGGGTCGGAATCGGACTGGGTCTTTTCTATTGGTTTCTTGAGTCTGCCGTAGATGCCTTCATATTCCATAAAGAGGACCTCTTTGAGGAGATATTTACCTCAGATCCTTATGAAATCTGGATACGTCTGTTAGTTATAGGCATCCTTATTCTGTTTTGCTTCTATGCCCAAATCGTTATTAACGAGCGCAAGGAGGCGCAAGAAGAGGTTGAGAAATCCCTCTCTCTCCTGCATGCAACGATTGAATCGACCGCCGACGGCATCCTGGTAGTAAACAATGCGGGAAAGATGATAACCTTTAACAAAAGGTTCATAGATATGTGGTGTATTCCGGAATATATTGTGGCATCACAGGATGACAATCAGGCGCAGGCGTATGTTTTGGACCAGTTGAAAGACCCGGAAGGATTCCTGGTCAAGGTGAGGGAGCTATACTCACATCCTGATGCTGAGAGCCATGATGTATTGGAATTTAAAGACGGGAGGATCTTCGATCGATTTTCAAAGTCGCAACGTATTGATGGCCACCCGGTCGGCCGTGTGTGTAGTTTCCGGGATGTAACCGAGCGAAAGCAGGCAGAAGAGGAGATCCGCCATCTGGCCTATTATGACATATTAACTGATCTTCCAAACCGACTTATGTTTCATGACAGCATAGACCGTGCCATTAGCATGGCAAGGTCTGAAAATAAACCCTTTGCCATCATCGTCATAAACCTGAACCGCTTCGATGAGATTAATAATACCCTTGGCTACCACAATGGTGATATCATATTGCAGCAGATAGGAAAGCGCCTGCAAGGCGCCCTTGATAAGACCGCAATCATTGCACGCCCTGGTGGGGATAAATTTGCAGTTATCCTGTCAAATGTAGATGCAGAAGGAGTCATGACGATAACAAACGAGATCATAGAAAGACTTAAAGATCCCTTTGTGATAAATGGGTTTTCCGTTGATATCTCTTCCTCCATAGGTATTTCTCTGTTCCCTGGACATGGTGAGGATGCCGATACCTTGGTCAGGCGGGCGAATATAGCAATGCATATGGCCAAAAAGACCGAAAGCAGTTGGAATATATATTCCTCGCAATACGACCAGTTTATTCCGGAGCGCCTGGTGCTTATGGCTGAGCTTCGCCATGCCATAGACTCTGATCAGTTGTTCCTTTTATATCAGCCCAAGATAGACCTAAATACCTGTAAGGCAATAGGCGCAGAGGCCCTGGTCCGATGGCAGCATCCAAAGTCAGGCATAATACCTCCTGATCAGTTTATTTCTCTTGCAGAACATACAGGCATAATAAAGGAGCTTACCTTCTGGGTATTAAAAGAGGCGTTACGTCAATCCAGGAGATGGCAACGGACAGGACTCGATATCAGTGTGTCGGTGAACCTCTCGGTGCGGAGTCTTCAATCTCCGCTGTTCCTTGACCAGATAAAGGGACTCCTCGCCACATGGGGTGTTGATCCAAGACGCTTAAGGCTTGAGATCACAGAGAGTATTATTATGTCTGATCCTGATCTTGCCATGGAGATCATCACGCAGTTAACCCTCATGGGTATACGCTTTTCCATTGATGACTTCGGTACAGGATACTCATCGCTTAGATATCTTCAGAAGTTACCGGTGGATGAGATCAAGATAGACAAGTCCTTTGTCATGCATATGATGGAAGATGAGAATAACATAAAAATCGTCCGCTCTACCATTGAACTTGGCCACAGCCTTGGCCTTAAGGTTACAGCGGAGGGCGTGGAAAACCAGGAGGCAATGGACAGACTTGCCTCACTTGGCTGTGACGCTGCCCAGGGATATTTCATAAGCAGGCCGGTTTCCAGGGAAGAACTTGTATCCTGGTTGGGCAGGCAAGGGTAGGGGGTAAGAATATTGTCTTTATATCAGAAATCTGGTATATTACAAAAAAATCATATACCAGAAATGATGCTGGCGGGCCATTAATGTAAACTCACCATCTTTTAGAGAAGTTAATGGATAGACCTCTTAGTCTATTAATCATCGATGATTCCGAGGACGATGCCGAGCTGATACTCCTTGAGCTCAGGCGTGGAGGATATGACCCCGAGTATGAGCGGGTTGATACCCTTGATGCGATGATAGCCGCCCTTGATCGCCAGGAATGGGATCTTATCATCTGCGATTATGTTATGCCGCATTTTAGCGGCCCTGCCGCCCTGGTTGTCTATAGTGAGAGAGGTCTCGACACACCCTTTATTGTATTTTCCGGAAAAATCACAGAGGAGACCGCCGTGGATGCCATGAGGGCCGGCGCCCATGACTATATCATAAAGAATAACCTCTTCCGGCTCTGCCCGGTGGTTGAACGGGAATTAAGATCGGCCCTGATCCGGAAGAAAAGCAGAAGCCTTGAAGATGCATTCAGATCCTCTGAGAAACGGTTCGGTAATCTCGTAAAAAATGCCACAATAGGGATATACCAGGGCAATGTTAAAGGAGAGATCTTCTTTGTAAATCATGCCATGGCGAGGATCTTTGAGTTTGAATCACCCAGAGAAATGATATCAAGCGGCATCCTGGCCAGATACAAGAACTCTAAAGACATGGACAGGCTGACTCAGAATCTAAAAAGGGAAGGCAGGGCAGCTAATTTTGACCTGGAAATCCTGACAAAGAAGGGTAATAAGAAAAGCCTGCTAATCAGCGCTACGCTAGACGGGGGGGTCTTGTCGGGAATGGTAGTAGATATCACTGAACGGAAGCGGATGGAGGAGGCCCTCAAGGAGAGCGAAGAAAAGCTCAAGCGCCTGGCCTATTATGATAGCCTGACTGATCTTCCTAATCGTGCCACCTTCTTTGAGTGTGTAAATGGGGCTATATCGGCCGCAAAAGAGGCAAACTACTCCCTTGCCCTGCTAACCATATCGCTGGACCGCTACGAGGATATTAATAATTCCATTGGATATAAAAACGGAGGAAAGGTATTAAAAGAGACTGGTCAACGCTTGTTTGCCTCCTTTATGGAGGCGGGCCTGATCTCGGTAGCAAGGCTTAGCGGCAATAAATTCGGGGTCCTGTTGGAGAAGATCAATCCCGCAGTTACTATTAATGCGGCCAACAAGGTCATAAGAAGACTTGAGGAGCCTTTTTACCTGGATGATCTGCCCGTCCAGGTTTCCCCTATTGTAGGGATTGCCCTATTCCCCGGCCATGGGGAGGATGCAGATATCCTGATGAGAAGGGCGGATATAGCAATGAATGCTGCCAAAAAAGCGGAGTCTAATTTTAGCGTCTACTCTCCTTCGCATGATCAGTATTCCCCTCAGCGTTTAGCCCTTATGGCAGAACTTAGAGCCGGTATCAGCAATGATCAGCTATTTTTGGTCTATCAGCCAAAAATAGGTTTAAGGTCCGGAAGGGCAATAGGCGCAGAGGCCCTTGTGCGCTGGCAGCATCCAAAATCAGGGATAATTCCCCCTGATCAGTTCATAGAGCCCGCAGAGCATACGGGTTTAATTAGGCAGGTGACCTCCTGGGTGCTAAAAGAGGCGCTAAGACAGTTTAAAACCTGGCATCTGGGAGGTCTTGAGTTTAGTATAGCCGTCAACCTGTCGGTCAGAGATCTTCATGAGCATCAGTTAGTTGATCAGGTAAAGAGCCTCCTGTCGGCGTGTGGCGTAAAGCCTGCCAACCTGAGACTAGAGATAACAGAGGGTAAGATCATGGCAGATCCAAGGCATGCCATGGAGATCATAACCGGTCTTACTTCCCTCGGTGTAAGCTTCTCCATAGACGACTTCGGAATAGGATATTCATCCTTAAGTTATTTAAAGAGACTTCCTGTGGATGAGCTAAAGATCGATAAATCCTTTGTCATGAATATGATCCAGGATAAGGACGACGCCATGATTGTCCGCTCTACAATAGAGCTTGCCCATAATCTTGGACTCAAGGTAACAGCAGAAGGTGTGGATGATCAGGAGACGCTGAATAAGCTTGCCTCGCTTAACTGTGACGCTGCCCAGGGATACTTTATAAGCAGACCGATTTCCCATGAGGATCTTGCAGTCTGGTTGGCCGGGCAGGGCCCCGGCAAATAGTTCTCATACGTCTTGACATATCCATGACATTGATATAGAGTATAACCACTTTTTTGTATTTATTGTTTTTATTGTCTGCCTGTAATCGGGTTATCCAGGATTGCCTCTTAAGAACTTAATTTAGTTGCACTGAGGTTAATATGGGTAAATCAGTCCCTTCCTTCAACTTAGATGTGCAATCATATGTCTTCTGCATCTCTGCCGTTAAGCCGGAGGAGATATAACCATGGATAAGGGAATAATCCTCAAAAACAATATCGAGGTCCTGGAATCTGTACCTGATGCTATCGTGATCGTAAATAGTAATGGCCTGATAATATTTGTTAATTCTCAGGCGGAGAAGGTCTTTGGTTACAACAGGGATGAATTGATCGGTAAACCTGTGGAGATGCTTGTGCCTGAGCGCTTGCGGGAGCTGCACATTGGACATCGGTCAGACTATTATTCCAGGCCGACGCCGCGTCCCATGGGGCTATGTGTAGATATTGCCTGTCTGCGCAAGGATGGAAGTGAGTTTCCGGCAGATATCAGCCTGAGTCCCCTAGAGACAGAAGAGGGATTTTTTGTCATAAGCGACATCCGTGATATCACCGAGCGGAACCGCACTGAGAAGGCATTGAAAGATTCAGAGAAAAAATACCGGGATCTTGTAGATAATGCCATTGCAGGGATATATAAGAGCAATCTTAAAGGTGATATCCTTTATGTGAATGATGCCCTGGCAAGGATGTATGGGTTTGAATCTCCGGATGACATGATATCAGGGGGCGCCCTTTCAAGATACAGGAATCCCAAAGTCAGGGAGGTCATGATTGAAAGGCTGAAGAAGACCGGCAAGGTTTCTGATTACGAGCTTGAAGTAGTTACAAAAAGGGGAGAAACGAAGAATGTGCTGATTAGCGCGACCCTCGAGGGAGAGGTTCTGTCAGGGATGGTTATCGATATCAGCCGGCGGAAATTGGCGGAGGAAGAGATCAGGAGGCTTAACATAGATCTGGAGCGCCGCATCATTGAGCGGACGAATGAACTTGCAGCTGCCAATAAGGAGCTTGAGGCATTTTCCTACTCCGTCTCCCATGATCTTCGTGCGCCGCTTAGAAGTATGGACGGCTTCAGTCAGGCATTACTTGAAGAGTATATAGAAAAGCTGGATGACCAGGGCAAAGACTATCTGGGGAGGATACGCGCGGCAAGTCAGAGGATGTCCCAGCTTATCGATGACATGCTGAGCCTCTCAAGGGTGACCCGCAGCGAGATGCATAGGGAGAGGGTCGATATGGGCGCAGTGGCGCTGTCGATTGCCGCAGAGCTTAGAAGGGCCCAGCCGGAGCGTAAGGCAGAATTTGTGGTCTCGCCAGGGCTTTATGCAGATGGCGACGCGCACCTGCTTCGAATTGCCCTGGAAAATCTTCTCAGAAATGCCTGGAAGTTTAGTGGGAAAAAACCGGAGGCGAGGATAGAATTTGGCGTTAAAGAATATGATGGTAGATCGGCCTTTTTTGTCCGGGATAATGGTGCCGGTTTTGACATGACCTATGCAGGAAAACTATTCGGCGTCTTTCAGAGATTGCACGGTATGAAAGAGTTTCCTGGCACCGGCATTGGATTATCGATAGTTATGCGTATTATCCATCGCCATGGGGGCCGCATCTGGGCCGAAGGGGAAGTAGAAAAAGGTGCGACTTTTTACTTTACCCTTCAAACTTCTTAGATATAAATGGAGGCAAAATGAAGGATAAGATCATCCTGCTCGTAGAAGATAATCAGGACGATGAGGTCCTGACCCTCCGGGCGCTGAGGCAGAACAATATCTTAAATGAGGTGGTTGTGGCACGGGATGGGGTTGAGGCTCTTGATTATCTTTTTGCTGCCGGCGCCCACAAGGGGCGGGATATGCATATTATGCCGCAGGTCGTACTGCTGGATTTAAAACTACCAAAAATAGACGGCTTTGAGGTATTGAAACGGATCCGGTCAGACAGCATGACCAGGCATCTTCCTGTAGTTATCCTTACCTCCTCGAAAGAAGAGAAAGACCTGATTAATGGCTATAGCCTGGGTGCCAATAGTTACATTCGCAAGCCCGTGGACTTTGAAAACTTCGTAGAGGCAATAAGGCAGCTGGGACTTTACTGGCTGGTCCTAAATGAGACCCCGCCAATTATCAGGAGATCATAGATGGGTATGCCCCTTCGTGTATTGATTGTAGAAGATTCCGAAGACGACAAGGAACTGGCCTTAAGGGAGCTAAGGCGCGGTGGATATGATCCTGTCTATGAAAGGGTCGACACATCTGAGGCCATGGGCATGGCGCTGGATCAGCAGACCTGGGATATCATTATATCCGATTATACTATGCCTAACTTCAATGCCCGTGCTGCGCTGGAAGTCCTTAAGGACAGGAAGCTTGATATCCCGTTCATCATCGTGTCAGGCACTATAGGCGAGGAGACCGCTGTGGCTGCTATGAAGGCCGGCGCCAATGACTACCTCATGAAAGGGAATCTGGCGCGGCTTGTCCCTGCCATTGAAAGGGAGTTGCGCGATGCTGAGGTAAGACGTGCCAGAAATAAGGCAGAAGAATCGTTGAAGGCATCAGAGAGGAGATACCGAAACATTGCGGATAATGCCCTTGTAGGTATATATCAGAGCAATCTTAAAGGTGATATCCTCTATGCCAATGATGCCCTGGCCAGGATATATGAGTTTGAATCCCCGGAAGAGATGACATCGAAGGGTGCTGTTGCAAGATATAAAAATCTGAAAGAGAGGGAGGTCTTTATAGAAGATCTTAAAAAAACCGGTAAGGTAAATAATTTTGAACTTGAGATGCTTACAAAAAGAGGTGAAACCAGGAATCTACTCGTAAGCGCAACCCTTGACGGAGAGGTCTTGTCCGGGATGGTTATTGACATTACCGGGCGCAAGCGGGCTGAGGAGAAGGCCCAGCATCTGGCCTATTATGATATCCTAACCGATCTTCCAAACCGCATCCTGCTCTATGATCGCATACAACAAGCGATTATTATAGGAAAGCGCGAAAATAGATCACTTTCCCTTCTCATAATGGACTTAGACCGCTTTAAGGAGATCAACAGTACACTTGGACACCATAATGGCGACCTGTTGCTGGAGCAGGTAGGATCCAGATTACAAGACCTCCTTCGTGAGGCCGATACGGTTGCACGTCTGGGAGGGGATGAGTTTGCGATACTCCTGGTAAAATCAGACTCAGAGGGCGCGACCGAGGTAGCTAAGAAGATACTGGAAAGGCTTGAAGAGCCCTTTTTATTATCAGGGCTTTCCATTGATGTAAGCGCAAGTATAGGTATAGCCCTCTATCCGGGCCATGGTGAGAGTGCCGTTACCCTGGTCCAGCATGCTGATACTGCCATGTACAAGGCCAAAGAGACAGAAAACGGTGTTGCCATCTACTCCCCCCAGTATGATCGATACAGCACTGAACGCCTCGCCCTTATGGGAGAGCTTCGCCATGCCATAGACGAAAATCAGTTTTTCCTCCTATATCAGCCGAAGATAGACATTAAATCCGGCCGGACAAATGGAGTGGAGGCACTTGTGCGCTGGAAGCACCCTCGACTCGGCATCGTCCCCCCTGATCAGTTTATCACCCTTGCAGAACATACAGGGTCGATAAAACAGCTTACCGTATGGGTACTAAAAGAGGCGCTTCGTCAATCCAGGAGCTGGCAAAAGGCAGGGATTGAGATCAGCGTGGCGGTAAACCTCTCGGTGCGGAGCCTTCAAGCCCCGCAACTCTTAGACAATATAAGAGGGCTGCTTACTACCTGGGGTGTTGCATCAAACTTCCTCAGACTTGAGATCACCGAGAGTATAATCATGGCAGACCCGGCCCTGGCCATGGAGGTCATCAAACAGTTGACTGCCATGGGAATCCGCTTTTCCATCGACGACTTTGGTACGGGATATTCGTCTCTGAGCTACCTCCAGAGGCTCCCCGTAGATGAGATCAAGATAGACAAGTCATTTGTCATGAATATGATGGCGGATGAGAACAGCGCCGCTATAGTGGGTTCGATTATTGAGCTTGCCCACAACCTGGGCCTTAAGGTTGTTGCCGAGGGGGTGGAAAATAAGGATACATTGGATAGACTTGCCCTTGACGGCTGTGATGCGGCACAGGGATACCTCATAAGCAAACCAATCCCTCAGGAGGATCTTACAGCCTGGTTGGAAAATCAAGTCAGAGAGATTGGTGGATATTAAGACTTTACCCGATCCCTGATATAAGATTTGCTCTCATCTTGCCTCATCATCTTCCGCAACTATATAATCATATTAAAAGGAGTGTAGGTTTTAAGAGTATGACGCAACTGAACCTAAAGGATCTCCTCCTGGCCCCACAGCTGGATCGGCGCCAGGTGGCCGCCATGCTCAGTCCCTATGGGTTTAAGGAGACAGAGAGAGCTGATGCCAATCTTCAGGCAATGGCCGATGATCCCATGGCTAGACAGCTCCTTTCTGATGTTATCGAAGATCTTCTCTTCTGCCTCTCGCGATCCGCGGACCCTGATCAGGCCTTAAATTATCTTGAAAGATTCACAAAGGCGGCTGTCAATAAGATGCGCTTTTTGTCTTATCTTAAAGAGAACCCGCGCACCCTTGAGCTATTGGCAAAGATTTTCGGCGGCAGCCCGTTTATGTCAGAGATACTTATAAGGGATCCGCATTATCTCTATTGGGTCTCTGATCCTGAGATCCTTTATAAAAACCGGAAAAAGAGGGATCTGATGCGGGATCTTTCCATTGCCCTGAAATATTTAAGAACCGAGGAAAAGAAGCTGGATATCCTGCGTATCTTTAAAAGGAAGGAGATCCTTCTCATTGGAATCCGTGACCTTCTGAGAATCTCTGATGTCGAAGGGACCCTGGCATCCCTGTCGATCCTTGCCGAGGTACTGATCCAGAAGGCATATGAGATATGTAAATTATCTATGAACAGGGAGCATGGGACTCCCTTTCGCAGGGATTCATCGGGCAGGAAGATACGTGCCGGCTTTGCTGTCATCGGAATGGGCAAACTTGGGGGAGGTGAGCTCAACTTCAGTTCTGATGTTGATCTTATCTATGTTTGTTCGTCAGACCGGGAGGGTACATCAAAAAACCTGTCAAAGACCGGATCGATATCCATATCTAAAGCAGAATACTTCAAGCATCTGGCGCAGAAGATTACCGGGGCGCTGTCTGATGTTACTGACGAAGGCTATCTCTACCGGGCAGACCTGAGGCTGCGGCCGGAAGGCAGGACAGGGAACATAACCAACTCTCTTAGTAGCTGCCGGCAATACTATACCTCAAGAGGTGAGACATGGGAGAGGATTGCCATGCTTAAGGCATGGCCTGTGGCTGGGGATCGCGCCCTTGGTGAGAGGTTTATTTCGATGATCCGGCCCTTCATATTTAGCCGGACTTTTGACGGAAATGCCATTTCCGAGGTAAGGCGGATCAAAGAGCGGATCAATCAAAAGATGTCTGATCGCGGGCTTGGCCGCCGGAATGTCAAGCTCGGATCCGGGGGCATACGGGAGATCGAGTTTATAGTCCAGTGCCTTCAGGTTTCTTTCGGAAGGAGATTTCCTGTAATACATAAACGGAATACACTTAATGCCTTGCGTGCCCTCTTTAAAAAACTGCTCCTCTCCGAAGAAGAATACAGCTTCCTTTCTGCGGCATATATATTTCTAAGGGACGTAGAAAATAAACTCCAGATGGTTTATGATTTTCAGATCCATTCCATTCCTTCAAAGGAGGAGGAGTTGAAGGCCTGTGCGCTTAGGATGGGCTACCGGGCGACCGGATTCAGAAGTGCCGCCCAAAAGTTGCTGCACGACTATCATCTCCACTCGGGACGGGTAAATAAGATCTTTCAGGGGTTTTTTTATAGCGATGGCATGCCCCGTTTCCGCAAGGGAAAATTAAAGAGATACTAAGGAAATCATAGGTATGATGACATTATTGCAAACGCCCCCTCTTATCCCCCTCTTTGGTTAAAGAGGGGGAAGGGGGAGTTGCCAAAGGGAGGGAATCCCCTCTTTAGTAAAGATGGGTGAGGGGAGATTTTTAGAAAAAAATTGTCCGCTTACTTATGACCGTCTTAGTAAGTTTTGCTCTCCTCACTAGAGATATTGAAGCGGCTGACAAAAAACTGCCTGACCTTTGTCATGTGAAACTTGATCTCTTCTGCCAGTCTCTTGGTCTCTTTATCCCGGTATCTTCCCCTGTATCCGAATCTTCGTGCAAGGAATTTAAACTCAGGGGAGTCCTCATCAGGCAGTATGATGTCCCGGGCGTTTCCCCTTACTATCCTCAGGGCATCTATCAGCGCCCTTAAGAAAATATATGCCTCGCGGAGAGATATGTAATCTGCCTGCCCTATGACCCCGACCTTATCCAGGCCGTCTAATGCCTCGATCGTGGATGGTGTCATAAGTCCGGCATGCCCCTGACCGTGCATTATCTGCAGATACTGTATTGCATATTCGATATCGATAATGCCGCCGGGACTATACTTGACATTTACCTGACCGGGTTTTACCAGTTCCCGTGTCTGGCGTCTCCTGAGATGCAGGGCCCCGCTCATGTCGAAAGGTTCGCCGCTGTAGACAAAGGAATCACGGTGCGCCTCCAGCCTCCGGCCCAGGGTTTCATCTCCGGCTACCCATCTCAATTTGATCAGGGCCTGCCTTTCAAACTGGGCTGCATTGCCCCACGAACTATAGTAGGCCATAAATTTTTCGATGGAATTTGCAAGAGAGCCGGCTGTACCATAGGGCCTAAGCCTTAAGTCAATATGAAAGATCCCCTCCTGTTTTGCCTCGATAAAATCGATGATATCCTGAGCCAGGTGTTCGAAATAGAGGCTGTTGTCAATGGAATTATCCCCTTTGGTATGCCCGGGTCCGCTATATATGAACAATAACTCGACGTCAGATGCGTATCCCATCTCACGTCCGCCAAACTTTCCGAGGCCGCAGATCGAGAAGCTGCATGCTGTTCCATCTTCGCTGAGGGGGAGCCCGTACCTTTTTATGAGCTCCTGATTACAGCTTAGGTATGCCTGGTCCAGTACAACCTCTGTGAGGTCTGAGAGCGCGCAGGAAAAATCGATAAGGGTTGTATGCGGGTCAAGCAGGTGTTTTATATCGATGGAAAAGATCTCCCTGTCCTTGAATTCGTTAATGGTCTTTTTCTTCTCTTCGATGGTATTGCACCCGGAAATGTGTGCGGATAGCTCCTGATAAAGAATCCTTTTGCCCGGCCTAATCGGCCTTTCTTTAAGATCCTCAAGGACAGGCATAAGGTTTTCAAACCGCATCCTCAGGAATTCTTCCCAGAGGAAATCGCTTGTGCCAAGGAGATGTGCCATGAGGTCCAGGCCATCCCTTTCACTGACAAAGGAAAGAATATGTCCCGGTCTTTTTTCTTCCAGGAGTTTATCAAGCAACTGATCAAAGGCAAGGATTGCCCTCGCAGGATCAGGGGCCCTGGGTAAAAAATGTGTAAATTGCTTGATTAGCACCATGGCCATCCGGAGGGCCTTCTTCTCTTCCTTCCCAAGGATCTTATGTCCCTCTCTGTCTGATATGTAGAATCTGTCAAGCACCTCTGTGCCGACTGATTCTATCCTGACCTTATGGATATATATCCCCCTCATGGAAAGGGCATTTGAAACGGCATAGAGGAAGGCAGGCGTATCCTTTGAGTGCAGGTCCATTACTGTCCATTCCCTAGAGATGCGGTTATTAAACCGGACCTCAACAGGGTAGAGGAGACCGGTAAACAGGCCCTTTGTCTTTTCCAGGTATTCTGCAATGCGCAGGTTCAATTGTACCCTTGCCTCTTGAAAAAGCCCTTCCCTTAAAAGCCGGATAAGGCTGGAGAGTTCATCTTGTAGTTCTAACTCTTTTAATCTGTCAAATCCATCCCCTTCAGTTAGACGTACGTTGAATATGTCCACTATTTTTGCGGGAGATCCGGACGGGCTGACCCTGCCTTTGTTTCCTCTGCCCTTGGCGGGGAATCTCCTTCGGCTGTTTTCTGTCCTGGAGAAGGTATAGATATTTCCTTTCTCTATGTCAAAACCAAAAGATGCCAGCAGTCCGCAAATTATGGAGAACTCGGAGAAATAATCGAACGAGACTATGATAATGTCGTACCTTTTCTCCCCCCTTGATGTAATCCTTAGCTGAATAGGGTGTTCAGTGTCTATATTGCCGGACATGCTGATGTGTCTGCTTATCTCTTCCGGGGTATAAAGGGAGAAATAATCCTGGTCCATCCGGTTGAAGAAATCCTTTATAGTCTCCCGATCTATCTCAGGAGAGTGTCTTTCAATAGCCCCTCTCAAATCAGCCTTAGTCATTAAATATTAAATCAGAGGACAATATTGCTGAATTATAGTAGATATATTTTGCCATAACAGGGATCTTTCTGTATAGTGTTCGCGGGGAATCTATAAGACATTAACAAATCTTTTCATGCGGACCAATAGGACTATAACCCCTTGATAAGAAAGCTAGTTGGTTTTGATTTAATAGAATTTTAGTTGACATTAATGGATAAATTGTTTAAGATAAATCAGTTTTTCACTAAAAGGTCATAACATGCTGGAAAGTCTAGTTTTAAAGCTTGATAATGTGTTCAAAAAACTGCGTGGCAAGGGTCTTCTTACAGAGAAGGATGTAACAGATGCCCTAAAAGAGATACGTCTTTCCCTCCTTGAGGCAGATGTAAATTACAAGGTTGTAAAATCTTTTGTAGAATCCGTTAAGGAAAAGGCGCTCCAACAGGAGGTCCTGAAAAATATTACCCCTGGTGAGCAGGTAGTCAAGATCGTTTGGGATGAGATGTGCGGAATTATGGGGAATAAGGGCGGAACGATCTCTCTTTCACCTAACCCGCCTACGATCGTTATGCTGGTTGGACTGCAGGGCTCCGGCAAGACCACAACAACAGCCAAGCTAGCGAATATCTTCAAAAAGGATGGAAAGAAGGTCCTGATTGTAGCCGCGGATACGAACAGGCCTGCTGCAGCAGACCAACTTGAGATCCTCGGGAAAAGCATAGGAGTTGATGTACACAGGGAGAGCGGAAAAGAACCACTTGCTATTGCCATGTCTGCCTTAGCTAAAAGACTTTATTACGACATCCTGATATTTGACACGGCTGGACGGCTCCATATAGACGAAGAACTGATGGATCAACTAAGGGAGATGAAGCTTAAGTTGAGCCCCCACGAGACCCTATTGGTTGCCGATGCAATGACCGGACAGGATGCTGTTAATATTGCAGAGTCATTTAGTAATAATATAGGTATTGATGGAGTTATCCTGACAAAGATGGAGGGGGATGCAAGGGGCGGCGCACTCCTTTCTATCAGAGCGGTAACAGGCAAGCCGGTAAAATTTATAGGTGTTGGCGAGAATGTTAATGCATTGGAACCATTTTATCCTGAAAGGATAGCATCCAAGATACTCGGGATGGGTGACATTGTTTCGCTTGTGGAGAAGGTAAAAAAGAATATATCCGGTGATAGCCTCTTAAATCTTGAAGAGAAGATCAAGAAGGATTCCTTCGATCTTGAGGACTTCAAGGAGCAGCTAAAACAGCTTGTGCACATGGGACCGATCGAGGAGATAATCGGGATGGTCCCCGGAGGGAGCCGCCTGTTGGGTCTTGTTAATTCCGGGCCCGGTTACCAGAAGGAGATCAACCGGACAGTAGCGATCATAAATTCCATGACTAAGGAAGAGCGCAGAAATTATGTTATCATAAATGGGAACAGGAGGAAGAGGATTTCTAAGGGGAGCGGGACATCTGTGCAGGAGGTAAATAAACTCTTAAAAAACTTTTTTCAGACAAAGAAGATGATTAAGGCATTCTCAGGTAAAAAAGGGAAGACTGCCCTGGGAAGGGCGTTGAGCTCTGTCAGGTTCTAATCTATTTAAGAAAAGAGGTGAGGTGTGGCTGTAAAAATAAGACTTACAAGGAAGGGAAAAAAGAAGAAACCTTTTTACAGGATAGTAGCGGCAGATACAAGGATGCCTAGGGATGGAAGATATATAGAGCTTCTGGGCACTTATAACCCCCTTGTTCAACCTGCTGTTGTTGAGCTTGAAAAGGATCGTATCCTGGAATGGCTCAAGACGGGGGCCCAGGTATCAGATACCGTAGGAGATATCCTTCGTAAAGCCGGCATCCCGCAGCAGCTTAAACAAGCCGGGTAAATAGCTCAGGGTGGTATTCCGGAATAAGCCGGAGCATTAGGAATAGTTCCCCACTAGAATGGAGGTAGAATCGATGAAGGATCTGGTTGAGTATATTGCTAAGGCATTGGTAGACAAACCAAGTGATGTCTCCGTAAGGGAAACACAGGGAGAAAGAACAACTATCATCGAACTGAGGGTGGCCCAGGAGGATCTCGGTAAGGTGATAGGGAAAGAAGGCAGGACAGCCCGGGCAATGAGGATCATATTAAGCGCTGCTGGCACAAAAATGGGAAAGCGCTGCGTATTGGAGATCCTGGAATAGGAAAGAGCGGGCTTCCTTCAACTCATACCCCCTGTCTTCGAATAATTGTAGAAGGTTAAAGGCTAAGCCTGAGGTTAGGAATTCCTTAACCTCAGGCTTATATTTATGGGGATCTCTTAGTCTGGCATGAGAATAGAAGTTTTGACCATATTTCCTGAGATGATAAAATCGGTACTGGAGTCAAGCATTATGAAGAAGGCCCAGGAAAGGGGCTGCCTTGAGGTCAACGTCATCAATATCAGAGACTACACAGAGGACAAGCATCGTACAGTAGACGACTACCCTTACGGCGGCGGGTCAGGCATGTTGTTAAAGGCGGGACCTATATTCAGTGCTGTTGACGAGCTCAAGAAAAAAGATGAATTGCGGATATTAATGACAACGCCTAAAGGCAGGGTTTTTAATCAGGATATGGCATTGGATCTTAGTCTTGAGGAGAAGAGGATTGTTTTTGTATGCGGACACTACGAGGGGATCGATGAGCGGGTCAGGATATTGCTTAAACCTGAAGAGGTTTCAATAGGCGACTATGTCTTGACAGGAGGAGAGCTTGCAGCGCTTGTTATAATCGATGCATCTGTAAGACTAATACATGGCGCCCTTGGAAATGTACGATCAGCGGCAGATGATTCCTTTTCCGGTCAGATCAATGCAGGGCTTCTGGAATACCCGCATTATACCCGGCCTGCTGAGTTTTGCAAGTTAAAGGTCCCAAGAACGCTCCTTTCAGGCAACCATAAAAAGATAGCCGCCTGGAGGAGAAAAAGGAGACTGTTCAATACATTAGTGAAGAGACCGGATCTCCTTGAGAATCTGGATCTTACTGCGGAAGAGGCAGTTTTTTTAGATGAGTTAAAAACCCGAAAATTCGGATGTAAAAAGAGGAGTTATGCCAATGGATACGCTTGAAAGGATCGAAAGGAGCCTGGTTAAGGAGGAGATTCCTGATTTTTCTATCGGGGATCTGGTAAAGGTTCATGTCAAGGTGGTAGAGGGAGAGAAGGAGAGGATTCAGGTCTTTGAGGGCGTAGTGCTCGGGAGAAAAGGGACGAGAAACAGGGAGACATTCACTGTCAGAAAGGTATCTTATGGCGTTGGAGTTGAAAGGATCTTTCCTGTCCATTCTCCTATCCTTCAGAAGATAGAGGTTATACGTGAAGGGAGGGTGAGAAGGGCGAAACTTTACTATCTCAGGGGGAGGAGAGGAAAGGCCGCCAGAATAGCCGAAAAGGAATTCACTCCGGAATCCAGGAAGGTCGTAACAGCGAATAAAAAGCAGGATGAGCCTGCTGCCGAGAAGGAAGAAGCCAAGCAGTAAGAAGTAAGTGATCAAGGGGTCAAAACAAATAGGGTCCAAGGGGCTTAGGGGTCGTGTGGTCAAGTGAAAAACACTAGAACCCTGGAATCCTAGAACCCTCCTAAAAGGATCCCTCGAACTCTCGAACCCTGGAACCCTATTTAGGAATCCTCGGACCCTATAATGGATGCGAAAGAGATTGCCAGGCTCAGGGCCATATCCTATCTGGAAGATGATGCCTACCTAAAGGGATATAGGTTAATTGCGGGGATTGATGAGGTAGGAAGGGGATCCCTGGCAGGACCTGTGGTAGCTGCGGCAGTCTTGCTCCCTAAAGACTCTCTGGTCTTTGGAGTAACAGATTCCAAGGAGCTTGGGGAGAGAAAAAGGGAATCTGTATTTGAAGAGATTAAAAAGAGGGCAATAGACATAGGGATAGGGATTGTTGATGCAAGCCTGATAGACAGGATAAATATCCTGCAGGCGACGATCCTGGCTATGCAAAAGGCAGTTCTCGGATTAAAGACCAGTCCGGATTATCTTCTGATAGATGCCGTAAAAATCCCAGGCCTCGACATAAGACAGAAGTCTGTCATAAAGGGCGACAGTCTGAGCATCTCTATCGGGGCAGCGTCCATTATAGCAAAGGTCACCCGTGATAAGATTATGAAAGATTATCACGTAATATTTCCGCTCTACAATTTCATTTCTAATAAGGGGTACGGAACAAAGGATCATCTTGAATCGCTATCAAGATACGGGCCGTGCGAGATACACAGGCTGAGCTTTCGTGGTGTAAGATCGTGACATTCAATACCAGGTTGTTCGGAAATAATGGCGAAGATATAGCAGTCTCCTATCTCAAGGATGAGGGTTACAAGATAGTTGAAAGAAACTATAGGGCATCAAGGGGAGAGATCGACATAGTGGCTTATGATGGTGAGAGGCTTGCCTTCGTTGAGGTAAAGGCACGAAGAAACAGGGAGTTTGGTGAGGGACAGTGGGCAGTTGACTCAAGGAAACAGAAGCAGATAATAAAGGCTGCCCTAAATTATATGATGCATAGGAAACTTAAAAATATGGCGTATCGTTTTGATGCCGTGATAGTAGAGGATCACCAGGCGGAAGGATACAAGGTAATGTTAATAAAAGATGCCTTCCAGCCTGACGGAAGCGAATATAATGTATAACTGTATTAGGGCAGGCCGCTTCAAAATTTTTATGATCGAGAGATCGAATATATTTAATATAAGGTGTCGCATAAAAAGTTTTCAGCAGCCCACCCTTATTGTACTTATTAGGAACTATGCTTAGCGGGATAAATGCAGATATAGAATATGGCGGAAAGATCTATCATGTCCAGACTGAGGACAGGGGAGTAAACAATCCTGCTGTGACAACCCAGCTTTTTCTGGGCGGAACGATTATCTCTACAAAAAAGACGAGTTATGCCGATATTCTGAAGGTAGATTGCCTTAATGATGTTATTAGAGACTTAATGAAGGATCAGCACAGGTCTATGGTAAAAGATCTGCTGTCCGGGAGGTTTAACCTTGAGACAAAAAAGGATATTAAGGATATTTCAGATACAAAAAAGGAGGCAGCTTCAGACAATAAAGGACTTGATGATGTCATACTTGACTATCTCTCTTCCGATGAGGATAAATAGGGCCTTTAATTATTAAGATATGATTCAATTGTACCATGTAACTAAGTATTATGGGAAGGAAAGACCGGCCTTAATTGATATAAGCTTCAAGGTTGAAAAAGGTGAGTTTATCTTTATCACGGGTCCAAGCGGTGCCGGAAAGACTACACTCCTTAGGCTACTCTTTTGCGAAGAGCGGCCTGATGAAGGACAGATATTGATCCAGGGGGTAAACGTAGTAAAGATAAAGAACCGGGCGGTTCCATATCTTAGGAGGCATATAGGTTTTGTCTTCCAGGATTTCAGGCTTCTACCCAAGAAGACTGTATTTGATAATATTGCATTAACCTTAAAGATAGTTGGTCTTGCAAAATCCCACATAAAGAGGAGGGTTTTTGAAAGCCTGAGAATGGTCGGTCTTGAACACAAAAAAGATGCCTACCCTGTCTTTCTTTCAGGTGGGGAAAAACAGCGTGTTGCAATAGCGAGGGCAATAGTGAACAACCCTCCGATAATTCTGGCAGACGAGCCTACCGGAAACCTTGATTCCGGACTGTCGAGGGAGATATTCGGCATATTAAAAGAGATCAACCACAGGGGAACTACTATTATAATTACCACCCATGACAGACGTATAGTTGATGAGGAAAAAAGACGTTCTATCACCCTTCAAAAGGGGGCCATCGTGAATGAGAAGGCAGTGGTCCAATATGAGGGTTTACCGCATATTGCAAGGTAGATTATGATCTGGAGTTACATCGAAGAGACCATAGATAATCTAAAAACTAATCGTTTGACGGCATTCTTAGCGATATTAACGCTCTCCCTTACCCTGGTAATACTTGAGATCTTTCTCCTTTTTTATTATAACCTCGAATCGATTACTGATTCCGTAAGGAGTGATGTAAAGTTGGTTGCATTTCTGTCGGATGATCTGAGCCAGAAGGAGATAGATATGATTAGAGATGTGTTGGCCAGAGAGGAAGGGACAGCCGGCATAAGATATGTTTCCAAAGAAAAGGCGCTGGAAGAATTCAAGATGGATTTAAAAGATGGTGGCAGTATTTTAAAAGATATAGGAGAAAACCCCCTTCCAGCCTCCTTTGAACTTAAGATCGCACCACATGTCCAATCAGATAGTGAGGTCAGGCTATTCATTGAGAGGATAAAGGGGATTCATGGAATTGAAGAGATCAGCTTCAGCATGGACTGGATAAACAACCTGAATGGATTCCTTGATTTTCTAAAACTTGTGGGTCTTTTCCTTGGTTCTCTCCTCGGTGCCGCGGTCATAACGATAATATCGAATACAATAAAACTTACAATCTACAGCCGGTCCGAAGAGATAGAGATAATGAGGCTGATGGGCGCAACTAATGGTTTTATCAAGATCCCATTCCTCCTCGAAGGGGCATTCATGGGCACTTTAGGCGCAGGGATCTCTTTGTCTCTTCTCGCAGGTATATATACTTTATTCAGACTCAACACAGCTTATACGGGTGGTTTTTTGTGGAAAGGAGTCGATCTTGTCTTTCTCCCACCCGGAACTATAATATATCTGTTCCTTTCGGGGACGATTCTGGGATGTCTTGGGAGCGGGATTTCCCTCAAAAGGTTCTTATGAGGTATAATATACTTCATGAAATATAGGTTTATCACTGTGTATTCATCTCTGGCGCAGGCAGTTATGTTTGTCCTGTTAATAAATACTGTTGTTGTATACGGATCTGAGAATAAAAGGATTGAGGAGGAAAAAAGGGAACTGGATTCCATTACACGCAAGATAGATACAAAGAGGATACAGAAGCTAAAGACAGAAAAAATGGAGGGGTCAATACTTTCAAGGATAGAAGAACTCGATTATCAGCTCGGAGATAAGGAAGATCTCCTCCGTGGGATAGATCATGGGTTGAGTAAGAAGGACGGGGAATTAGAGGGGCTTGAAAAGGAAACCAAAAGTCTTAAGGGTGATCTCGTTGCAGGGAAGAAGAAGGTTCGAGAGAGAATCAGAAGGATGTATAAAGAAGGAAGACTGGTATCCCTGAAGGTCATCTTTTCAGCTACTGATAATCTTGACCTATTAAAAAAATATCATTACATGGAGTGGCTGCGGAGAAGGGATCTTGAGGTCATTGAGGGATATGAGACGACATTAAGGGCGCTTGAGGTCAAGACGAATCGCCTTGAGCAGGTCAGAAATGAGATGTGGAAGGCAAAGAATGAGGTTACCGGCCTGATGAGGGAGATCGAGGGGCATAGAAGACAGAAGGAGGGCCTGCTTACAAGAGTAAGACTTGAAAGGTCATCATATGAAAAGGTAATCTCAGAACTTGAAGAGGAGGCGACGGAGCTTCAGTCATTAATAAAGGAGCTGGAGGCCAGAAAATCAAAGGAAACAGCCTCTCTGGGTTTTGCAAATGAGAAGGGGAGGCTTAATTGGCCTGTAAGCGGAAAGCTAGTATCATCTTTTGGGAGGCAGAAACATTCCAGGTTTGATACCTATATATACAAAAAAGGACTTGAGATAAGATCTTTTAATGGTGATAAAATCATGGCCGTCTATGGCGGTACTGTAGTCTATGCCGGTTGGTTCCGCGGCTACGGGCAACTGATCATACTGGATCATGGCGATAATTATTTTTCCCTTTATGCCCATGCCGAGAGATTACTGGTAACTGTTGGCGATAGGGTAAAGAAGGAACAGATAATTGGGGAGATTGGAGATACAGGTTTGTCCAATGGGAATGACCTCTATTTTGAGATTCGCCATGGGGCTGACCCTATTGATCCTATCTTATGGTTAAAAAATAGAGGCCAGACAGTCTTATTGGGAGAAAAAGATGAATAAGAAGCGTATAAGGATAGGATTTTCGCTCTTTATGCTGATTATGATCCTTTCTACTGGGATCATGATAGGGAGGGGGCTGGAAAGCAAGGTACTTGCAGAGAACGATAGTTATGAAGATTTAAAGATATTTACCGAGGTGCTGACGAGTGTGCAGAAGAACTACGTAGAGCCGGTTAAGGCCAAAGACCTCATATATGGTGCAATAAAAGGGATGGTAACGACCCTTGATCCTCATTCATCCTTTATGCCGCCTGAGGCATTCAAGGAGATGCAGGTAAGTACGAAGGGCGAGTTTGGGGGTATTGGTATCCAGCTTGGCCTCAAAGAGAACAATCTGATTGTAATAGCGCCCATAGAAGGCACGCCTGCGGACAGGGCTGGAATAAAGACAGGGGATTTTATCGTAAAGGTAAATGACGAGATCACGAAGGATATGTCTTTAAACGATGCCGTGCAGAGGATGAGGGGGGCTGCGGGAGGTAAGGTAATCCTCACTATCCAAAGGGAAGGGGAGCAGGCCCCACTGGTATTTAGTCTTGTCAGGGAGAGGATCAAGTTGGAGAGTGTCAAATTTAAGATGCTTGAGGATGGAATTGGTTATGTCCGGATCTCCCAATTTCAGGAGCAGACAGCCAAGGATCTTGCAAAAGCATTAAAGAAGTTAAAGGATGAGAAGAGGCAGTCTTTGATCGTCGATCTCAGGAATAACCCTGGCGGGCTTTTGACCTCAGCGGTAGAGGTAACTGAACAGTTCATAGAGAGCGGAAAGCTTGTTGTATATATCAAGGGGAGAGAAGGAAAGAAGGATGAATACTTTGCGGATGACAGGTCAGCGCACGAAGAATACCCCATGATTGTTCTTGTGAACGAAGGGAGTGCAAGCGCCTCAGAGATTGTGGCAGGGGCACTTCAGGACTGGGGAAGATCCATGGTGCTCGGAGCCCAGACATTCGGAAAGGGTTCGGTGCAGACTATACTTCCCCTCTCAGACGGCGCCGGTCTTCGCCTTACTACAGCAAAATATTATACGCCCAAAGACAGATCTATACAGAATGAAGGTATTACGCCGGATGTTGTAGTTAAGGCTTTACAGGTCAAGGACGGAGCGGTTGCGCCGCTTAGGAGAGAAAAGGATTTAGAAAGACATCTTAAGAACGAAAGTCGCGATAGCCAAACAAAAGAGGTCCCTCCGCAGATAAGTGAGGAACCGGTAAGAGAGGAAGTTCCTCAAACAAAAATTGAGGGAAAGGCGGAGGAGGACACACAGCTTGAGAGGGCAAAGGAGATATTAAAATCCTGGGCGATATTTAAAGGCCTAAAGTCTGATAAACAGACCAGCTAATAAACAGTCCAGGCAATACATAGTGAATTATTGCGATTTGTGGAGCTTTATATAGAAAGCTTTCGATAAATATAACTTCATCGTTGTTTCTGATGATAAATCATAAAATATTGTAACTTTGATCAGTTTTCTAGAGTTGCCTATTTACCTATTTGTTCTTATATTAATTAGCACTCACTGAGTGTGAGTGCTAATAATCGTAAAGGAGGTGATGTAAGCCTTATTTGAAAGATGATTTAAACTAAATAATAGCCGTTGATCAAAGATCCATTTTTATGGCTTGTTATTGTAGAGTGCTAGAAAAGAGGGTTTAGGTATGGCAACAGAAACTAAAAATCAAAGGAGGGTTAGGTATGGCAACAGAAACTAAAAATCAAACAAAGGGAGAGAAAGTGATTAAGTTTAAACCTTTAAAAGACAGAGTCTTTGTTTCATATGCCGGAGAACTGGAAAAGACTGCCGGTGGTCTATATATACCCGAGGCAGCTAAGGAGAAGCCGCAACGCGGGAAGGTAGAGGCAATAGGTGGTGACGTAAAAAATGTGAATATCGGAGATGAGATTCTCTTCGATAAATATTCAGGCAGCAAGATCTCAATGGACAATGTGGAGTATCTTATTCTGAAAGAAGAAGATATCCTGGGTATATTTGCGAAATAGGAAAAATTATGATCTTAAAGCAAGGAGGAATATAAATGCCGAAGAAGATTACATTTAGCGATGAGGCCAGAGGAGCCATCCTGAGAGGCGTAAATCAGTTGACCGATGCAGTAAAGGCAACACTGGGACCTAAGGGTAGAAATGCTGTCATAGACAAGAAGTTTGGAGCCCCGACCATAACAAAGGATGGAGTTACCGTTGCTAAAGAGATCGAGCTAAAAGATCCCTTTGAGAATATGGGTGCCCAGCTTGTTAAGGAGGTAGCCAGTAAGACCAGCGACGTGGCTGGTGATGGAACAACAACGGCTACAGTCCTTGCCCAGGCCATCTATAAAGAAGGCGTGAAGAATGTATCAGCAGGTGCAAATTCTATGGAGATAAAGCGCGGGATTGATATTGCCGTGCAAGAGACCATTAAGGAGCTCAAAAAGTTAAGCAAGCCATGCCAGGACAAAAAGGAGATCTCCCAGATAGGAGTTATTTCGGCCAATAATGATGAGACTATAGGAAATCTTATTGCAGAGGCAATGGAAAAGGTCGGAAAGGACGGGGTTATCACTGTTGAAGAGGCAAAGAGCATGACCACCTCCCTCGATGTTGTGGAGGGTATGCAGTTTGACAGGGGATATCTCTCGCCCTACTTTGTGACCGATGCCGAGAGGATGGAGGCAGTGCTTGATGATGTATATATCCTGATCCACGAGAAGAAGATCTCCACAATGAAGGATCTGCTTCCTGTTCTGGAGTCAATTGCCAAGATGGGAAGACCCCTTCTAATTATAGCAGAGGAGGTAGAGGGTGAGGCGCTTGCAACCCTTGTGGTGAATAAACTCAGGGGAACGCTAAACACATGTGCCGTCAAGGCCCCTGGTTTTGGCGACAGGAGGAAGGCCATGCTGGAGGATTTAGCAGTTCTTACCGGCGGGCAGGTCATCTCCGAGGATCTTGGTTTGAAGCTCGAGAATGTGAAGATCGCGGACCTCGGGAGGGCCAAGAGGATCACCGTGGATAAGGACAATACAACTATAGTAGGCGGGGCAGGTGATCACGGAAAGATCCAGGGAAGGGTGAAGCAGATTAAGGTCCAGATCGATGAGACCACTTCCGATTATGACCGCGAAAAACTACAGGAGAGGCTTGCAAAGATAGTTGGCGGTGTTGCTGTGATCAATGTTGGTGCGGCAACAGAGACAGAGATGAAGGAGAAAAAGGCCAGAGTTGAGGATGCCCTTCATGCCACAAAGGCGGCTGTTGAAGAGGGTATAGTCCCTGGGGGAGGCGTTGCACTGCTACGCTGCATCGCGGCGCTTGAGAAGGTGAAGCTCCATGGTGACCAACAGATAGGTGTTAACATTATCAAGAGGGCCCTCGAAGAGCCTATAAGGCAGATATCGGAGAATGCCGGCCTTGAGGGATCGGTCGTGGTTGAGCGGGTTAAGAGGGAGAAGGCGAACATGGGTTTTGATGCTATGACTGAAACCTATGTCGATATGCTCCAGGCCGGTATAATTGACCCAACAAAGGTTACAAGGTGTGCTCTCCAGCATGCTGCCAGTGTCGCCTCTCTGATGCTGACTACTGAGGTGATGGTTGCTGATATGCCAGAGGATAAGCCAAAGATGCCTCCAATGCCCGGTGGCGGCGGTATGGGTGATATGTATTAAGAAGGATTAGGCTAAGGAGTAAAGGCTGAGGTCTGGTTTAACCTGGACCTCAGCCTTTTTTTATGACAATAAAATACTTAGACTATTATCCGCCAAGTATGTGCTTTACACAATCTGCCAGCTTATTTGGGGTTGTTGTCATCTTGGGGAGCAATCCTGAAATACCAAATTCTGAAATCTTCTCAGCCATTTCAGTGGTTACCCGTCCGGAAAGCACAATAACCTTTATTTCTTTCCATTTCTCGTTTGAACGAAGGAGTTGAAGCACCTTTAATCCATCCATACCTTCCATCTGGAGATCCAATACCATGAGATCAGGTATCTCTTTAGCTAGTAACTTTATTGCTTCAATTCCGTTCGATGCTTCTTCTACAGCATAACCGGCCAGTACCAATTTATTTTTGTAAGTAGTTCTTGCAGAGGCGGAATCATCAACGAGCAAAACCTTTTTTCTCTTATCAATGGTCGCTGCCGCTGCTCCAAGTGGATATGCACCGGCAATCTTTGCTATAAACTTCTTCAGATGTTCGCTATTAGCCTGACTGAGATTTGTAAATTCAACCCTTATGCCTACGCCCTCCTGCATAAATTGGACGCACGCCTGAGTTTTAATTGGAGTACAGCCTTCGTCCAGCGTGAAATTCAATTCTATCAGTCTGCCTTTTGGAATTTGAACGTGTGTATATATAAACATGCCGTACTCGCTGATATCCAAGGCATGCCCCTTGACAGCATTATTTATTAATACCTCTACCTTAACTGATAATCTGATCTGTTTGTGGCCATTTATGTTGTCATCCATATGCAACTCCCTTATTAAGGGACCAGCAGATGTTCGATCTGGTCTATGATATTCCTGGCCTTGTCCCTTATGTCAATAAATCTTGTTTTCAAAGACCTGATCTCACTATCCAGCAATGCAGTAGAGGCGGGGAGGGGAATGCCATGGAGTATCTCATGTTCAGTCCATTTTTCTGCTGATGAGAGTTCGGCCTGTATATAATCTATGAGCTGTTCCGGGCCGGAGACACTTAATATAATACCGTTATGAGCTATTATTAAAAGAGTTTCCTCTTTGCTGCCATCCGACTTTGACCTCTCAATTCTTTCCAGAAAGAATTCATGATGATTAGCTCCTGGCGGAATTATAATATCTTTTTTGAGCTCATCCTGGAGCCATAAGGATCTCTTTTTGGATAACTCAAGGGAGTTAATTATCTCCCTTAGATTTAGTTGCGGCAACATGTTTTCAGTCAGGTTCCTGCACGTAAGTTTACCATTAAATACTTTTTCAAGTCCCGAAATATCACTCCTGATTTTAAGCAGCCTGCCAAGGAGATATTCTATCTCCTCTTGCGAATCGGGAAGGGTGCCGGGTTCGAGATCAACCTCACTTACTTCTCCGTTGAGGATATTCTCTACAAGGGTGAATATCCTCTTCCTTGCCTCTATGAGGATACCCCTGTCTCCCATATCTCCCATTCTATTTAACCCTCTGGCCCGGTTCTACATCATCAAGGAATGTCGCGATGGACAGATTGTCCTTTCCTCCGGCGGCCAGTATCATGCCGTTCGATTCTACGCCCATGAGAGTAGCAGGCTTGAGATTGGCAACAATAACAACGGACTTTCCTATAAGATCATCGGGCTTATACCTGGCGCCAATGCCTGCTACCACCCGCCTTTTTTCTTTTTTAAGATCAACTAAAAGCCTCAATAGCTTATCAGAGCCGGCTACCTTCTCAGCCTCCAGCACACGCCCCACCCTTAGATCCACTTTTGAGAGCTCATCTATCGTAATCTCTGCCGTAATCTCTGCTGTTGATTTTATATCGGAGGGTTTAGTCTTCTTTAGCTGATCCTTTTTATCCCCTTCTATCCTTGGGAAGAGTGATTCTCCTTTTGCTATGCTGCTACCCGGTATCAGTTTGCCCCATTCAGTTTCCTCCCGCAGCGGAGTGTTATCAGATATTTCCTTATATCCAAGTGATCTGATTATCTTATTAGCGGTATCCGGCATAAAGGGATAGGTATAATGGGCAATAATACGTAGGGTTTCGGCCAGGACATAAAGAAAGTCTGAAAGTCTTGCCTGGTCCTTTTCCTTCCATGGTGAGGCAGCCTCAATAGATCTGTTTGCCTGGTTCACCCAGGTCCATATATCTGTGAGAATCAGGTGAAATTGCAGGGTATCCAGGTAGTACTCCAATCTGGATCTCTCCTCTGATTGAGGTTTGTTCCAAAGGTCTCGTGATCTTCCTATAAGGAGCATCTCTATTTCAGGCCGGCGCTTACCATCATCTATATGCTCAGGTATTTTTCCGTTGGTATATTTTTCAATCATTGTGAGGGTTCTGCTTAGCAAGTTACCTAAATCATTAGCCAGGTCAGAGTTAATCCGCCTGATCATAGCCTCTTCTGAGAAATCCCCATCAAGCCCGAATGGCACCTCTCTTAAGAGGAAGTACCTGAACTGATCGACCCCAAACCTCTCTATTATCTTGGCAGGATTCATTGCATTTCCCTTGCTCTTCGACATCTTATCACCTGAGACTGTCCACCAGCCATGGGCAAAGATGGTCTTTGGAAGCTCCAGGCCTGCCGCCATCAGCATCGTAGACCAGTATACCGAATGCGTAGTGAGGATATCCTTTCCTATAAGGTGATAATCTGCAGGCCACCATTTAACATCTTTATTTTTAGCGAGGTATTGAGGGGCAGATAGATAATTTATGAGGGCATCAAACCATACATAGACCACATAATCCGGATCAAACGGGATTGTAATTCCCCAAGAGAGGCGACTCTTTGGACGAGAGATGCAGAGGTCACCGAGTGGCTTATCGAGAAATCCCAGAACCTCATTCCTCCTGCTTATGGGCTGGATGAATTCAGGATTTTTTTCTATATATTCTTTGAGATCTTTCTGGTATCTGCTCATCTTAAAGAAGTAGTTGTTCTCAGAGATGACCTCAACCGGACGGGCGCAGTCAGGACAATTCCCATCCAGAAGATCCTTCTCTGTCCAGAATCTCTCGCATGGGATACAGTACCATCCTTCATATTTTCTTTGTTCGATCTCTCCTTTTTTGTATAGCTGGTCTAGTATATCCTGCACAAATTTTTTATGTTCTTCATCTGTAGTTCGGATAAAGGCATCATTGGAGATAGTGAGCTTCTTCCATAGATCCTCAAACCTTAATACCATCTTATCGGCATAAACTTGCGGGTCAATATCCTGCCTTGATGCTGCCCTTTCAACCTTTTGTCCATGCTCATCTGTACCTGTCAGGAAAAATGTTTTATAGCCAAACATCCTTTTGTACCTGGCCAGGACATCTGCCGCAACAGTTGTGTAGGCATGGCCTATATGGGGGATATCATTTACATAATATATGGGGGTAGTAATATAAAACCTCTCATACGGATTCGCCTTCATTCGGCTACCTGCGTTGGCTTCGTCGTCGGCTCCTCGACGTACTTCCATGTACGCCTCTTTCGCCTCCTCCTCGCCGCCTTGGTATCCTGTTGAATGCAAATCCGTATCAGGCATTATCGGTTGCCCCCCCTTCCCTTTTCCTGTTACGCCTCCTTCTTCGCCGCCCCTTTGTTTTTTCTGCGTCAGCAGGGACATTGTTATTTTCCCGGCCGGTCTGGTCAGGCGGTCCACATGTCTTTGCAGTTGGCTGGTTTCCTTTTTCCGGATTATTGGTCTCCTTGGCATTGTATTCAAAGGCTATGCAGCACATGAGCCTGCCGCACACACCGGATATCTTTGCCGGGTTTAATGTCATATCCTGGCTCCTGGCCATCCGGATTGTTACGGGTTCGAATTCAGAAAGGAAGGTGGAGCAGCAGAACGGACGGCCGCAACAGCCAAAGCCGGCACACATCCTTGCCTCATCCCTGACACCTACCTGTTTCATCTCGATCCTTACTCGAAACCTGTTGGCCAGATCCTTGACAAGCTCCCTGAAATCGACCCTCTCATCGGCCGTAAAGTAGAATATCAGCTTGCTCCCGTCAAGGAGATGCTCTGAATCTACCAGTTTCATATTGAGCCCCCTCTGGGCTATCCTCTCCAGGCAATAGCTCAATGACTCCTGCTCAATCTTCTGATTTGAAGTTATCTTCACCTCGTCATCAGGTGTGATCTTTCTTAAGATAGCCTTTAAATCCTTACTGCAGGATTGATTTGCGATCTTTTCGCGCCACGAACAGACGGTGCCAAATGTAATACCCCAGGCTGTATCAGCTACAACCTTGTCACCCTTTCTGAGTTCAAGCTCTCCGGGATCAAAGTAATATACCCTTCCCTTGTCCCTCAATCTTATTCCCACTATTCTATTCAATATCCGCCTACCCCTTCTGACCTAAAAAGGTCCCTGATAGAAATAAATAACAGGTCCAGCGTAAGCTGCCTGTTTATGTTTCTTGCAACAAGTCTCTCTGCATCCCAGATCTGGTTGATAAGCCTTATTAATCCTGATGCGGAGACCCCCCTCCCCATTGATTCTATATCCTCTATCCTGTCGCGGTTGATAATCATTGAGGGGTCATTAGATTCCCTGAATACAAGGATATCCCTCAGAATGATCATCAGCCGGCAGATTGATTTATCCATATCGTCCGGAAGACCTGAGAGGTTCCGGGAGGTTTCAAATATCCCTGAGGCACCCTCTTCAACGAGTTTAGGGATCAGGTTGAATATCCTATCCCTTTCTTCAATCATCTCCCCCGGCTCTGCGCTCAATGCAACCCCTGCCTTCCCCATAGAGATCAGCGATAAAATCAGCGCCTCATCATATCCCATGCCCTTGTCTTTTACGAGGATCCCCGCAATCATATCGGATGGCGGTGGGACAAATCTGATCTGTTCACACCTGGAAAGGAGGGTGGCCGGCAGGCTGTTCGGTCTTGAGGTAATCAATATTATTGTCGTATCGCCCATTGGTTCTTCCAGCGTCTTTAAGAATGAGTTTGACGCCTCAAGGTTCATCTTATCTGCCTCATCAATGATATAAACCCTCCTTCTTCCTTTATAGGGTTTATAGACCATCTTCTCCTGAAGAGACCTGATCTGGGCAATCTTGATCTGGGCGCCGTCAGGAATGATGATACCAACATCAGGGTGTGTACCCCCCTCTATCATCCGGCAGGATGGACATGAGTTGCATGTGTCTATACCTGCTTCCAGACAGTTTACTGCCTTTGCAAAGGTAGTTGCCACAAGCCTTTTGCCTATCGACTCCTCTCCGGAGAACAGGTATGCATTCGGGAGTCTCTCCTTTTCTATGGCAGATCTAATTAATCCTATCGGTCCTTTGTGTCCGATAATGGCTCTAAATGACACTATTTTTACCCCTCAGTATAGAAGAGACCTTTGATGCAAGTTCCAGCCGATGAACCGATTTGTCGATCTCAGATAAACCCATTCCACAACTGGGTGTTATAAGGGATCTGGAGAAAACGAGGCCCTTGTCTATCCCTAATGACGCAAGCCTGTTAAAGGCGTTGTCAATTCTGATTACCAGGTCTTCCGCGGTCTCTTTCCTTTCAGTATCAGTTGTGGGGACTATCCCCCATGCAAGTATGCCTCCCCTGGATAAGAAGGCTTGGAGCCCTTCAGCATAGAGAAAGATCTTGTCCATAAAACCGTAAGCATCAAAACTTATTATATTTGTCTTGCTTTCAAACAGTAGTGACCAGTCGGTATTTCCGCAGCAATGGATACCAACGACCGCCCCCTCCTGGTGCAGGAGATCTGCCGTTTCATTCCACGTCTTTATAATGTCATCCCTTCCCAGCGAGGAATAGGCAGAACCAATACTGACGAGGCCCGGTTCATCGAGGAAGATGATCGCTGGAAACCCCAGTTCTTTGAAGAGCCCGACCTGCCAGCATCCTTTCATGGCAAGACCTTTTTTGACAACATCAAAGATCAGGTCATTATGGATGATATCTTTTCCTGTTTCGTCTTTTACTGCCGTACCAAACGTAATCGGCCCTGTTATTTGCCCCTTTATATATCTTGCCTTCAGAGGCCTTTCTTTTCTTAACCGGGTTATCACCTCATGTAAACCTGCTGCATTATTATCGCTGATTGAAAAAGAAGAATAGCTCTTATCAAGGTATCTCTGATAGAAGATCTCAAGCTCTCCTGAGAGATCCGAAGTTGTATCGAAATAATATCTGTCTTTTGCTTTGTCGTACCTGAGGGCCGGCAGTGACTCGCCAAACTGCCCTATCATCCCTTCCATTATTCCTTTTTTTGGTAGTTGCGGCCAGAAGGGGATCTCCGGCATATTGGCGAATATAGTATCTACTGCCTTAGACGGTTCCAGATACGGGAGACTTCCTATGCCTGTGGCTAGACAACCTGGTTCAAATGTCATCAATAAACCTCAAATAAATTATAATAATCAAACCAGACCCAAAAGGCAAGTTTATTAGCCTTGACAAAAATTATAGGATTGGCTACTATTTTGAATCCTTTTTGGAGATTATAGTGAACTTTGCAATTGCCTCTGACCATGCCGGAGTTGACCTCAAGGAAAAGATAATAAAACTTCTTGATGGTATGTCTATCAAGGTTGATGATCTGGGTACAGACAACAAGGACCCTGTAGACTACCCTGATTACGGTATAAGGGTAGCTGAAGCCGTTTCAGACGGCAAGGCCGGCAGGGGAATACTAATATGTGGTACGGGGATAGGAATGTCTATTGTGGCCAACAAGTTTCCCGGTGTAAGGGCAGCCCTCTGCTATGATACATTTACTGCAAAGATAAGCAGGCTGCACAATGACTCAAATGTCCTGGTGCTTGGAGAGAGGGTGCTTGATTACAAGTTAGCGCTGGATATTGTAAATATATGGCTTAAGACCGATTTTGAAGGGGGCAGGCATACGAGAAGGGTAGAGAAGATCAACGAGATCGAAAAAAGATTAATGAAGCAGAGAGGGGCAGAATAGATTTAATATGTCGATACTGAGCAAGAAAGATCCTAAGATAGATAAGGCCATAAAGCTTGAGGCAAAGAGGGAATTGGAGCAGATCATCCTTGTTGCCTCGGAGAATTATGCGAGCAGGGCCGTACTTGAGGCCTCCGGGTCTATACTTACAAACAAGTATGCGGAAGGTTATCCGGGCAAGAGGTATTATGGCGGCTGTCAATACGTAGATATTGTTGAATCTATTGCCATTGAGAGGACAAAGGCCCTATTTGGCGCGGAGCATGTGAATGTCCAGCCCCATTCAGGGTCTCAGGCAAATATGGCCGTATATTTCTCAGTCCTCAGTCCCGGCGATACCATAATGGGAATGGATCTTGCCCATGGAGGCCACCTTACCCATGGGAGCGCGGTAAGCTTCTCGGGAAGCCTCTATAAGACATGTTTCTACGGTGTAGATAGGATGTCGGGTCTGATTGATTACGATCAGGTCCTGGGGCTTGCGATAAAATGCAGACCAAGGATGATAATTGCCGGAGCAAGCGCATATTCAAGGGTGCTGGATTTTAAGAGATTCAGGAAGATTGCCGATGAGGTCGGGGCATATCTTTTGGTGGATATGGCCCATATAGCCGGTCTTGTTGCAGCCGGGCTACATCCAAGCCCCATTTTATACGCAGACTTTGTCACTACTACAACGCATAAGACCCTCAGGGGTCCAAGGGGCGGGATAATCATGTGCAGGGGCGAATATGCCAAGGCAATTGATAAGGCAATATTCCCGGGGATTCAGGGCGGCCCGCTTATGCATATTATTGCTGCAAAGGCCGTTGCATTGAAGGAGGCGGGCACGAAGTCCTTTAAGCGGTATCAGGCACAGGTTGTGTCTAACGCACGGGCATTGGCAGGGGCTATGATCAAGATAGGATTCAAGGTGATATCAGGGGGTACTGATAATCACATGATGCTAATAGACCTGACTGATAAGGTTATAAGCGGGGATGAGGCGGAGTCGGCCTTAGAGAAGGCGGGTATTACGATTAATAAGAATTCCATTCCATTCGACAATAGGCCGCCCACCAAGACTAGCGGGATACGGCTTGGTACGCCAACTGTTACATCAAGGGGGATGAAGGAAAGGGAGATGAGGATAATTGCGGGCCTTATAAGTGATGTCCTCGTAGATGTAACTGACAGCGGAGTACAAAAGAGGCTGAAGAAGGAAGTAGGCAGGATCTGCAGGCGTTTTCCTGTACGAATAGACTAAATAATCCAGATTAAGGAGTAAAAGGTGAAGTGTCCCTTCTGCAGCACCATCGAGGACAAGGTGGTTGATTCCCGTTTGAGTAAGGAGGGGGAGGCTATAAGGAGGAGGAGGGAGTGTTTTTCCTGCAAGCAGAGGTTTACTACCTATGAAAGAGTTGAAGAGATGTCCCTAATGGTCATTAAAAAGGATGGAAGGAGGGAGACTTTTGACAGACAGAAGATCCTCCAGGGTCTTAAAAAGGCCTGCGAGAAGAGACCCATAAGTGTCATGACCCTTGAAGAGGTTGCAAACAACATAGAGAAGAGGCTGCTTGAGAGGGGAGATACAGAGATACCAAGCTCTATTGTAGGCGAAGAGGTAATGAACCGGCTCATGGACCTTGATAAGATTGCATATGTAAGGTTTGCCTCAGTATATAAGGACTTCAAGGATACAAGCCAGTTTGAAGAGGAATTAAGGGCAATATTGTCCAAGGAAGTATAGAGTCAGTCTTTTACATTTCTAACTTAAAAAGCGAAACAGACCTATACCTATTAACAAGAATAAACGCAGATATCATTAAGGCCATGGATATTCCAAAGGCAGTGTCTACCCCTATGCCATTAAATATCATAGGGCCGAGAAATGGGGCAGTTGCCCCTCGAAAACCTCCTAACAGAATGTGCAGGGCCATATATCGGGGCGTCTCCTTTGGAGATGCCATCCTTGTAATCACAACATAGCCGATCAGTTCAATTGCCGCTGATGTAAAACCTGTAATCCCCTGAGCAATAGAGAGGATCCATAGGTTATATGTGATCAGATAGATAAGCGGTATTATGGACGAGACCAAAAACAGGAGCGACAATAAACTGGAGAGCGGATGCTTATCTATGAAGCGGCCCCAGAAGAAAAAGCCGATGAGCCATGTACCTGAAAATATGGTTCCAAAGACACCTGCTGCCATATTTGGTATATGCGCCCTGTCCACCAGTATCAATGGGTATAATGGCAGACTCAACAGCAGGCCAAACTCGAAAATTGAATAAGTAATCAGAAATGTGCGGAAGGACATATTTTTTAATGGCGCTGTGATATGGGAAAAGGCAGCAAATGCCTCCTTTTTCTTTCCTTCTCTCCTCACCTTAATATTGCCGAATTCTATTGCGGATAATATGCCGAATATCGCCGCAAACGGAAATATGTATTGATAATTCTCTGTCCCCTTTTCCAGTATCCATCCCGAAATTAAAGAAGAGAATATCCAGAGGCACGCGGTCCCGATCCTAATATAGCCCATTAGTCTTCCCCGCTCGCTCTCAGGGTAATTGGTCTTCATAATAGATGCGTAGGAAGGAAAGGCAATCGCTGTTACCAGCATATACAGGAATATGATAATGGTGTAATTAAACGGACTGGAGACAAAGAGCATGGCAAAAAGGACAGCCCTTCCTGTCACATTGGGCCAGACTGTGTACCAGACCCTTCCCTTGCCGAAGATATCCTCTGTCCAGAAGATGGAGAATGCGTTGGCTACATATGGAACTGATATCAAAAGCGCAATCTGGAATTCGGTTGCGCCTATTTTTCTCCCTACAATTGCTATAAATGGCAGGAATGCGCCGCCGAATATCCCAAACAACATACCGGCCTTCAGGTCATGATAGAATGTATGCCTTACAAATAACGGGAGCTTTTTCAACACGTGTATGTTCCTAATAAATAATATTTCGGTTAAATTAACTTACAGCAAAGACAAAATAGAATGCAATGAAGAAGTGGATGAGTATAATCGGAAGTTTCCTGAGTTTTTTATCCGAACTTAAAGCATAGCTGAAAATCATCAAGACTATTTGGTTTAATACCTTTAGAGCAGTCTTATCAGGATAAAGCAGATTAAAGATGCCATCTGATATTGCATAATTGAAAAAAGCTGGGGACTCCAAAGAACTTCTTTGATACCAGGAATATCCTTTCTATAAGCAGCTTAAGTTTTATGTTTTGCCCAAGATAGACTGCTGTAAAGTAAAGTGACCCCAATACCCACTGACCCTATGTGTCTCCGCATCCGGGCGGTTTGCGGAAATATGCTACACGATCGAGTAAATTGCGCTCACATCGTCGGCGGATAACTCGATATTGAATATCTCAAGGTCGTCTTTCATGTGCTGGGGATCTGTTGTGCCGGTCAGCGGAAGAATCCCGATCTGCACAGCAAAACGGAGTACTACTTGCGCAGCCGTGGCCTGCAAGCGGCGGGCTATGGCTGAAACCAGTGGATTGCCCACCACCTGGGGGTTGGCGGTCAATAAGGAGAATCCCTGGTATACGATCTTGTGGGCCAGGCAGTACTCGCGCACTGCCATATCCCAGCCGCGGACCGCGTAACAGCGATTTTGAACCGTCATCGGTTTGATCCTGGCCTTATCACAGAGCTCGCGTACCTGATTTAGACTCGCGTTGCTCACCCCGATCATTCTCGCTTGACCCGACTCATACAGGATTTCCATTGCGCTCCACGCCTCCCAGTCCGCGTCCGATATACCAACTGAGGAGCTTGGACCATGGAGTAGATAGGAATCGAGATAATCGGTGTGGAGATTTAAAAGTGTACCTGCGAAGGAGGACCGCACCTGAGTGCCAAAATCGGCATCCGGATCATAGGGCAGGCGGTGGTCCTGTCCATCTTGATAGGTGTACTTGCTCTGCAAAAATAAATCTGCGCGGCTAATCCCCAGGCCCTTGAGTTCCAGGAGCGCATCGCCTACATAATCCTCGCGATAATGTTTTTTCTGGTTAGCGGTGTCGATGCCGCGAAAGCCCGCGATCACCGCTTTTTTGACAAGCCCTGTCGTGGCGTCTTCCTTCCAGGCGGTTCCGTAAATGATAGAAGGGACTGTCATTGAAATAGGATAGCCCAGGCATCAAAGTGCGTCAAGACCTAAGATTTTATCTGATTCAATTGGTAGCTCCATAGTAAGGATTAAGACATTGTTTGTCAGATGAAGTATTGACATTTGCAAATTAAGCTTTGCTATGTCTTTTATTTATTGGTTGCGGGGAGAGGATTTGACCCTCTGACCTCCGTATTTGCTGCTCAGGGGTGTTTTTTGGATGTTTTGTTAGAAGATTGCTAGAAGGTTAAATCTCAAATAGTATGGCAAAGCCAAGGGGTAGGGCAAGAAACTCGGCCCCCTTTTTATGAGTTAAGCGCCTATTCCGTTCTTACTTTTTTAGGCTTCCTTTTATCACCCACGACTACCCCGCACAATACTATAAGAATTATTCCGCCCAGCACCACATAAAAACCAGCCATTTCTTATCCTTTCTGTTAAATCTACTAAACAATTCTTTACGCAACTATTATGCCATGACCGAATACCTTGAAATATATGAAAAAAGTTACGTTGAAGGATGTAAATATAGTGTCAAAAAAGACACAGTAATGTCATAAAGGACACATATGGCGGAGTCCTCATAATCGCCCGATTCTTTTTATCTTGCCCCCCCTCTCACCATTCTTTACCTGGTTATGACCCTGGGTAAAGATTGTGATTTGTTCTTCTTTATCGTATAGATAGATGTGGTATAGAGTTTTCGAGGGCATCCATTCTTATAGGGTATCTAATTAGAAAGAAACGCAAAAAAAGACAGCCATACAGGCGGATAGGATTCATTTGCAGCTCTTCTCCGAAAGTTCTGACTATATTAACAAGACAACATAACAAACTTAAGGTACGGCTCTATTGAGGAAATACAATTTGCAGGGAAGTCAAGCCCTTGAGAAGAAACGTCAAGAATCTTATATTTCCTACTTGTAAAATTATTCACTTTAGATAGTGTCCTAAAAAAATCAGAGAAACTCATTTTTGCTATATTCGTGGAAAAAATAAGTATTCCATTATCCCGCAAAATATTTAATCCCAGTCCGATAATCTCAGGGAAATCTTTCTCTACTGTAAACGTATTTTCCTTGCTGGTAGAGAAACTTGGAGGATCAAAAATAATTAAATCAAACGCCCGTCCCCTCTTTTTAAACCTTCTAACCCACTCCCATACGTCGCCAACAATAAACTCGTGATTGTTTACGTCTATTTGATTGAGCGAGAAATTTTTTTTGCCCCATTCAATTGCCTTCTTTGATAAATCCACGTTTACAGTCTTTACTGCACCTCCGGCGTTTGCATACATTGAAAAAGATGTCGTGTAACAAAAACAATTTAACACTTCTTTCCCTGCGGCAACGCACTGCACCTTCTTCCTATTATCGCGCTGATCGAGATATAGCCCTGTCCCTCCGCCTTCAGAAAAGGATATGCTGAACTTTATCCCATTTTCAATAACTACAAAATCATTTGGGATTTCTTTGCCAGATATTAAATTAGTCCGGACGTTTTCACCTTTCAGACGTATCTTTTCAGTAATACTTTCTGGTTGTAAAAGTTCTATTAAAACGCTGTATATTTCCTCTTTAACAAGAGTTTCATAGCGCTTAAAATACTGCACAAGCAGGTTCTTGTCGTAAACGTCTATGGTTATCTCAGGCAAATCATCTCCATAAGAATTTACCAGCCTATATGCATTTGTAGCGGTAAAATTTATGTACTTATTCCTGAGTGACTGTGCTTTACGTATGATATTATAAATTTGTTCAGGCATTTAAATTAAGAATTTGGGAACTCAAAAGAAATATTTTGATAGAGCAGAAAAATAGAGATCTGAGTCAAAAATAGTCGTAAATTACTTTCCAATTTACAATAAAGTAGTTTAATTGAAACCGCTAATTGCAAGCCGGGAACTTGAAGGAAGCGATTTGGGTACTCCAGTTGAAGGAGCCGTTCTCTTTCAAGTATTCCGTGGTGAACCAGAATGTACAGTCATCAACCGGGTCAACAGTCATTGCGCTGTAATCGCCCCAGCGGTGCAGGTTCCAAAATTGAGATCCGCCGCCAGCCTTGATGATACTCTCAGCCTGCATTGAGTTGAGAGGATCTACTACAAGGCGCCCAGTGTAGCGAATGCTTGGCTTGACGGCCCCGCTTGAGGCGCTGTAACCGAGTGCAATGTTGCCTTGTTTATCGCTTGCAATGCTGCCCATCCAACGATGAATTCCATCACTTGTGCTGAGCGTGCCTTGCTGGTAAACAGCAGGCGTTGCGTTGGTAGTGCTGACATCAACCTCATACCAGCGGACACTCGTGATCCGGTTTTTCTTGTTGGTGCCCACGGAAACAGAATGGTTGACTAAAAGCGATTCAAACCCAAGACGGTTGCGGTATGACAGACGGTACATCAAGCGGTCAGCGAGAGAATCCAATTTGTTTGAAGTGCCTGGCTGTGGGATGCAAGATCCACCGCCCGAGCAGGCTGCATTGAATGCGGCCACTGGAATATTGATTGGGCCTGTAAAGGTTGAATTTGCCGGGGTCGCAAAATCAACATGGAACTTCCACAGATTGAGCGAGTTGGCTCCGAAGCTCATGAAGAAGTTAGGAGTGCCGGTTGGGGGCAGACCGGTGCCAGATGTGCTATCTGGACCGCCAAGCGTTGAGCTTGCGCCATCGAGATCAGAAGGAAGCAAGCCGCCGAAGCTGGTGCTAAGTTGGAAACATTGTTGGATGGCCGGCTTACCGTCCAACATCGCGGTGCGATCAAAGCCACAAACTTTGCTTCCGGCGAAGGTCTGGGCGTTGTTGAAGATGTTATAGCTGATGTAATACCCATCCGGCCACACGCCCAGTTTGGGATAATCGTTGAATTGCGTGTTGCCATAGCTAAAGGCATAGCGATTGTAAGCGCCGGTCGCATCGGATGTTTGTGAAACAGCAACGCACTGAAGATAAGGAGTGGTGGAGACAGAGAACTGTGTCAAAATCCAGCGGTTGGCAATCTTGTCATATTGAACGATCGGATCACCATCATTATTGAACTCGCATCCACCGCCAAATCCAACCCAGGGAGTGTTACCCGGGATCGGACCTAAGATAATTGCGCCGGTGACCTTATCAAATACTGCAAAATGATCGTTGACCCATTGCACATATTGGGTTGCTCCAACCGCGCCGACAGTATCGGGAGGAGCAAATTGATCGGTGAATCCATAATCACCCTGTCCAACACCAGGAAAGTTCAAGTCAGGGGTTGTTGCAGTGAATGGTCCGGCGGTCGTCTGCTCAGCGCCATCTATCTGGTGGAGCGCATTGCCCATATTAGGCAGGCGGTATATGGGTTTTTCCTTTTTCTCTTTTTCGTCGGGTGCGGCTGGTGCTACACCTGACAAATCACTTATCGGTCCTGACACATCCGAATAAACCGCATCAGATACTTCCACTGGTCCGATCGGCTCGGGAGGCGCAGCTTGCACCACGATTGTGCTTCCAACAAGAAATACCACGAGCAATGCTACTTGAAATACCTTTCTTTTGAACATGTTCACTACTCCTTTTTTAGGATCATGATCTTTTATGTAATCATACGCCACCCTCATATTTTACACTACTCTAAGCACATTGCAAGCGAGCCTTCTTTTTTTACTGCCATTCAATGTATTCTTAGTTCAGAAAATTTCGCAGTCCAATTGCGGTTTATGATGTATCTCCAAGGGTAAACTCACCTAGAAATATTTCACCCGAATGCATAAAATCCGATCGAGGGGCATCATAAAACGCCATTTCCGCAGGGGGTAAGGTTTGGGCAGGGGGTGATCAATTCAGCAGGTAAGGAAGAGATTAAGATTGGGAAATGGGTAGACGCGATCCTTACTTATCACTCTGACACGGCCTTGCAGTGAACTAGGCGGTCACAGAGAAGTCCCTGCTTGCGCTACGTTGCCAGACATAGTCATAAACTCGGGTGGCTACAGCCTCTGCCTCTTGGTCGGTAAAAGGCGGACGGGGCAGGTTTCGCCAGAGGTTATCCAAAATGAACATCTTCACCTGGGCTTGCGTGGTGGTGTTTTGTGTCCAAGCCGGCATTGGTTTGAGAATCTCCTGGAGAGAAGCGAGCAGTCTCTTGCTGGCCTGCTTCAGCCTTTCCCGGTCAGTCTTGCTGATGCTCTCCCTGAAGAGCAGGTCGAACATGGCTAGCTCGTCTTCACTCAGTCCTTCTTCAGAAGCACGTCTCTGCTCGGCATCCAGGCTGTTTGCCAAGTCGATCAGCTTTGCGAACGTCTCCTCGACCGTCACCCGATCCTTTTCTCGGTTGTAGTCCGCGATGATCTCCTGGTACTTCTTGTAGTAGTCCATCCGCATCGGGTTGTTGGCCAGCATCTGAGCCAGCTTCTTCTCGACCAGATCCCGGATGTCCTGCAAGGCAGCGTGCTTCCGGCGAACCTTGCTTTTGAACTCGTCCCGCAGCTTCGCGAAGTCGATCTGGCTCAGGTCAACCTTGAGCCCCTCCGCGTGGTCGTTTCCGGTTGCGGCCGCGCGGATCGCCTCGTTGACGATTCTGTGCAGCGCCTTGAGCACCTCTGTCACGTCCGCTGTGTCGCGCTTCTCCTGGAGCTTCTTATAAATGGCCTCGATGTTGTCGTGGCGCTCCGCGTATGCGAGGGCGCTAGGCTCCATCAGCAGCGCCTTGAAGCGGATGAACACCTGGCGCGCAATGATCTCAAAACGGCGCTTGGCCTCGTCCGAAGTGTAGAGGGCGTCCACGGCATCCCGCAAAGCTTCGATGCGATCGAATCCGGTCGTACCCCGCAGTCGGCCCGCATTGAAGCCCAGCCCCAGCAGGTGCATTTCCGCCGCCTCGATGGCCTGGAGCAGGGCCGCCACGAGCTCCTCGATCGGGGCAACGATGCCGCTGCCGTCGCCTCCATCTTCGTCGCTGAGGGCGTACTGAGCCAGCGCCTCGCGCAGGCTCTTGAGCATCCCGTTGTAGTCGACGATGACGCCGCAGTCCTTGCCAGGGTACACACGGTTTGCGCGGGCAATGGCCTGCATCAGGTTATGGGCCTTCATCGGCTTGTCAATATAGAGCGTCGCCAGGCACTCCACATCGAATCCCGTCAGCCACATAGCGCAAATGATGGCAATGCGGAAGGGATGCTGCGGGTCCTTGAAGGCGTCCTCCACTGGCACCCGCTTGCCGTCGGGCGTATGGAAGCCGCCCTTCATCACTATCCGGTGCGGGATGATGTCGAAGCCCCACTTCTGGAAGTCACGGACCTCGTTCTGTGCCTCGCTGATGATGATTTCGATGATGGTGCCCTCCATCCACTGCGCCTGACCGCGCAGGGATGCGATCTCCGTGGCAAGGCGCTCCTGGACGTCTGGGTCAGTGGCCTTGGCCAGATCTACTTCCCTGACGGGAATCATCGCCTTAACCTGGCTGAGCTTGGCCTGCCAGCGCGGCTCGATGCGTTGGAACATCCGCGCGCAGGTGATCTTGTCGATGCACACGAGCATCGACTTGCCGGTCTCCCAGCGCGTCGAACAATGCTCGACAAAGTCGGCGGCCAGCTTGTCGAGGCGATCGTCGGCTGTGATCACTTCATAGTCTTTGCCGAGGAGCATCTCCAGTAGCGCGGTCTGGTCCGGGTCCAGGTCGGCCTTCTCGACCGCCTCGGCGATCCGGTCATTCAGGTCGAGCCGGGCGATGCCCAGCTTCTCACCTCGGTTCTCGTAGACCAGCTTGACCGTGGACTGGTCCTCTTCCGAGCGCTTGAAGTCGTAGCGCGAGATGTAGTTGCCGAAGATACGCCGGGTCAACTCGTCATGCTTGAACAGTGGCGTACCCGTGAACCCGATGAAGGAGGCGTTGGGCAGAGCGAGACGCATGTTGCGCGCGAATCTTCCGGCCTGTGTCCGGTGCGCCTCGTCCGAGATCACGATTATGTCGTCGCGCTCGCTGTAGGGCTCTGTCACCGGCTGGTTGAACTTATGAATCAAACTGAAGACAAAGCGGTGATTCCCGCGCAGGATCTCCTGCAACTCCTTGCCGGAGCCGGCGCGCGGGGTCTTCTCATCCGTGACGCCGCAGCCGATGAACGTGCGCCAGATCTGGTCGTCCAGGTCATCCCGGTCGGTCATCACAAGGAAGGTGAAGTTCCCGGGGACGACACGACGTACCTTCTCGGCAAAGAACGCCATGGAGTAAGACTTGCCGCTGCCCTGCGTGTGCCAAAATACGCCCAACCGACCGAGATCAGGATGGGATCGCTCAATGAGAGGTAGTACCGCACCTCCGCTGTCACTTGACTCAATGAGGTACAGAGGGGGTGCTTCTTCTGCGGCCAAAGAATGCTCGCGAACAAACAGGCGGTGATCGGGCGGATATTCTCGTTTCAACTCCTCCTGTCGCTGCACGGAGGCAACCGCATTGTTCACGCCCAGCACCTGATGGTTGCGCGCCACGATCTTACGCGTGCCGCCAGCCCTGCTGTCGTCGAACAGGATGAAGTTCTCGACCAGGTCGAGCAGCCGTTCCTTGGTCAGCATGCCGTCCAGGAGTGCCTCGGCGTTCACCCGTCCCTTATCCTGCTCCGTGTTGCGCTTCCACTCAACGAAGTGCTCCCAATTGCTGGTGATCGAGCCGTAGCGGGCTGCATCGCCATTGCTCACCACCAGGAAGGCGTTGTGATGGAAGGTGTGGGCGATGCTGTGCTCGGAGAGGTAGTCGGTCAGGTTGTCGTCGAAACCGGCGCGGATGTTTCGATAGACCGCCTTAAGCTCGATGAAGACCAGTGGTAGCCCGTTGACAAAACATACCAGGTCGGCACGACGGTTGTAATGTGGTGCCCTGATGCCCTGCACCTTCAGCTCGCGCACGGCGAGGAAGCGGTTGTTTGGCTTGCTGTCAGGGCCCGTGCCGTTACGAAAATCGATCACCCGTGCCAGCGCGTGGCACGTCTCACCTTTCGCGTTGCGCCAATCCACTGGCACGCCGCCTCGGATAAAGCCGTAGATCTCGCGGTTGTGCTGCACCAGCGAGCGGGCGAAGTCCACGCGCGTAAGCTTCTCGATGGCCTTTTCCCGAGCTGATTCCGTCAAATCAGGATTAAGCCTCGCCAGTGCTGCGCGCAGGTCGCGCACCAGCACCACCTCGCGCTCTGAGGCGCGCCCCAGCGTGCCTGTAGACCCGAAGGTCTCTGCGTTGTATGCGTAGATGCTCTCCCAACCGAGCACCTTTTCGAGATGCTCGGCGAAGGTCTGCTGAACCAGTCTGTCTTCGCTGTTGATGTCAGTGATCATTTGCACGGCTCAAGCATGTCTAGCTGTCGTTCGTGGGGAATCGGGAACACGCCGATAATTACCCAAGGATTTGGTGCGCGAAAATGAAACTTCTGTGTCGTGCCCAAGAAAAAATGCAAGTCGAGCTGGCCGAACTCATCCAGATACTTGGCCCGCATCTTTTGCAACGCCGCTTTCTCGTAACCGTTGCATCTCCGGAGGCAATTCCAAAACAGCGCACCGGCCTCCCAATCCAGTACCTGCATTTTGCTCACTTTACCGGCGTCGTCCTCGAACCGGTAGGAGAAGCTATATGGCAGTTTTGGAATCAATTTGAACGTTTGCCGCCAGCTTTCTTCTGCGAATAACTCTCCCTGCTGCGTGCTGTTTTGCATCTCCACCACCTTGGCCAAGTCCCACTCGCGCTCTTCTGCTTCCCAAACAAAATCTTTGATCTTTGCTGGCTTGAAAACGGCAAGCGACAAAGTATTGGCCTTGGCCCCGTCAATCAGGATCTGGATTTGCGTGTAGACCCTTGAGGTTTGCAGCAATAATCGCCGCCGCTCCCGCCAGTTGTTGTTTGTATCCATGTGGCTCACGGCGAACAACTGTTTCACGTCGGCCGGACGAAACGACTCCGGCCGTGGATCACCGGGGTTCTTGGCTAAATCGCATTCCAGCCAGTCAAACTTTCGATATTGCTCCGCTTCGTCCAGTCGGCGGAAAGGCACTGGGTAAATCCGCAACCATGAGCCGTCCTCGCGCACGCCAGCCGTGCAGACCGTCTCCCCATATTTCTGCGATAGTGTTGGATAGGTTTTAACCGTGATGAGCACACGCTCAATGGCCATAGGGCCCCTCTACAAGTGTGTGGGCTCCAACGTCCTTCCCGACATCCGCTCAAGCGCCTCGGCGACGCAACGTCGATGGCATTGGTATGCCTTTGATTCAAAGCAGGTCAGCGCGACTCGCTGCCAATCTTGCAATATCCACCGCTCGATTGTTGCCAACGCCACGGACTCCTTCGGCAGTCTCTCTCGCTCATATTCGGCGAACAACGCGTCGTAGTCGGCCTGCGTCTCCAACCCGTTCCGTCGTGCAGAGTCGATGCCCAATTCCGGCAGGTGCTCATAGCGAATACCTACGCCCTCGCACGCCTTGCTCAGTGTACCCTTGGAGAAGCCGTACTTTCGGCTCAGCGGATTCCGCCGCACATCGCACAGCAGCGTAACCCCATCCTGAATCAGCCGGTTCAAATAACCCTCCAAGCTACGCCCTTCGTAACCGATCGTACACAAACCCAGTCCCTTGGAAACTGGCCGGGCCGCCGCAATTGCCTTCAGTGATATTGTGTCTCCAGCGAGTACCCGGTCCGCAATTTCGCTGCGAATAGCATAGTATGGATACCGCCGATACGTCTCTGCCACAAGCGCGTCCCCATGCAAGTGGGTATGGCGGCGTGCAATCTGATCCATGCGAACACGCGTTGGCGTGGCCGCCTCCGCTTCCGCCTTACCAGCCGTTGTTAAAGTCCACGCGTGCTCATCGTCCGCCAGGAGCAGCCGCTCGATCAACCGCCGCTTATCCGCGTAGGACGTGAACGAGAAGCCACCGAACCGATAGGGAATAAACTCATAGGTAGGTGTTTCTTCGGCCTCCTGACAGTAGAGAAACAACAGCTTCTGGAAGTCCAGATTGCGCACACTCCCACCAAGCGCATCCACCAATGCTAGCAGGCGTTTTTGACGGTCGAAAAGCATAGCCTATAATATCCTATTCCCGCTTATACCGCAATCTCTCCGCTCATCAGTTTCGGCAGCAGCAAGTCGCGGGCGGCGCGGAGCTTCTCATTCTGAATGAGCAGAGTAGTGATCTGCTGGCGCAGGGGTCGAACTGAATCTTCAAACGTCCGGAGAAGCGTCTGCGGTGGAAGCAGCAGGTGGAAATCAACAAGCAGCGGTGCGCTGGCAGTCTTGCGCGTTGAACCAGTGCTGACGCCTGAGATAAAGCCTTGGTACGCATCGTCCGATAGGACATAGAACAAGTAGTACGGCGTCAGTCTGGGATCGCTGGGAAGCAGACGAATCAAGTAAGAGGCAAAGACAGCATCGATATCGCGCTCGACAATCGCGACCTTACCGGGATCGGCCATTCTGATGATCACAATGTCGCCGACGCGTAGCTGGTACTTGCGCTGAAGGATCTCGTCGATCGGACAGTACGGGACAGTAGACCAGTCGATGAAGGGGGTCTTGTTGATGTCCGTTCCGCGCAGGAACTTCGGTCCTACTGGTTCGTCGGTCGCGGTCTCGGTGAAGCCGTACTGCGTGTTAACGGTGCCGCCGAGGTAGATCCTCTCCCACCCCTCCGGCACACCGTCGGTGATGCGGGTGTGCTCGTGGCCTGGGAAGCGGAGGCGGACAAACCACTCGCGGTAGAGCTGCCGCGCCGACTCCTCCAAAAGCGCCATTCGCCGCCGGTTGTTCTCGATCAGGTCGTCGTAGGCGGAGAGCGCAGCTGCGATGCTCTGTTGCGTATCGAGTGGAGGCACACGAAACATCACTTGCGCGATACGCTCGGGCGCGGTGTGGCGCACTTTGCCGCCGGTGGCAGTCGCGGAAATCTGGTCCCGCACTTCCTTCGTGTTGAATAGGTAGTACAGGAATTGTTTGTTCAGGTGGCGTTCGTCGAGATCAACGATCCGGCCAAGACGCTGGTTGTGTAAGAGGCGCCCACTCTCAGGAATCCAAGCAGAACTCCCGAGTAACCCAGGGGTCTGTTCTGTCATCGCGACGAGCAAGTCGCCTTCGTCAAGGATATAGCCATCAGGAACGTCACCAGTGTAGAACTTCGTCTTCTCCCCCTGGTCGCGATAGCCACCTTCCTCGTAGAAGCTCCCCGGGGTGAGCAAGATATGCGGCCCCTCGGAATCGAAATATTCTCCCTTGAAAGCATAGCCATGCTTCACTCGGAAGTACTCGCCCATTTTTGTGGTGGGCCAAGTCATATTCCCAAATCCTCGAAACTCTCCTGAATCTTTGCCGCCAGTACCACCGCTTCCTTGTTGAGGTCGGCCAGCTCGGTGAGGATGTCGCGCAGGGTCTGTTCGAAGTCGAAGTCCTCGTCCTCCTCCGGCGGGGCAACGCCTACAAAGCGGCCGGGGGTGAGGCTCCAGTCGGCGGCCTCGATCTCCTTGCGGTCGACCAGCTTAACCAGTCCCGGTACAGCCTGCAGCATGGCCTTCGGAAAACGGTCCTGCAGCCACGCGACCTGCCGGTGGAAGTAGACGGCGTGCTTCAACTGGTCGACAGAAACCTTGCGCTCCTCGTCTAGCTGCTTGACCTGTCGGCCTGTGGCGCGGCGGTCGTAGGCTGCTGAGATCTTGTCGTCAGCCGCCAGCTCGGCGCCCATGTCTGCCACCCGCGCCACCAGCTTGTAGAGCAGGTCCACCTGCTTGACGAGGCCGCGGATCGCCTCGGCTAATGGATCGAATGTTTTCCGGGCTGTATGTTGCTTGTCATTAGTTTCTGGCAGCGTCGCCGCATATGTCTTTTGAAATCCAGCGAGCGCAAGCTGTAAATGAGCACGATCTGTTTCGTAATACTCCACGGCTTCGTCAAGTTCAGCAATTGAACCCAGAAGAGCCCTCTTCTTTTCTGAATCGAGTTCCTTGTGCTTTTCCACAACAGGTTTCAAGCCTTCAAATCGCTCGAGTAAATCAGTGAGCAGGGCTTCAAAAGCGTCAAGTTTCTCCGGAATTGCCGCGCTCTCAGTGCAGATAGAGCCGATATAGTCCCTCACTAACACTAGGAAGCGCTGCTGCTGTCCGCGATAGAGCCAGACGATCGCTGCAAGGTTGTGCATCTGCTCGGGCGAGAAGTCGTAGATCTTGCGCGTGACCTTGCGGAAGACGTTGCGCGCGTCGAGCATCAGGACGGTGTCCGGTCCCCTCACCCTAGCCCTCTCCCCCAATAGGGGCGAGGGAAGAGAGTCCTTGGCACGGTCGAAAAACCACAGCTCGCAGGGGACGGTGCGGGTGTAGAAGAAATTGGAGCGAATAGAGATCATCACGTCTACGTCGCCCATCTCAACGATCTTCCGGCGCACCTCCTTCTCGCCGTGTCCGGCGCTTGAGGCCTGTGAGGACATGACGAAGCCGGCGCGGCCCTTCTCGTTTAAGTAGCTCCAGAAGTAGGAGATCCAGAGGTAGTTGCCGTTGCCGACCTTCTTCTGCTTGTTTACCCCTGGCAGGCCGAAGGGCAGGCGCGGGTCGCCCTTGATGCGCTCGGCGTCGACGAGGTCTACGTTAAAGGGCGGATTGGCCATCACGAAGTCGCACTTCCCGACCAGCGTGTGCTCGTCCTGGTAGTAGGTGATGGCCTCAGCGATCTTCCCCTCCAGCCCGTGCACCGCGAGGTTCATCTTCGCGATGCGGATGGTGTCCCGGTTCTTCTCCTGGCCGTAGAAGACCACTTTCTTTGCAGTGTCTCCGCCCTCATGTTCGATGAAATGGCTCGATTGTACGAACATCCCGCCGGAGCCGCAGGCCGGGTCGAATACGGTGCCGTGGTCGGGCTCTATGACGTTAACAATGGTCTGCACGAGCGAGGACGGCGTGAAGAACTCGCCGTTGTCGTGCGCCTTCTGGATCGAAAACTTTGCAAGGAAGTACTCGTAGATGCGGCCAAAGACATCCCCCGTGGCGGTCTTGATCTGCTCACTGTTGAACAGGCGCATCAGGTCTTCGAGCACCTTGGTCTCGAAGATGCCGTAGTTCTTCGGCAGGACGCCCAGAAGTGGTTCGAAATCGGTCTCGATGGCGGTCATGGCCTCGGTAATGAGGCGAGGCAGGTCGGCACCGCTTACGGCGGCCTGCTGCATGATCCAGTCGTAGCGGGCTTTTTCAGGCAGATAAAGAGAACGGCGCGCGATGTAGTCGGCCGGAAGTACCTTGCGCTTAGGCATCTTGCCGCTGGTCTGGTCCGACTCGATCTGTCGGTGCGCCGCCTTGAAGCGGTTCGCCGCGTGGCGCAGGAAGATCACTCCCAGCACCGGCATGAAGTAGTCGCTGGATGTGAGCTTGGAGTTGGCGCGGAGGTTATCTGCGGCCTCCCAGAGGTCAGCTTCGAGCTTCTCAATGTCTTTGAAGGTGTCGGTCATGTGTGCGGCTGCCACCTAATCGTGCCTGATTTTTACTTTTATTCCCCCGAACTAAATCTGCTTGAATATTATACTTGGAAAATATAATTTGTAAAGGTTTTATTTGATTGATAAAACGGTTGCTTGGTGTGTTTCAATAATGAAGATTAACTCAGCCCCATCCCTTATACATATTTGATACAGATAGCATTGTTATCATAAAAGACGCAACCAAATCTCTTTGCCAGCGCATCACTGGAATGAGCCATTAGCCCGCCTTTCTGACTGTTATTAGCTCCTGACGGACAGCTTCTCTAATGATGTCCTGAATTGGTCGTTTGTCCTGCTTTATATAGTTGCGTAATGCCTGGTTTATAGCAGTCTGATAACCATGTCCTTCACGTTCAGCTTCGTCTCTAAACCATTCCAGAATGTCAGTGTCAATACAAATAGTGATCCTGGTCTTGCCCTGCTGAGGGATTACAGCACCCCTTTTCCCTTTGCTGAAATCATATTCTTCCTGCATCTTTCTATTTTTCCTCATAGAACCTCCTTTCCCTAGGGCTTGCCTTCCTGGCTGAAATTAACCTTATTTCTTCATCTCCGGCGTAAGCATACACTACTACCAGCACCCTGCCTAATAGGATCGTCAAGTACTGTTGCATCATGAGAAAATTCTATTCCGCTATGTTTGCGTATATTAGCTGCAGCTTTTTTGGTATCCCAGAAAACTTTCATAGTATATGCATATAATATGCATTTGTCAAGTTAGCGCTCTTCATGCTGTTTCATCGACTTTACCTTGTCGCGGTTTTTTGAAAGCCAGGATTTTATCTTTGAGAAAATCTCCAACCCTGCCTCTTCCCTGATTATCCCTTATGGCTGATGGTAGTTCATTCGGCACGGGAAATTTCTCCTTAATAATAAAACACATTTTATACTAAAGTGTTATTTTTGTAAATCCATGGTCTTTACTGTAGATGGTAGCAGTTGATTCAGTCAGAAGCGGATATGGAAAGTCTATTATGAGGCGGGCCAGTCAACGCCTAACACTGCGGCTGATGACGGCGAGGAAATAACCGTCAGGATCTATTTTTAGACGAGAGCGATTACAGAAAGTATTTAGACTTACTACTTAGCGGAGATGTCCATCAATAATGAAATTTAATACAGTCCCATCCCTTACACATATTTAATGCATATAGCATCGTTATCGTAAAAGACGCAACCAAATGTCTTTGCCAGGGAAACTCTGGAATGGGCCATTAGCCCTATCAGCAAGAGACCTATTAATACCAAGAAACCTTTTTTTAACATTTTAATTACCTCCTGTGGAGGGAGCATTGAAGACTAGATGCTCCCTCCAAAATCGAATCCTATTGGATTGGTATTACCCTAATTTCTCTATCTCTGTTTCAGGTTCAGGTACTGGATGTTCAGCGCCCCTCTTTGCCAGGGCAACCTCTGGTAATACCATCATCCCCATTATTGCGAGTGTTACTATTCCCATTATTATCCTCTTAAACATCTTACTTACCTCCATTTTTTTAGCTGTTATTTGGTTCTGTTAAAAACCCTTTGGACTATATGTTGAATGCAAGCGGGATGCCAAGAAAAGGCAGATCTCTATAAACTTTATATCTATTTGAAATGTCAGGATTAAGTTACAGAGTGGGGTTTTATTATATAAAAAGAAAGATAGCAAGGCATGGGTGAAATCCCATGGGATAGGTCATTTGACCCAATATTCAGCAAGCCGCTTTACCGCATGAGGGGTTAGGCGGTATGTGGTTAGTTATTGATTTTTCTGGCGCGCCTGGCAGGGATCGAACCAGCGGCTTATAGATTCGAAGCTAACTATCAGGTAGCATACCAAGGCCACCCCTGTTATCAACTATTTGTCTATATTTACAAAAAAGGATAAAAGTGATAAGGATTTAATGGTTGATAATGTCTGCTTATTAATGTCTACTATACAAAAAATATACATCCTCGGATCTTAATGGTCTTGGGGCTTTTGTTTACTCCTTGACAATAATTATTTACTGGCATATCATACCATTATGAAAGCTAAACTGATCCGGCATACGAAGGTAACGGATGAGCTAGGCAATACAATCGAGATGAAGATGTGGAAATTGTCGGAACCGACAGGCGATAAGTCGCATGGCTATAAATACTCTCTGGCTTATATCGTTAATGACAAGAGGGTTATAGGCTATGACAATGCAGAGGGCAAAGGAGACCACAGGCATATAAGAAACGCTGAAATGCCTTATCGCTTTACCAGTCTTATAAGGTTATTGCGGGACTTTTACAAAGATATTGAAAAATACAAGGGAGGTGAGTTATGAAAGTTAGAAAAGTAAAGATAGGCATTAAAGACCTAAGAACGGCGCTAGATGAATTTGTCAATGCAGGGGAGGCCATTGAACGGGGTGAGAAGGTGAAGAAAGAAACAGGGGTATATTTCACGAGCCTTGAGGCGTTCAGGAAGGCGGTAACACCTAAGAGGCTTGAACTATTGCACATCATAAAGACAAAAAAACCTGAATCTATCAACGAGCTCGCACGTATGGCAAAGAGGGACATAAAGAATGTGGTTGATGATGTGAAGTATTTAGAACAGATAGGATTAATCGAGAAGAAGAAGAAGGCTAGAAAGACAGCGCCTGTTGTAGAGTATGACAAGATTGAACTTGAGATAGCAGTTTAAATTGGGCATAGAGAGGCAAAAAAGAGAACTAACTATACCTTATTTCAATTATAATGAGATAGAGTTATTGGTTGTGTTTAATTATGCTGATATAATTTACATGTAAATGTCAGATGGAGTTTTGACATTTACGCTTAAAAAAGGTTTTCTTGCTCTAGGTATTTTTCAATGTATTAAAACTTTAAAACCAAATAGCCAACTGCTGGGCCATAAGATCTTTACCATAATCTTCAACTATTCCTGCCTTGTTCAAAGCATCCCTTCCCCCCCCTGTTTTTTTCTGGCGCGCCTGGCAGGGATCGAACCCGCGGCCTATAGATTCGAAGACTACGAAAAACCCCGAAAAATGAGCATTATCAATGGGGTGGAGTGGGCTGGAATAGGGTCAAATAGGGGGACAAGTAGGCACATTTTGGGCACAAAATGGGTAGGGTATGCGTGTAAATAATTTTGCTTGCTTAGCATACTATATTTTAGTATAGTTAAAAATAGTTGACACGCCTTAGACAAGTGTGTCGGTAAAAGACGGAGGAAAATGAAGGAAGGGGGAAAGCCCTTCTTTCATCCTCCGTTTTTTTTTGGTTGGTTTGAGGGATAGGGTAGCCCCTGAAAAGCCGGCTTCCTACCGGCCTTCCCTCAAATAAAATCAGGAACCACTAGGGAGGTGGCAGACATGAAAAGAAATAGAAAGCAGGCTTTGGACCAGGTTGAAGAGGTAAGAGATTACTTTGACAAGCTTAAAAAAATCTCTCCCGCCTTTCAAAAAGATATCACCCTTCTCGAAAGTTCTCGAAAAGACAAGGATGGAGCGAATCATCATCTAAAAACAGACATCCACAGAGAGATTTATAATCTTTTCTGGAATGCCTCGCAAAGAGGTTTTTTAGCAGACCTTCAAAGAAAGTATAATTATCAGACTAAACCTGCAAAGATACATTCCAAAGATCCTTTTGTCATTAAAATTGATTCTTCCGCTCCTTTAGACATTATCTTGATTTCTGTTTATGGTCTTTTGCCTCGAAGTAGAAAAAAGGTTACTCCAAAGACCCCGGTCGTGAGTGTATTTCCTGAAGATGGCTATTACTTTGACGTTGATGGGTATCTCTCTTTTAGAATTATGCCCGCTCCAAAACGGGTTATTTTGTCTCAAATCAAAACCATATTACAGAAGAAATTTAGACGATCAAGCAAGCGTTTCAGAGTCAAAGAAGGAAAAAAGACTTTAGAACTTCTTCAGGGGCGGTTTTTAAAAAAGAGCCTTAATCAATTATCTAGAGACTCCGGTTTAAAACTGGAAACAATTAAGAAAAGGATTTATAGCAGAAGAAAATTGATTATCAATGATGATACTCCGTTAAAAAAGATTGAGATCAAAATAGAACATCTTAAAAAAGGCTGCGGGGTGTGCACTGAGTGGGGTACATGTATACAGCTTTGCCAAGAGGTAGAGCCTTTTATAAACCAGGATCATGTCTACTCAAGAGAATCATTACAAAGGTGATGTATAAAAAACAGATCACAAATGGGACTCCCAGTAAGATTAGAGATATTTCATGCACCCCTTATTGTCCCCTTTTACATATGTAGGAGGGAATAAAACGATGGAAGATATAAGACCAAAAATCCTGGTTGTTTTCAGGAAAGACAAGGGCGAGCTTGTCCCCGAGGCCATTTGTCAGATTTCACAGCATGAGAACGAGATGCTGGCCAAATTTAGTAAAAGGATAGAGGACGCACTTTTCAAAAAGGAGTAGATATCTCATGCACCCCTTATTGTCCCCTTTTACATATGTAGGGAGATAAAAAAAATTGAAAGGACATGACACGGAAAGCTCATTATACCGCACAAGTGATTTAGTTATTGCAGCCGTTCTTAAATATAACGGATTTCCCCTTAAAGACGTGGAGGGGACAGAAAGCAGGGCCTGGTTTATTTTCGAAGGGCGTGATCGGATCATCGATATAATCAACGAGTATTATAACCGTTCCCTGAAATTAGAGCCCCGAAAATTCTTAGATGAAATAAAAGCGCTGAAGGGCTGCATTGCAATTAGATTGCAGGTGCGCTGATGATATGCCTAACTCACACAAAAGACCTCAAATCCTCCGGGTTGTCTGAGGATACGATCAAGACCTCCGGGTGTTACTGCGGAGGGTATGACGAAATCAACCGTATCCTAAGCATGGATTTGAACTGCGGTGGGCTTGTCATCCCTTATCCACTCCTGAACGGCTTCCCGGCCTATTTTCGGGTCAAGCCGGATGTTCCCCCTTTATTTGACGGCAAGCCCGCAAAATACTTATCCCCTAAAAATTGTGGGAATAGGCTCTATGTGCCCAAGGAGGTCATCCCGGTCTTAAAGGATACCAAGATCCCCTTGGTCATCACAGAAGGCGAAAAGAAAGCGCTGGCTGCCGTCCAGAATGATATTAAAGCAATTGCTCTTCCTGGGGTATGGTGTTGGAAAGATAAAAAAGGGGTTATCTCGGATTTTTCTTATTTATCCTGGAAGGGGAGGAAAATTTATATCGCATTCGACTCAGACGCACAGTCAAATCCTAACGTCCATGAGGCTGAAAAGGCCTTGGCAAAGGAATTAACCAGGCGTGGCGCAAAGGTTGAAATTATCAGGATACCACCGGGGGAGGGTGGTAAAAAACAAGGTCTTGATGATTTTTTGTTTACCCACTCCCCTGAAACCTTTTGGGCATTGCCCACACTATCAGAGACCACGGAAAGACCGATCCTATCCCTGGATCACTTCATGGCGAGGTCCTTCCCTCCTATTGTCTCCCTGGTAGGGGATGGGGTGGTATCGGCAGCCAGTCTTATCAGCATTGTAGGCCGGGCAAAGTTGGGGAAGACTTGGTTTTCTACACAATTAGGATTATCGTTGGCCGGAATGAGCGGCTGTTTCATATCTGAGAAGCTTCCCATCGGTCAGCACGGAAAAATCTTATATATCAACGCAGAGGTGTCAGAAGCGATTTTTCAGAAAAGGATAGGCTTGATTCTGGCTGAGGCAAAAGAGAAGGGCCTTGATACTAAGGCTGCGCTTAAGAATTTCTTCCCTGTAACAGTGCGTGGAAATTTAAGGCTTGATCGAAAACCCGGAGAACAGGAATTAATCAAGATGGTAGAGAAGATCAAGCCGATGGTCATCATCCTTGACCCTATCGGGCCGCTACATAACCGGGATGAAAATAAACAAGAGGACATGGGAAAGCTCTTGAATTTTCTCTTGTCTATCGTTGAATCTTCCCAGGCAGCGCTATTGGTGGTCCACCATATGGGAAAGAGTGTCGAGGGCAGGGATGAGATTCACTATGGTCGGGGGTCTTCCGTCTGGGGTGATAGGGTTGACAGTAACCTCAATTTAATGCCCTATGGCGAACAGGGACCGGCCCCAAGGCTTAAATTGAGCTTCACCCTAAGGAATGGCCCTCCCTTAGATCCGTTGATAGTCTCAAGGGCTCAAGGGGAGTTTTTATATCATGCTAAACCTCAAACGGATGATTCAGTGGACTGGCTAAAATCTCTTATCAATTCCGATGGCAGGGGTAAGATCCCCAAAGATGAGATCTGGGAGAGATACAAGGAATCTGGGAGAGGGTCGGAATATTCTTTCAGAAAGGCGATAGACATTCTTAAATCCCAGGGAATAATCAAATCGATAAGGGAAGGAAACAACCCTCCTAAAGCCTTCCTTGAGGTCGTGAATGATTAATTTCGATTCTAATAAATCCCATTCTGTGCGCAGAATGGAAAAGTTCGCAAAATGGAATAAAATCAATGACTTATCCGATTCTGCGAAACGCAGAATGGAAAGGCCCTCCAAATGGGCGTAAACACTCATTCTGCGAGGCCCCTATATAAGAGATACCCACCTTCTCCGAATGGAAGAAGGGTGGGTATCAGAAGCATATAAAACCATGGGGAAAGATAGATATTTATATACCCCCCCTTCTTCCTACCCGGAAGACGGCAGGGTATAGGGAAGGTAGATGGATATAATCATGACACCCATAATAATCATCCAGATCATCCTGGGTGGTCAACCATCAATTACCATCAAAGCTTTTTATGGCATTTTGCAGTACATGGTCATAATGTATGGCAAAAGGGCACAATTTGGGCACACAGGCCGGGGAATTAAGGAATGACAAGGCTTAGCAAAGGCGCATTAGATACTTGAACTAATGGTATTCAATGAAAAATGCAATTGAGATAAAAACCGTAACCCCCATAGATACCCCGGCAAAGAGGCTCCTGTCAGTGGTAGAAGCGGCCAATTACCTTTCTGTCTCAGTCTGGTCTATCCGGGAATATATCTGGGCCGGTAAGTTGTCGGTTGTCAGGTTCGGCAGAAGGACTCTACTTGATAAGCAAGATCTCGATACATGGATAGATTTGAATAAAGTAAGAATGGATGGGTAAGGCATTGTCTTTAGGGGATTGTGGGGACCTTTATCTCATGGGAGGGGGGCCGGGTTTGATCTTTGTGAGAAATGCCCGTAAATCGTTGTTCACAGATTACTTTTTTTATCGGCGAAATTGAATTTTTTAGGTAAGGGGGTGATCAAAAAATGAGAGGCCGAAGAAAAAAATCTCAGAACTCCAAAGTTTTGCATGGCACTTCCCGGGCAGATAGGGATAATCCCCCTTTACTGCCCGAAGGGGTGCCGGAGTGCCCTGACTGGCTTTCTCTAGAGGCAAAAGAAGAATGGGAGAGGCTGATCCCTATCCTGGCTAACGCCGGAATATTAAATCAGGCATTAAGGGGAGTATTGGCTCATCTTTGCTATTTGCACGCAGAAATTCCAAAAATCGCAAAGGTCGTGAGGACAGAGGGTTGGATAGTTCAAAGCAAGGATGGCCTGAAATCAAATCCCCTGGCGGTCTTACTTACGAAGTATCTAACAGAGTATCGGCATACCGCCGGGGAGTTGGGCATAAATATAAGCGGGAAGTTTAAAAGGCCGGAGGAACCAGACCCGCTTGAGAAGTTCTTAACCCGGAAATAACTTTAGATGAAAAGGAGAAAACATGTCAGTGATAGCGGAACAATTTGAAAAAACAATCGCAGTCTTAAAGCGAATTCCGGCCTGGGCTGAGGCGGAAAAAAAGATAGCAGATGAGGAGCTGCAAGCCAGACAGGCACTGGCCAAGGAATTATCGCAGAAGCAGACAGAAAAAAAGGAAGTGATTGTATCTCTTTCCGCAGAAATAGCCATTGCCTCAAAAGAAGCTAAAGATGCTGAAATAATATATACCAAGGCATCCAGGAGGGTAAGCAGCTTGCAAGATAAACTTTTTGCTGTGCCATTCGAGCTTCAACGGCAGATCGATATTTTGAAAGGACGACTCAAAAAATGCGCACGACCTGAACTGTTGGCAAGATTGCAGCAAATACCAGAGGAGATTGAACAAACAAGAAATACCCCTGAGGTATCAGGGCGCAATTCTTATTTCGGCCCACAAACCTACTCAAATCTTTCTGAAATCCGGGCAAAGATAGCGGAACTGAATGCGGAAGAGGAAGATATTAAAAAACAAATTTTAAAAGGGGTGTAGCATGGAACAGCAGACAGCAAGAGGACGCCGGTATGATCCAAGGAAGGGGTTGCTGGAAGGCATGAAGAGGGGATTCAGGAAATTTACCATGATACACAAAGAAGACGGAACCTGTGAGTACATAGAAAAATTAGATCTCAAAGATTGGAAAAAGGTTTTACAACGCATGAAAGGCCGATAATGCCCCTGGCAGGGCCGATGCCAGCCTTACCGGTTCGGCCAGGGGTACCCCTGCGCCGGTAAGGCAACAAACTTAAGGTAAGGAGGTTTATGAAGATTCAAAATAGTGGGATTGAAGATACAGAGAAAAGGGATATTGAAAGCTGGAAGGAAGATTTAAAACATCTCCGAAGTGGTATCTCAAGCCCTAAAACCGGAGAAACGGAAAGAATAATCTTGATGAGGGATCTTAACCGAGGGCTGGACGCCCTGCAGGACAGGTTACTTCGCTCCCGCCATTTGATTGAGGGAGATCGAGACCTCCAAATTATAAAGGACGCCCTGGAGGTTTTAGCCAGGGGGACGAGGTACTAGAGGGCCGATGCGATCCCTAGATTTTTCCTTTGACAAAAGGCATTAAGGATAGATATAACACAGTTGTTGGATTAAAAGAAGGGCATAAGATTAAAATAAAATATACAAATCCGATATCCGGGCAATCAGGCACGAGGCCAGCCAGGATAAAACGGAGCATATTGTAGGAACTATGAAAAAAGTAATTGCAATATCGATATTGGTTCTGGTGTTGACGGGGTGCGCCTCATTCTTCGAATTATTAGAACAAGGTCAGCAGCAGGAGCGGCAGCAGCGCCAACGAAAGTTGGGTATAGAGCCGGCAACAACTAACGGTATTATCAAAGTTAGATATGACGATTTTACAGGGGAAACTACTTTTTCTCTAAAAAGGATGATCCTGCAAAATCATGGAAGAGACGGGATGCAGCCCGGCATCCCCACATTCCTGGAATTGGATGCGATTATATACAAAGGATCGAATGATATCGCTATTATGATATCGAGTGTAAGCAGCATGGGTTGGCGTTATCTCGAGTGTAATCACATAAACTGGCTTTTAGATGACAAGCCCTTTAAACAATTTCATGGCGCCAAGCATTCTGGACAGGTATTGTCTGGAGGGCATGTAGCTGAATACATTACACAATATTTTACAAAACAAGAGTTCCTTGATCTGACGGAGGCAAAAAAAGTGCGAGGGCGGCTATGCAATACAGAATTCAGCCTGACGCCAGAGCAGATCACAGCATTCCATAGTCTAGCGGAAATCGGTGGCCTGATACCTGCGGCGCAAGTGCCTCTTCAAGGATCTCCTTAAAGAGAGGTGATATCTCTCTGGGTGGTCTTATGAGTTACCCAAGGGAGGGGAAATCCATTTTTTTGTCCTACGGAACACTAAGCATCAAGTTAAGGCCGCCAGGTCCGAGCTGGTCAGCTTGCAGAAGATGGGATTATCATAACCTTAAAGGAGGGATAGATCATGGGGAGCTTATACAAAAGAGGCAAAATCTTCTGGATTAAGTATTATCGGGGATGTAAGACCTACCGTGAATCCTCTAAGACAGATAACGAAAAGAAGGCCAGGGAGATCTTAAAGCTCCGTGAGGCCCAGGTTAAGACAGGCACATTTGCAGGACTTAGGATTGAGCGGATAAGGTTTGATGAGTTAGCCCAGGATTTTATAAATGATTATCAGATCAACAAGAGAAAATCCCTTACAAATGCCAAGCTGTATGTAAGACACCTGGCGGAATATCTTAGCGGTATGCCTATAATTAATATCACCACTCCCACTATTCAAGCCTATATCCTGGCCCGGCAGAAGGAAGGTCTTTCCAATGCCTCAATTAATAGACATCTTGCAGCCCTAAAGAGGATGCTGAACTTAGGCGCAAAGCAGACCCCGCCAAAGGTTGTGAGGGTTCCTTATATCCCCATGCTGAAAGAAAATAACGCAAGGACTGGATTTTTTGAGCATGATGAGTTCCTTTCTCTTCGGGGAGCCCTACCTGATTTCCTTAAGCCGGTTATCACCATTGCCTATTATACAGGCTTTAGGCGTGGTGAGATCCTTTCCCTTAAGTGGGATCAAGTCGATTTAGAGAATAGAAGGATCATTTTAAAGGCAGGGACAACAAAAAATAATGAGGGGCGTATTGCCTATATGACAGATGACCTTTTCCGTGTCTTAGAGGCATGGAAGAGGCTTAGAGATGGGCTTGCTTATAACTATCCTTTGGTGTGTTTTAGAACTGAGACCGGGAAACCTACCCCTATCGGAGATTACCGAAAGTCTTGGGTTAAGGCTTGTAATATCATAGGGCTTGAAGGAAAGATCCTGCATGATTGCAGAAGGACGGCTGTAAGGAATATGGTCAGGGCCGGGATACCTGAAAGGGTAGCAATGAGAATATCAGGCCATAAGACAAGGAGTATCTTTGATAGATATAACATAACGAACGAATCAGACCTCCTAGAAGCTGCCGGAAAGCTCGATTCCTTCCATAAAACCAGGCACAATCCAGGCACAATCGATGTTTTTGAAGATGCCAAAGGTGGAATAGGTAGCAGTAAACCTATTGAAAGTATTGATGATTCCTGGCGCGCCTGGCAGGGATCGAACCCGCGGCCTATAGATTCGAAGTCTATCGCT
>CAYZUL010000006.1:0-60066 GCA_964481895.1 uncultured Nitrospirota bacterium | reverse complement strand
CCAAGCGGACATTTCACTTGCTACAAGAGGCGGACATTTCATATGCTACCGACATGTGGCACAACCCCTCCTTGACAATACTATGTGGTTATGTTAAAAAACCAGCATCTTTATCTGTTTCCTATCGATATCTTCATGGAGGTATCTTATGAAAAGTGTTGGGACAGTTAAGTGGTTTAATGACAGGAAGGGTTTCGGTTTTATAACACTTGAGGATGGCAACGATGTTTTTGTCCATTTCTCCGCAGTGCAGGGCGAAGGATTCAGGACATTAAAAGAGGGGGAAACAGTGGAGTTTGATGTCACATCTGGGGGAAAAGGCCCTCAGGCAACAAATGTAGTCAGGATGTCTGCTTAAATCTATCGGGTCTTATTGCTGATCTTTTTTTCGCCATCTCTGCTGCAAGCCTGATAGCCTCCATAATGCTCTCCGGACTTGCCAATCCCTTGCCGACGATATCATATGCTGTTCCGTGATCTACAGATGTCCGGATAAAGGGAAGCCCTATTGTAACATTTACGGCCCTGCCAAAGGCCAGCATCTTAAGGGGGATCAGACCTTGATCATGATACATGGCAATAATGATATCATATTCTCCAATATATGCCCTATGGAATAATGTATCGGGCGGCACAGGATCTGATGAATCTATGCCCTCCTCCCTCGCCTGAATTACGGCAGGCAGGATCTCTTCTTTCTCCTCATGTCCGAATAGACCCCCTTCTCCGGCATGGGGGTTAAGACCTGCTATCCCGATCCGGGGCCTCGTTATTCCAAAATAGTCGACTGCAGCCCTATGGGAGAGCCTTATGGCGCTTAGTACCCTTTCCCTGTTTATCAGTGATGGGACATCCTTTAGTGCCTCATGGATGGTCACCAGCATAATCTTGAGATTTCCTCCAACCATCATCATGCCAAAACACTTTGCCCCCGAGATATCGGCAAGGAACTCTGTATGTCCGGGGAATTTTAGCCCGGCCAGGGCAATAGCCTCCTTATTAATAGGGGCAGTTGTTATGGCATCGATCCTCCCCTCCAAAGCCAGCTTTGCAGCAAGGCTGATATACTCCATCATGGCTATTCCGCACATCCTGCTTGGCATACCAGACTTAAGTACTGATATATCAACATTCTTAAGGTCAAGGATTTCTATCTTTCCCAGTTTGCAACGCACATCCTCCGCTTTCTCTATGCTGCTTATCTCAAGGCCCGGCGCAAAGGATCTGACTGCATTCTCCATTACCAAGAGGTCGCCTATAATAAGAGGCGAACAGACCTGGTAGATCTCATCACGCATAAATACTTTGGCTGCTATCTCAGGGCCTATCCCTGCGGGATCGCCTATTGTTATCCCTATGATCGGTTTATCCTTCACATCTCTCCATAATATCTCAGGTTGCAAGTGATCCGGGAGATAGCTCCCGTATGTCGCTGTAAAGGGCGACTATATCGAGCAGCTCTTTTACGCTTTTTCCTATATCCTCCGCCTTCATTATGGCAGAGGATATCGCGGCACCAAATGCGCCTGCCTTCAAGACTATATCAAGATTTGTCCGGTTGATACCGCTTATGGCAAAGATCGGTATTTTAATCTCCTTTTTTACCTCTTTTATTATCTCTATCCCGGCAGGCGGTAATGTCTCCTTGGTCTTTGTCTCGAAAATGGGTCCGAGCCCTATATAATCGGCCTTCCCCTTTTCTGCCTCTCTGGCTTCATGAAGGTTATGTGCAGATACCCCTATTATCTTATCTCTGCCAAGTATCTTCCTCGCAATGGGAAGGGGCAGGTCACCAAGTCCTATATGAAGACCGTCTGCATCCACTGCCATTGCTATATCCAGGTAATCATTTATAATGAAGACAGCCCCCCTCTCTCTGGTCAGGGTCCTCAGTAGTCCGGCGCACTCAAATGTTTCCCTGCGGGAGCGTAACTTTTCCCTGTACTGGACCAACTTTATTCCTGCAGAGATAGCCTCGTCAACTATTTCTAACAACCTTTTCCTGTCTGTAATACCTCCATCTGCAATAAGATAGAGTCTCTGATCCTGTCTCATTCTTCCTGGATTTTATTAAGGGATATTATTGGCAAGAAATTTTTCCAGATAGTTAGTCGAAAACTTCCCCTTCTGGAAAATTGGATCGGCAAAGATCTTCTTATAGAGCGGTATGGTGGTCTTGAGCCCTTCAATGATATATTCGTCAAGCGCCATCTTCATCCTGGAGATGGCTTCATCCCTGTTATCCCCATATACTATCAGCTTCGCAATCATAGAATCATAGTAGGGCGGAACGGTATAATTATTGTATGCCGCAGAATCTACCCTGACGCCAAGTCCCCCGGGGCTATGGTATGTCGTAATTGTCCCAGGGCATGGCGTAAAGGTCTCGGGGCATTCTGCATTAACCCTGCACTCAATGCTGTGTCCCCTCATTTTAATATCCCTTTGTCTAAGCTCCAAAGACCTTCCGGCCGCAATCCTTATCTGCTCCCTGATCATATCTATGCCTGTTACCATCTCCGTAACCGGGTACTCTACCTGGATCCTTGTATTCATCTCCATAAAATAGAAGTTGTGATCTTTATCAAGGAGAAACTCTACTGTGCCGGCATTCTTATAGTTTGCCTCCCTTGCCACCTCGACAGCCATATTGCACATCTCCCTCCTCAATACCTCATCGATCACAGGTGAGGGTGATTCTTCGATTAATTTCTGGTGCCTCCTCTGAATTGAACAATCCCTTTCCCCAAGGTATAAGATGTAACCCTTATTATCCCCCATTATCTGTACCTCGATATGCCTTGGTTCAAGGAAATATTTTTCTATATAAACCCCGCCATCCCCGAAGGCCGCTGCTGCCTCGCCCTGTGCAATATTATAGGCGGAAATCAGATCCTCCGCTTTATTTACTACCCTCATGCCCCTTCCACCGCCTCCGGCAGATGCCTTGATGATTACCGGATAGCCGATCTTACCGGCAATCTCAAGGGCCTCATCCTCCTTTGTAACAAGACCCTCAGACCCAGGCATTACCGGTATTCCCTTCTTTTTCATCACATCCCTGGCCTTTGCCTTATCCCCCATGAGGGAAATCGACTCTGGAGAAGGACCAATAAACTTAATACCCACAGACTCGCACACCTCGGCAAAGTGGGCATTTTCGGCAAGAAATCCATAACCAGGATGGATCGCCTCCACGCCGGTAATCTCCGCTGCGCTTAATATATTCGGGATATTCCTGTAACTTAAAGAGCTGTCTGCGGGGCCAATGCATATATGTTCGTCAGCAAACCTGACGTGAAGGGAGTTCTCGTCGGGGCTTGAATAAACAGCTACTGTCTTTATTCCAAGCTCCTTGCATGTCCTTATTATCCTTAAGGCTATCTCGCCCCTGTTCGCTATCAGGATCTTTTTAAACAATAAACCGCCTCCAAAAAAGAATGGAATTAAGGATAATAATTTCCCATTATTCCTTAACCCTCAATCATTAACTATCAATGGTTCAATTAAAAATAGCGGTTCCCCATACTCCACAGGATGGGCATTTTCGGCAAGTATTTCCTGGATCTTTCCGTCAACATCTGACTCTATCTCATTCATAAGCTTCATGGCTTCTACAACGCAGAGGATCTGGCCCTTCTTTACACTGTCCCCCACTTCAGCATAAGGGCTGGCATCCGGCGAGGGGGCCCTGTAAAAGGTGCCCACTATGGGCGATGTAATCGTGACAAGTTTTTTCCCATCCTTCTCCTCACCGGCAGCAACCGGACTCTCCTCTGCCTCTTGAGGACGGTAAACCGGTATGAAATCCTTCTCCTTTGCAGGAGAATACGAATATGTCTCCTTCTTCTTTAACCTCACCCTGAAACCCGACTTCTCAAGCTCAAGTTCCTCTATGTCCGAGTCCCTAAGCAGCTTTATCAACTCCTTTAATTCACTTAGATTCATTGCAGGTCCTTTGCTATTTATAGGGGCTTGCGTCGCCCCCTCCACCGGTAAAGCCGGATGGAGCCTCCCCCTCAACGCTCGCTTTGCTCGCTGGGTTGACCCACAGGCTCTGCCCGTGGGTATCTACTTTACCCTTTCCACGTATTCTCCGCTCCTCGTGTCCACCTTGATTACCGCGCCCTCCTCAAGGTATAGCGGGACCTTCACATTTGCACCGGTCTCCACCATTGCCACCTTTGATCCACCGGTAGCCGTATCCCCCCTGATTCCGGGGTCGGTTTTTACGATCTTTAACTCCACAAAGATCGGGAGTTCAACGCTCAGTGGTTTGCCCTCATAAAAGATGATCTTGGCCACCATATTCTCTTTTAAAAAGTTTTTACTCTCACCAAGATGCTCCTGCAGGATAAAGACCTGTTCATAGCTTTTTGTATCCATAAAGAAATACTGACCTTCGGAAGAGTAAAGATACTGCATCTCCATCTCTTCGATTGCAGGCTCTTCCAGCTTATCGCCTGACCTGAATGTCCTGTCAACGACATTGCCTGTCTTCAGGCTCTTCAACTTTGTCCTAACAAATGCACCGCCTTTGCCCGGTTTTACATGCTGAAACTCTACTATACTAAATGGCTCTCCATCGACTTCTATCTTAGCCCCGTTCCTGATCTCGTTTGTTGATATCAACTCTTCCTCTTTTCATTAAGAAAGTTGTTATTGGCCAATTGAATAAGGAACATAGAGACCTGATAGTGCGAGATAAAGAACCTTCATCTGTTATGCCTTTCCAAATGGTTCAGGGATCCTTTAATCCCAAGCAGGTAGCTGTCAGTTCCAAAACCCGAAACCTGGCCTACAGCTACTTCGGCTATGTACGAGTGATGCCGGAAGGGTTCCCTGCTGTAGATATTGCTGAGATGCACCTCTATAGTTGGAATACCGACCGATGCTATAGCATCCCTAATAGCAATGCTCGTATGGGTATATGCAGCAGGATTTATGACTATGGCATCAAACTTTCCTCTCGCCCCATGTATCGTATCGACAAGTTCTCCTTCATGATTAGACTGGAGGATATCAATATCCACCCCCTCCTCCTTGGCAAATCTTCTGATCTCATTATTTAGCTCATTAATTGACATGCTGCCATAGACCTCTTTCTCCCTTATCCCCAGGAGATTTAAGTTGGGACCATGTATTATCAGGATTCTGTTTCTTTTCATACCCCTATAATACTAAAAACTGCCCTATGGAAGCAGTTTTTAGCCGGCAAGTAGTTCATGATATTACAGCTCTTTTTCTAAAAAGGCGATCTCCCTTTTCAAAAGGAACCTGCCCTTGCCAAAATTTCCCTCTGATCCGAGCGCCAGCAAAAGGAAGTATTCTTCATTTATCTTTTTTAAGATAATGATCGCCTTATCAGTAATTACAGATATCTCTCTGCCTGACCCGAGTCCTAGAGATGAGGACACCCTTTCAATGTCTTTTATTACGGCACAATATTCAGCGCCAAGAGACTGGAGATCCAAAAGAGGATCTTTCTTGTGCTCCTCCACAACCATCCCATCCATTCCAACCATTGCTACTCCCAGCGAATCCTCAATATTGTTTGATATCCTCCTAAGGCTCTCTTCAAAGCTCATTAATCATGACTCCTTTTAATATTTTCCAGCCACTGCTCCAATCTTTTTATCTTTTTGACCTTCTTAGTGTCCTCTGCCTGACCTTCTGGCGGAGCAGATTCCAAGATCTCCTTCCAGGGGACATCCGGGCCTTCCGTAACCTGCCGGGCAAGTTCAGCGTCTGTTACATCCTTGCCTTTCTTGTCATTCTCATACCTCACGGGCTCATACCTTGCGGGCTCAGGCGTTACAGGCTCCTCCCTGAAGGTATAATCCCCACCAGGTATCATCTCACCGCCCATCAGGTTCTTAAGAGTAACGGCATCTTCCGCCTTCTGTCTTAGGGCCTCGTTTGATGGGTCCTTACTTAACAGGATGCTTAGGATCTCTGCAGCTTTTGCAAACTGTTCCTGTCTTATATAGAGCTCTGCAAGCGACTCTGAGGCTATTTCTTCGCTGAGTGATTCATCTTTCTGGTCTACTTCACGGTCAACCCAGGACCCTTCCTCAACGGAATGCCCTTCTTTATCTGAATCCGGAGACGCCTCTTTGACAATCTGCTCCTCCTTTACAGGGATCTCTTCCTCAAGGATATGGGTCTCCTCAACCTTCTCCCTTCCAACAAGGATATTTTCTAACAGAACCTCTTCGTCCGTATCTGTGATCTCGTATACAGGTATCTCTTCGCCCTTCTCTTCCTGATCCGGAATAGTCTTAAATATGTCAGAAATTGAGTCCTCTTCCTCTTTTTCTTCCTTTTCTTCTGCCTTGGGCCAGACAGGAGACTCTACGGAAAATATCTCTTTTAAGTCGAGATCTTCGTCCTTTATTTCGTATACAGGGGATGAGTCGATATCGACCTCTTCCTCTTCCTCCTTCTCCTCTGTCTTCTCAGCACTTTCTTTTTCGGGGTTAAAAATGAACGGTTCTTCTTCCTCCCCTTTTTCTTCAACCTCAGGAAGCGGTATTACTGGTTGAACCTCTTCGGTGTGGAATTCAGCAGTGGCCTTCTTTTCAGCCTCTGCCTCAAGTTCAGCCTGGATCTTCTTTATCTCCTCGTCGTTAGGGTTTAAAAGGAGGAGCCTCCTGCACGAATCAAGGGCCTTATCCCTCTCCCCTTCATCCCTGTAGATTATTGCAAGTTTCTTTTGCGCCAGGAGATTATCCGGTGCAAACTGTACTACCTGTTCAAATTCCTGCCTTGCCTCCGGATTCATCCCCTTCTGGAGATATATCTTTCCGAGGGATACCCTTGCGCTTAAGAAATTTGGATGGTTTTTCAGTCCTTCGGTAAGAAGGATAATGGCCTCATCAAGCATACCGCACGTCCGGTACTCCTCAGCAAGAGGTAAGAAAAGCTTTGACGCAGGATCCTTCGTCATCTTCTCTGTCAGCTTTATTATCTCAGGTGAGATGAGGTCATTCTTATTGTCTTTCATGAACCTTTTTATCCTTTTTTAGGCGTTAACTGTAATAAATAATAACAGAGCCCGGCCAAAAGTCAAGTATTGGCCAGATCTCTATGCTTTATCTCCATTGCCCTTTCGAGGATTATCTGCGCAAGATCCCTCTTGTGCATTAGAGGGAGTTCCTGGACCCTTCCTTCCCTGTCGATGATAGTAGCAATGTTGGTGTCCGATTCAAAACCTCCTCCTTCCAGGGTAATGTCATTGGCAACAATAAGGTCAAGGTTCTTTTTTCTAAGCTTCATAACAGCATTATTTATAACGTCGTCGGTCTCTGCGGCAAAACCTACAAGGATTGTCTTTGTATTTCTCTTGCCGATCTCCTCCAGTATGTCCTCTGTCTCTTCCATCTCAATACTTAAGCTACTTCCGGACTTCTTCAGCTTCTTTAGGTTCGGTTTTCTCGGCCTGTAATCGGCAACCGCCGCAGCCATGATCAGTATAGATGCCTCAGGGAGATGCCTCAAAACGGCCTCCCTCATTTCGTAGGTTGTTGGTGCACTTATAAACTCAACCTTCTCCGGTTTCGGGAGCGTTGTTATGCCGCTTATCAGTATCACCCTCGCACCCCGGTCCCTTGCAGCAATGGCAACAGCATATCCCATCTTTCCCGAAGACCTGTTGGAGAGAAACCTGACTGGATCGACCGGCTCCCTCGTAGGGCCGGCAGTTACAATTATCACCTTGCCGGCTAGATCTCTCTTTATGTTGAGCCGGCGGCAGACCTCTTCAAATATCCCATCCTCACTTGCCAACCTCCCTTCACCCTCTTTTCCAGAGGCAAGCAGGCCTGATTCAGGTTCTATAATCCTGACGCCCGTCTCTCTGAGGATAGATATACCCTTCTGAACAATCGGGTTTTTCCACATATCGCTATCCATGGCAGGTGCTACAAGGATCGGTACCCTCGCAGAAAGGAGGAGGCTTGAAAGGAGATCATCGGCAATACCTGATGCCATCTTGTTGATAAAGTTGGCGGTAGCCGGTGCAATCAAGATAAGGTCGCAACCCTCCAGAAGGAAAAGATGAGGAAGTCCCTCTTCCTGATTGAAAAGGTCTGAATAGACCTCCTTATTTGATAGTACCTTGAAGGTAAGGGGTGTTACAAACTTCTTGGCCGAGGCCGTCATCATAACTGTAACATCAGCCCCTGCTGACTTGAGCTGTCTTAAGATCAGGATAGCCTTATATGCCGCTATGCTTCCTGTTACCCCAAGGAGGATCTTTTTGTCCGCAAGGATCAATAAGGATACCTCTTTATAAGATGTCGTTTCGGGCTATACAGTCTCTTCCTGATCTTTTGTCTTCTCCTTGGATTCGTCGAGATAGATACTCAGATCCTTTTTGATCTCCAGCTGGTTATCTTCGATGCTCATGGGTCCTTTGAGCCTGGTCCTTCTTGTCTCCTTATATTCCTTCTGTGCGATCCTCGCCTCCTTGCCCGTGAGAAACTCAACCTTTCCCTGAAGAACCTCTTCCAGGGCAATAGTGGTAGGTTTAATATTCTTTGTCTCTATATGAGGCCTTGCACCATCTACAAGCGCTCTTGCCCTCTGGGAGGCAATTATAGCCAATCTATATCTCTCGATCTTCTGATCCTTTAATAGTTCAAAGGGAAGGGAAATAATATCCATGTAACTATGCCTCCTTGTTCTTTATAAAATTCTCTTCTATCCAGGACAGATTCATCCTCCTCATCTTTATCCGTTCCGCAATAATGATTGACTTTAAATCGTTTAAGGCCTTTTTGAAATCATCATTTACTACTATATAATAGTACTCCCTGTAGTTCCAGATCTCTTCCTTGGCCTTTTTTAGTCTTTTCCTGATCTCCTCCGCTGACTCGGAACCCCTATCTGTTAACCTTGATTTTAGTACCTCGAATGAGGGAGGCAGGATATATATAAATACACCATCCTTGAACCTCTTTTTCATCTGTATGGCACCCTGCGAATCTATATCCAGCAAGATATCTGCTCCCTTATTCATGATATCCAACAGGTGCCCGTTATGGGTCCCATAAAGATTCCCGTGTACCTCCGCCCACTCCGCAAATTCATTCCTCTCAACCATCTCCCTGAACCTGGTCTCATTAACAAAGAAATATTCCCTTCCATCAACCTCGTCCAGGCGTGGTGAGCGGGTTGTATATGAGACTGAGTGCGTAAGATTCGGGAGTTTTATTGTCAACTCTCTGCACAAAGTAGTCTTGCCAGTCCCGGATGGGGCAGAGACTACAAAAAGGATCCCCTGCTTCTCCATTATTTCTTTTTCCTCTCCGAAGGTAATGACATTATATCATCAAGCATGAACCTCTGGGTTAACGTCTCTGCCTGGACAGCCGACAGGATTACATGCCCGCTGTCTGTTATTATTATTGCCCTTGTCCTCCTCCCTTCAGAGGCATCTATGAGTTTCCTTGACTGGGAGGCCTCTTCCTTTAATCTCCTGCTCGGCGCTGATGAAGGACTAACTATGGCCACCACCCTCGAGGCCGAAACCACATTGCCGAATCCGATATTTATCAATTCAAAGGACAACCCGATCACCCCCCAAGTTAATCGAAAACCTATTCAATATTTTGTACCTGCTCCCTCAGTTTTTCAATCTCGCTCTTTACTGATACAACATATAATGAGATCGTAGAATCATTTGCCTTGGAACCTATAGTATTGATCTCTCTGTTAATCTCCTGAACGAGAAAATCAAGCCCCCTGCCGACCGCCTTGTCCCCTTCAATCATCTTATCCATCTGGTTTAAGTGGCTTTTAAGCCTCACCACCTCTTCGCTTATATCACTCCTGTCAGCATAGATGGCCACCTCCTGAAGCAGCCTGTTGTTATCTATTTCTATCCCCTGAGTAAACTCAGATACCCTCTCGAGGAGTCTTTTCCGGTATTCCTTTATCACCAGCGGAGATTTCTTTTCAATCCTATCGATGACCTTATATATCTTCTTGATCCTCTCTAAGAGATCTTTGGCAATGGACTGCCCCTCCTCTATCCTCATAGACTCAAGGGAATCCATCGCCCTCACAAGGAGCCTCTCCACCTCTTTTTCAATGCCTTTCGCCTCTTCTTCTACCTCTGTTACTGTAATGATATCTTTAAAGCTGGTCAGTATATCCAGACCTATCTTCCCTTCCAGGTGAAGCTCCCTCTTCAGGTCCTCCAGGATAAGAAAATATTGTTTTACCAGGGCCTTATCAAGGGTCAACCTTCTAACCTGTCCCTCTGACCCATTCATCGAAATATAGAGCTCAATCTTCCCCCTCGAAAACCTGCCCTGCACGATCTTCTTCAGCCTGCTTTCGAGCCTAAGGAGGGGCCTGGGTGTCTTTACGCTTACTTCACAGTATCTATGATTTACCGACCTGAGTTCTACCAGGATGTTCCGGTTCTCATGTATACCCTCACTCCTCCCATAACCGGTCATACTCCTGATCATATCAGCTTCCTGGAAATCTAATCTTGCTATTATAAGGAGCAGGTGGGTATTTGTCAATTTACCCAGGACTCCGATAGGTTCCACTTACAGAATGGCTCAATTAAGACGGGTAGTCGGCCTCCCTATGAGATTATTGCCGTTTACACCTTCGATCTTTACCGTAACAAGGGATCCACTAAGATTGTCATTGCCTTCAATGAGTATTTTAAGATAATTATCAGAATATCCCTTGAGAAGCCCTGAATGCTGATCCCTTTCACCTTCGATAAGGAGGGTAAGGCACCTGCCGACAAACTTTGATCTAAATTGTTCCCCTTTTTCCCTTCCCAGATCCCTCATTACCAGGCTCCTCTGCTCCATTACAACCTTTGTAACCCTGCCAGGCGCCGATGCAGCTTCAGTCCCAACACGGGGAGAGAAGGAGAATACGTGGAAAAAGTCTACGGGGATTGAATCTAAGAGCCTGAAACTGTTCTCAAAGGCTTCTTGATCCTCACCCGGAAATCCTACTATCACGTCTGTCCCTATCCCGATATCAGGTATCCTCTCTTTTATGCAAATGATCAGATCCCTATAGTATGAGGAGGAGTAGCCCCTTTTCATCCTCTTTAATGTCATATCATCACCGCTTTGAATTGGTATGTGAAGATGCCTGCATATCCTGTCAGAGCTTAAGATCAGAGATAACAGTCTCTCATCTACCTCGTTTGGATCGATTGAGCTTATCCTTATCCTGGGAATCGATGTCTTCTCAACTATCCGCGTTAGTAGATCTGACAGGTCTATTTTGGGAAGAAGATCCTTCCCGTAGGATCCGAGGTGTATCCCTGCAATGACTATCTCCTTAAAACCTGCCCTTTCGAAGAGCCTCGCCTGCTCAATAACCTTATCCGGCGGAAGGCTCCTGCTTATTCCCCTCACTTTAGGGATAATACAATATGAACATCCGGAATCGCATCCATCCTGCACCTTAAGGAATGCCCTTGTCCTTCCATCAAACCCTCTGATCATTGGCTGGTTGATCGGTTCTTTATCCCCTTTATCCCCTACATAGATAGATTTTCCCTTTTGTTCTTTTAATCCCTCAAGATATCTTTTAATGTTATTTTTACCGGCATTTCCTATGATCGCCTCCACACCATCCATCCGGCTCAATTCCTCAATACCGGTCTCTGCGTAGCAGCCTGTCACAACTATCTTGCAACCCCTGTTTTTATTAAATGCCCTCCTTACAAGCTGTCTTGATTGATAATCAGACCTGCCTGTAACCGTACAGGTGTTTATTACATAGACCTCTGCCTCCTCATCAAAGGGGACAATCTCGCAGGAAATGCTCTTGGCCTCCTCCTCCATTATTGCTGTATCGTACTGGTTTACCTTGCATCCGAGAGTGGCAAAGGCGATCTTCACGCAAAAAACCTCTTTCTGATACTGATCAGGCCTTGCACGATTAAGGCACCCGATGCGTCTGCAACAACATCATAGGGATCAGCAGACCTGGAAGGCACAAATGATTGATGAAACTCATCAGAGACGCCGTAGAGTAGGCTCAATATTATAACCAGGAGCGCTATCTTCCAGGGACGTTCCTTTTTAAAAGAGGAAGAAAGTGCGTTATACAAGAGAAGTGAGAATATTCCATATTCGATCATATGGTGCAGTTTGTCACTTCCTGGCACATCTACTGTAATTGGACCTGAAGAGAGATGGAAGATTAAAGCTGCATAGAGGATAACTAATATCCAGCAGATCAAAGGCTTAAGCATTTACGCCATTCTCCGAAAGTTCTCCCCTTAGGGAGGCAAATGATGAGGATACAATCTTAACCTCCTTAAGATGACCTATGAGGGAGCTGTTCCCCTTGACGTAGACAACTTTATTCGTCCTTGTCCTCCCCACGATGCCGCCCTCTTCCTTGCTATTATGTCCGTCAAATAGCACCTGGGCGTCCCTTCCAACATATGATCTGTTCTTTCTTTGGGTAATCTCCCTTTGCATTGACAGGATCTCTTCAAGCCTCTCTATCTTTAGATCTTCGGGGAGGTGGCCATCCAGACTAAGTGCAGCGGTATTTGGTCTCCTGGAATACCTAAAGAGATAGATGCTGTCGTATCCGATACCCAGCAGGGCATCTTTGGTCTTATGAAAATCGTCTTTGTCTTCCCCTGGAAAGCCGACAATTATATCTGTGCTTACAGAGATGGAAGGTATCCTGTCTCTTATTAGATCAACCTTCTTTCTGTACTCCTCATATGTATATCCCCTGTTCATCGATTCAAGGATCTTATCTGATCCTGACTGGAGAGGGAGATGGATATGCTCACAGACCTTCGAAAGCTTGGCCATTGCATCGACAAGGTCCGGTGAAAGATCCCTGGGATGGGAAGTAATAAACCTGATCCTCTCTATCCCTTTGATAGGCTCTATCTTTGAGAGGAGGGTTGGAAAATCCACAGATTCAGAAAGCCCCTTGCCATAGGAACTAACATTCTGACCAAGGAGTGCAACCTCCTTAAATCCATCAGAAGCCAATCCTTCTATCTCGTTAATAATATTATTGCTTGGCCTGCTTACTTCCCTGCCCCTTGTATATGGGACTACACAGTATGAACAGTAGTTGTCGCACCCCTCCATTATCGAAACCCATGCCGTAATACCATTGTCCCTCTTTATATTTGCATCTATCAACTTGTCATTTGTCGTTCCTATCTCAACTACCCCTCTTCCATCAACTAATACCCTTTCCATTATCTCCGGAACCTTATGGATAGCCCCGGGCCCGAATACAAAATCTATTAAACGGCTTCCGCCTAAAAGCCTCTTTCCTTCCTGCTGGGCAACACATCCTCCAACGCCTATAACTAACCCCGGATTCTTCTTCTTAAGAGATCCCAATCTTCCTATCTCGGAGCGGAGCTTGTCGTAAGCCTTCTCTCTTATGCTGCAACTGTTCAGGATGATGACCTGGGCGTCATAAGGCCTCTCCGAGAGATTATACCCGGCCTCAGCCATGAGTCCTGCGATCCTTTCGGAGTCATGCTCATTCATCTGGCAGCCAAAGGTCTTTATATAGACCTTCTTCTTATCTGACTGCAACTATAATCTCCTCGCCGATTGAAATCCCCAGGATCTCCTTTGCGCTCTTCCTATATGAAAAGATCTCAAGATACCCATTACTATTAATGATAGCGCCTATCGTATTGGCTTCACCCTGTCCATAAAAATCCTTAAGACCGGTGATAATCTGATCCTTTATCCTGACCTCAAGCTCCTTATTACCCTTATTTATAATAAGCTGATCGATGTTGTTCTTCGTTATATTCGATATGAGATTTCCAAACTTATCAATATATATTATCTCCCCTTTAATAGAATCCTGATCTGGCATATTTATATCTGGAATAGGGAATGCCTTGAAGTCTGTGATCTCATCTCCAAGGTTTGAGTATTCAACCCCCTTTGAAAGCCATGCAGCTACAGGGGCAAATATATCCCTTCCGTGAAATGTGGCTCCTCCTGATTTTAAGAAATAGTGCTCAGCTTTTATCTCTATTACCTTAACGGGTGGATCTTCTTTATATATATAACTGAAGATGCCATTATCAGGGCCAATAAAATAGTAATTATTGCTCACCACAAGGATAGGTCTCCTCGGGCTTCCTACCCCAGGGTCCACTATACATACATGGATAGAAAATCGCGGAAAGTATCTATAGGCCGACCTAATAATATACGCCCCATCCCTTATATCATAACTTCTAACATCATGGCTGATACTGACAATATCCGCATGCTGGTTGATCCCGAGGATCACCCCTTCTAGGCTCCCGACAAAGTAGTCCTTATGCCCAAAATCTGTAGTGAGTGTGATGATAGGTCTTTGCTGAATTAGTAGCACTCCTTTTATCCCTCCTTTTATGATACCTTCACTCCGCCTATAAGATCCCTTACATCCTCTATCTTGTGTCTTGTCATATATACCGCAAGTCTCCTGATGATATCTATCATAATCCGGGGATCTATAAAATGGGCCGTTCCGACGGCGACGGCAGTTGCCCCGGCAAGGAAGAATTCTATGGCATCTTCATAGGAACTAATACCGCCCAGCCCTATTATCGGGAGGCCTATCTCCCTTGATACCTCCCAGACCATCCTGAGGGCAATGGGTTTTATTGCAGGGCCGGAGAGTCCGCCTGTAATGTTGGCCAGTCTCGGCCTCCTGGTATCTATATCTATCGCCATCCCCAAAATGGTGTTGATCAGAGATAATCCATCCGCCCCTCCATCCCTTGCAGCCTTTGCGATCTCCACAATATCAGAAACATTTGGAGAGAGTTTTGCTATAATAGGGAGCCTCGTAATCTTCTTAACAGAAGATACCAGTTCATGGGTCATCTTCGGATCCTTGCCGAACTCCATCCCACCTTTCTTGACATTTGGACAGGATATATTCAGTTCGATTCCGGCCACACCACCCGACTTATCAAGCAGCCCCGCAAGCCTTTCAAATTCAGAGATATCCTCTCCGAATATATTCACAATAACCGGTACATCAAAGCCGCGAAGATATGGCAGCTTCTCCACTATAAAGGCATCAATGCCGATGTTTTGAAGACCTATCGCATTCAGCATCCCGCAGGGGGTTTCACAGATCCGCGGGATGGGATTCCCCTCTCTTGGTTTTAAGGAGATCCCTTTAACTACTATGGCGCCGAATCTATTAAGATCAATAAGGGAGCCATACTCCTCGCCATATCCGAATACACCGGATGAGGCAATTACCGGATTTTTAAGGTTTATACCTGCAATATTTACCGCAAGATTTGGGATTATTTCCTTCCTCCTGATACCAAACATAACTTATATTAACCCCAGAATAGGCATTGATTCCAAACACTTCCCCGCCTTTTATTATTTTTACCCCAATTTATAGGAATTTACAAGACCAAAACAAACATCTTAATTTCATAAGCAGGCTGATAAAGAGATATCCTGTTGTCATGTCCTGATTCACTCTACTTGCCAGTTTTCTATATCGTGAAGGTTGTTGATAACCACTTTTTTCTTTGCATTAAAGCTGTCAAAGAGACGTTGCTGTATGGTTGATAATTTGCTGTGATATTTAACCTCTATGAGGGATTTATCTCCGGTAAGAAAATCTATCTCTGCGCCGTCTTTAGAGGGCCCCCCTTATCTTTTTGAACCCCTCTTTTATGCATTATTTTGTCTCAGATGTATCTGGACGAGATCAGTGATGTTGGGGAGAGATGCTATTTTTTCACTATCCTGATCTCTTTGTTCTCTTCGTCAAGGCCATCTACTATGGCCCCAAGTTTAAGCATCATCGAGAGATACCCTATAACCTCATCTGTGATCACCTCCCCGGGCACAAGGATCGGTATGCCTGGCGGATAAACGGTCACAATCTCTGAACTTATCTCTTCCTTTGCATCCTTAAGGAGGATACTTACGTGATCGGAAAAGAATGCCTCTCTTGGTGAAATGTGGGCCCTGTTGGTAAATAGAGGAAGCCCTACCTTTTCCATGGGATATTCATTATTTCTGCCGTAAAACTCCTTTGACGTCTCTTTTAAGGCGTCAACAAGGCGGTTTAGATCATCTCTCCTGTCGCCTATACTGACTATCACCAGGATGTGGAACGGATCAGCCATCTCCACCTGGATATTATATCTGTTGTTTAGTATCTGTGACACCCTGTACCCTGAGACACCGAGGTCCTTAACGCTGATGGTAAGCTTGGTCACATCAAACCCGCCCATCTGCGCAAAGAGGGGATTGGTAATGATGTCCTTACCGAAGCAGACAAGACCGGGTATCCTGTTTATCTTGCCTCGTGCCTCCTCAGCCAGCCTTATCGCCTTGTCCAGGAGCTTTTCTCCCTCTGTAGCCATCTGCATCCTTGCAAGGTCCAGGGATGCCATAAGGATATATGAGGGACTTGTGGTCTGGACAAACCTGAGTGCATTGGTCAAGGTTAAAGGGTCTACCCTGCCTCCCTTAGCGTGGAGCATTGAGGCCTGCGTCATACCGCCAATGATCTTATGCGTCGATTGAACACACAGATCTGCCCCCGCCTCCATGGCAGAGACAGGAAGGTCCGGATGGAACTTCAGGTGTGGTCCGTGGGCTTCATCAACAAGGACTGTCAGTCCTTGTTGATGGGCATACGGGATGATCCTCTCAAGATCAAGGCATATGCCGTAATAGTTGGGGCTTGTCAGAAAGAGCGCCTTTGCCTCAGGGTGACTGTCAATGGCAGATTTTACAGAATCAAATGTTACATTTAATGTGAGCTTGAGATTCTCGTCTATCGCCGGGTGAAAAAAGAGGGGCCTTGCACCGCTCAAAATAAGTCCGGCGAGGGCAGACTTATGGGCATTCCTCGCCACAAGCACATAGTCACCAGGGTTACATGTAGCCATCACCATCGCATGGATACCGCCGCTGGTCCCGTTGACCAGGAAATGTGAGCGGTCAGCACCGTAGGCCTTTGCTGCAAGCTCCTGGGCCTCCTTTATTACCCCTTTCGGCTTCTGGAGGGAATCGACCTCATCCAGGGTGGTTAGATCGATCGAAAAGATCTTGGGCCCTACGAACTTTCTGAATCTGGTTGATATCCCCTTCCCGCTCTTGTGCCCTGGTGTATGAAATGAGACCTTCCTGCTTTCTGCCAGACCAACCATGGCATCAAACAGGGGTGTCTTGAGCTGCTCGTCTATCTCCATAGGATATTATTAGTGGAAATAATTAGTGGCATCAGGATGCATGTTAACTTCTGATAGCCGATCACCAGTCTTCCTAGTGATAAGTAAAGAGGGGATAATTATCCTCGATGACCCTCTCCTCGCTCTCAAGCCTCTTTGTGATATGTTTTGGGAAGAGGAACTGGCCCTTATGAATAGCCCCATTATAGTACCTCAACTCGCCTCTGACCCTCTCCAGTGCCTTCTTCTCGATCTCCTCTGGGGAGATACCCTGAGGATCTATGACCTTTGAGGCGAGGGTAAATCCCCATGGCAGGCCGAACGATGGGATTGCGGCCTGATACGGACGTACTACCGGGAAGGCGGTCTTCAGGGTTTGATGGACCGAGGCAAAGTTTAAGAGATTGGTTGCAGAGGTAGTGCCTGCCTGGAGCGAGATTATCCCGTCTCTTGTGAGCCTCCTGTGCACCATTGAATAGAACTCCTTTGTATAGAGGAGATAGGCAGGACCCTCTTCTACCGGCTCAGAGATATCTATTATGATGATATCATACTGATCCTCTGTCTCTTCCAGATATTTCCTGGCATCCAGATACTTAAGCTCTGTCCTTGGATCCTCGAACGACCCCTGGTGCCATTCCGGGAGGTATTTCTTGCAGCTCTCCACTACCTCCTCGTCTATATCAACCATAAGCACATATTCAACAGATTTGTAGCGCAAGACCTCGCGGAGGGTGGCCCCTTCCCCTCCGCCAACTATAAATATCCTTTTTGGATTCGGGTGTGTGAGCATAGCCGGATGAACAAGGGCCTCATGATAGATGAACTCATCCGCCTCACTGGACTGCATCTTTCCGTCAAGAACCAGGCAGCGGCCGTAACTCTTGGTGTCCATTATCTCCATCTGCTGGAACCTGGTCTGCCTGGAATATATAATGGTGTTTATCCCATGTATATGCCCTTCATCAGGGCTAAGGTAATCAAAGAGCCATTTGTAACTCTTGGGCTCCCCCATAGTTGTATACCTCACTAACATGCTTATGGGGCAGTTTGACATCCCCGTTTGAAATAATTCCCCTCTTCATCTCTACAATAGACGGGTTCCGCGACTTGAATTTACCGATCAGGTATGATGCTGCAACCTCAGGCTGGAGCGTATCACCGCAGGTAAAGATATCCACGGCTGCAAAACCATATTCGGGCCAGGTGTGGATCGTCAGGTGCGACTCCGCAATTACAACCACACCACTGATACCAAAGGGACTAAATTTGTGAAAACAGGTCTGAACGATTGTTGCCTTTGCCTCTCTTGCCGCAGAGACTAGGGCCTCTTCGACCTTTTTTACATCATTTAAAAGCTTTAAGTTGGTGCAATCTTTCAACTCCACCAACAAATGCGTCCCTAAAGCATACAATCTATTTGCCCCCTTTCGTAAGATTAATAACCTCGATATGCCCTTAAATCCCCTTTATACAGCTTCTGTATCTAAAGGACTCACCTCCTCCTTGCCCGGTAAAATATGTTGGGCCGAAATTCCTGTCCCAATCAACAGATAAATTGATGTATATATAATACAATAAATTTAAATGTCAAGAAAAAAATGAGGCTCGCACACAGGTTCGTTTATTGACGGTAAACCAAAAAGCAGGTAGAATTGGTTGATGGTTCAAAAAATTCTTAAAATGCAGAGGATCGGCATCATAGCAAAACCGCATAGAACTGAGGTCAAAAAGGTTTTAGACGGTCTTCTTCCCTGGTTGGCAGAGAGAGGGATGGAGGTATTTCTGGATACTGACACGGCAGCCACTGCAGGGCTTCCTTCGGCAGTTCAGAAGTCCAGGATCCCATCCCTTGTCGAGATGATCATCGTCCTTGGAGGAGATGGGACACTCCTCAGTGTGGCAAGGCTGGTTGAGGGAAAGGATGCCCTGATACTCGGTGTAAATCTTGGCGGGCTCGGCTTCCTCACAGAGATAACCCTGGACGGGGTATATGCTGCGCTAGAAAAGATCTTCCAGGAGGACTTTATAATAGACGAGAGGATGATGTTGAAGAGCAATATCCTCAGACAGGGCGAGCGGATAGCGCAGTCTACCGTACTAAATGATGTTGTGATAAGTAAGGGCTCGCTGGCCAGGATGATCAACCTTGAGGTCTATATAAATTATCAGTTCGTCACCGGCCTGAGGGCTGACGGCCTTATAGTATCTACCCCCACCGGCTCAACTGCCTACTCCCTCTCTGCCGGCGGGCCAATCGTACACCCATCCCTTGATGCTATGATTATAACGCCTGTATGCCCTCATACCTTAACAAACAGGCCGATTGTTGTCCCAGGCAATGTCGGGGTTGAGGTAATATTAAAATCAAAGGATGAAGGCGCCGTGGCTACGTTCGACGGTCAGGTAGGATTCTCCCTGAGGGAGGAGGATGTAGTCGAGATAAAGGCGTCAGAACAGAAGATAAGGCTTGTCGGATCTCCTGACAGAAACTACTTCGGGATACTGAGGGAAAAATTAAAATGGGGAAGGTGACGAAATCCGGACGGCATAAACCGGTCAAATATATCCTTCCTGTAGTCATACTTTTTTTATTCATATTCTGCATAGAGGCATTTGAGCTGGAAATGCGCAGGGTGGACCATATATCCATTAATAGGGTTAAGCTGCAAAAGGGGAATGAATCTCTCTGGTCAAACTGGTCGATAGGGGCAATAATTAAGGCGCTTTTAATCGATGGGGACTACATCTGGATAGGTACATCTGATGGGATAATAAGGTATAACAAGGCGAACGAAGGCCAGGTGGTCTATACAATAAAGGACGGGCTAAGGAGCCAGTCGATCCTCTCCATAGCCCAGGACAGGGATGGCATCAAGTGGTTTGGCACAAATGGCGGCGGCCTTACGAGCTATGATGGAAAGAGATGGAAGACCTATGACAGCAAGGATGGGCTTGTTGATGAATATGTCTGGTCCCTTGCATTTGAGCCTGACGGGACTATGTGGGTAGGGACATGGTACGGCGTAAATAAGATAAAGAGGGCTGATGAGAGACCATGGGGAAGATATACGCTTGAGGTCCTTGCAAACGAATGGGTCTATGTAACCATGGTAGATAATGACGGGACTAAATGGTTCGGTACAGAAGGCGGCGTTAACAGCTTCGACGGGAGTGCCTGGCGGACATGGACACACAAAGACGGCCTGGGCGCTGATCAGGCGCTGATAGAGAAGGAACTTGGAAAGAAGATTGAGCTCCTCCCAAGCGGAAAGAGGCACAGGGAACATGAGATAAAGGCCAACGAGTATAATCCGGACTATGTCGTCTCCGGTGTGGTGGATCGGGAGGGGAATAAATGGTTCGGGACATGGGGTGCGGGTTTGAGCAGGTTTGATGGAAAGAGTTGGAGGAGCTATACCATGTCGGACGGTCTTCCTGGAAACATGATCCACTCCCTTAAGCTGGATTCCAGGGGAATCCTCTGGATCGGGACTAATGGCGGGGTCAGCAGGTTTGATGGAAAAGGCTTTAAGAATTATAAGATGGAGGACGGCCTCTTCTCGAACACTGTATACTCTATTGCAATAGATCAGGATGGGACTAAATGGTTCGGCACATTCGGGGGGGTAAGCAGGTTTATGGAGAGGTAGATACCCACGGGAAGCGGGTCTACCTAGTGAGCAAGGGGAAGCACTAACCTCCTATTTATAGGGGTTTGCGTTGCCATCCTTGCCCCTCATCTTGACATTGACTGGCGACCCGACGATCTGGAATCTCTCTATGATCTTACTCTCAAGGAATCTGATATATCCCCTTTTTATCCCTTCAGGACGGTTTGAGAATATTAGAAATGCAGGTGGTGACGAACCGATCTGGGTGATATACTTTACCCTAACCCTAAGCCCCTTGTAAGAAGGAGGCGGGTTTGTGGAGAGGATCTCCTCAAGCATCTTGTTTAAGGATGAGGTGGAGGCCTTCAGGGTAAATCCCTCCATCACCTGATCTATTAATGGAAAGATCTTTTCCAGATCCTTATGCTTTTTGGCGGAGATGAACAGATGGGGCGTATTAGAGAGAAAGGGGAACCTCCTGCTGATCTCCGATTCAAACTTCTTTTTTGCCAGAGGGTCAGATAAAACCAGATCCCATTTATTAATTAGAAGAATAAGCCCCCTCTCCTTTAAGACCATCCCTGCTATCTTTGTATCCTGTTCCACTATCCCCTCCGTGGCATCGATCAAAAGGAGGGCAATGTCCGCCCTTGTAAGCGTCCTTGTTGCCCTTGAAACAGAGAACCTTTCAGCCCCGCGCTCAATCTTGCCCCTGCGGCGTATACCAGCTGTATCTATGAAGAGGTAGTTTTTCCCGCTATGCACAACTGTCGTATCTATCGGGTCCGTTGTTGTCCCCGGCACCTCACTTGTCACCATACGCTCCTCCCCCAGAAGGGTGTTGATAAGCGTCGATTTACCGACATTCGGCCTCCCGATCACGGTGATCTTAGGCAATATCTCTCCGGCCTCTTCTGTATATACAGATTTTGGCAAAAGGGAGCAGACCTCTTCCATAAGATCATCAATACCGTATCCATGCTCCGCTGATACAGGGTATATAGGATCTATACCCAGTTGATAGAATTCATATACCTTGTCCCTTGCCTTTGGCCCGTCAATCTTGTTTACAGCATAATAAATGGGTTTCTTGACCTTCCTTAAGATCTCGACGATCTCCTTGTCCCCCTCCGTGACGCCCTCCTTCCCGTCCAGGAGAAAGATTATCTGGTCAGCCTCAGCCATTGCCTCTTCTGTCTGCCTCCTTACCTTGGCCGTAATCCCTTCATCGCCTTCCATGATTAAACCCCCTGTGTCAACCAGATTAATCTCCTTGTCAGTATAACTACATCTTGCATAGTTCCTGTCCCTCGTCACACCGGGCTGGTCCTCCACAATAGCAAGTCTTTTTCCCAGAAGCTTGTTAAAAAAGGTCGACTTTCCGACATTGGGTCTGCCTATTATTGCAATGAGAGGTAACTTCATAGATTAGAGACTAACATACAAGGAGAGATCGTTCAAGTTTTAGGTAGATGGAAATGAAAGGATTCTGCTAATGGTTTTCCGCTCCTGATAACAGGTTCCTTACCCCCAGTATGATTCTGCTGGGGAGTGAGAGCGAGGTAATTGTTTTTCAACCCCTGCAATAACCTCAGAAACCGTTATCTGTCTCATGCAATTAAATTCTCCCATGTTGCAGCCTGTATGAGTACAGGGGCTGCAAGACACCCCTTTGTAGATGATCGTACTCCCTTTTTCCCACGGCCCCCAGACCTTCGGATCAGATGAGCCAAAAAGGGCTATAACTGGTGTGCCGACAGCGGCGGCTATATGCATGGGACCATTGTCGTTTCCGATAAAAAGACATGATCGTTGGATTAATGTGGCCAGTTGAAGCAATGTGAGCCCCTCTGCTGCATAAAAGGATCTACCCAGATAATGCGCGATCTCCTTGATACCTTCCCGCTCTTTCTCTCCTCCCAGGAATACTACCTCTAAACCGAATCGTTCTCGCAGGCTCTCTGCCAGTGTTGCAAAACGCTCTAATGGCCATTGTTTGAACCACCAACGGCCTCCTGGATGTATGGTCACAAAAAGATGCTTGGCCAATCCGTTTTTTGTGAGCCAATCCGTTACAAATAGATCATCCTCCATACCCCAATGAAGCACCAGGTCCTTTGTCTTGATCGGCAGTCCCAAGGCCCTGATCACCTCCAGCTGATATTCTACATTGTGAAGATCCGGTGAAGAGGGGTGAACGATCGTCGTATAAAGTCTTCCCCGAGCCCTGCCTTCAGCGTTGTATCCTACTCGCATCCTGGCGTTGCTTAGGTAGCTTAAGATGGCCCCTCTGTCTCCATCTGTGAGGTCAATAACCAGGTCAAATTGTTCTCTTCGTATCTGGGTTACTATTCGAAACGAGCTTTGGATCCGCTCAATGAAATTCCCTTTGACCTCAGAACGGTCGATAGGAATCACTCTATTTATATGAGGATTATATCGAAGGACTTCATCAGTTCCCCTGTTAACAACCATGGTTATATGGGCATCAGGAAAATGACGTCGGAGATTTGCCGCAACAGGGGTAGAGAGCAATACATCCCCGATATATCGGAGTTTGATGATTAGTATCTTCTTAAAATCATCCTGCCGCATAAACCTTGGAATCCTTTAATCTCCCTCTTTAACTTGCAGGGATGAATGGAAGAGGGCCAGGATGGTCATTATAAGAAGGGATATCTCAGCTCCAATAAAGGATTCCGTCATCCCTCCGATCAATATAGCAATCCACCCTCCAAGGGCGCCATACCAGAGCGAAAGCGCCAGATCGTTATTAATATCCTTTCTCGATTTGAACAAATGATAGGCATACGTTCCTAACCAGGCCAGCAAAGCTATTATGCCCATTATCCCCGTTTCTGCCGCTACGTTAAGGAACATATTGTGGGCCTGCCCGGCTTCAGGTAAGACATTGTACTTTTTTCTGTTTTCATCCCGTTCAAAATTCCAATCGGTCTGGAAACACTTGGGTCCAACACCTAAGATGGGATTATCCATAAACATGGCCCATGAGCCCTTCCAGATGGTCATGCGGGCAACCATAGCAGGATCTTTTGAGGGCGTTGCCATATTTCTTATTCGACTGAAAACCACATTATGGTCTAATACCACAATCGTAATTAAAAAAATAACAAATATGAGCATAAAGGAGAGGATAGTTCTATGGGAAGCCTTAATCTTATTTAGTAGAGAAAAAACTAAAAACATTATTAACAGGGTACCCCATTGAGTTCGATAGTTCGTTAATATCAAGGCAATAAAGGAGAGCAACGTGATTATAATTAAGACCACCCTCTCCCGCTTTTCAAGTCTCATATTAATAAGCATTCCAATCATTAAACCAATCACAATTACAAGGTAGCCGGCGGTACTTCCCAGGGAATGGATCTTTAATCTAGTAAAGTTCTCCGGCCATAAGAGATATTCTGTGATCCCCAGGATCGCGCCGATCCCAATAGATAGGATAATAATTGAAAGGATGGTATTGATCCTTTTATGGGAATCTATAGTATTTATTAATATTATGTATAATAGAGTGGGGTTTAGAATGTCCCACACTCCGCGCACGGCCTTATAGGGATAAAAAGAGTTTATCGCACTTAATATGGACACAAAAAGAAATAAGAGGAAGGCCCATCCGATAGGGGATATCTTTATTTCACCTTTCCTTAGAATAAGAAGGATCAATCCTTGAATGTAGGCGCCTACAAGAAATATATTTTTTATGGCCTCTGAAAGGGGCAATGAAAATAGGGCAATAAAGAGGAACACCCAGAATGTTGTCTCAAGCCACGTAATCTTGTTTCTATTTGAGTTACTTAAAACTAATTCCATCTTTGTCCGCTATAAGTTCTTTCCGTGATAACTGATTTATCGCCTCCAACACTTCATCTACCTCTATTAATCTCATGCATTTATTATCTTTACAGTAGTCGTTGAAAGGTGGACAGGGGCTACAATCGAGGTCCTTACAAACTACATGTGCATTATTCCCCCATGGTCCATAAAGCGTTCTGTCTCCTGGTCCATAAAGGCATACAGTCGGGATACCGAGGGCCATTGCGATGTGCATAGGTCCTGTGTCATTTGATACAAAAATATCACACTCATTCATGAATAAGATACTGTTCCTTAAAGATGGTGCGGATTCAAAAACAAAAGGTTTCCGACTCATCAGTTCAGCAACTCCTTCAACAACATCTCGATCCCTTTCTCCACCAAAGAGGATTACCTTTGAATCAAATTTATCCTGAAGAATATCACCAAGCATGGCAAATCTCTCGGGAGGCCAATTCCTATTTATCCAACCTGAACCGGGGGAAAAACCTACCAGGAGATCTTTGCCGGGAATCAATCCCCTCGATAAAAAAAACTCTTTTGCAAAATCTTTCTCCTCTTCTGATATATATAATTTCAGCTTTGTAATGATACTCTCTATACCGATAGACTTCATCATCCATAGCTTTTGTTCCACCAGATGTTTATCCTGTGGAACCTGCAGCTTTAAATTATAGCAGATGTTTTTTACCCCTCCCCTCGATACATCGCCTACTCTATACGGTGCACCGCTCAGAAATGATATTACCGCCCCTCTTGGACCACGGCTGAACAGGTCTATAGCGATATCGCAGCCCCTTAGATGACTGATAAGGGATCGATTTTCCTTGATCTTTTTTAGTAGCGGAACAGACCTTCCTCTGTCTATCAAATAGAGCCTGTCAATCTTCGGGTTATTCTTAAATACTGCGATGCAGCTGGAATCTATAAGGAGCGATAATTCTATGTGGGGATAGCTATTTTTTATGCTCTCAATAACAGGTGTGATAAGGACCATATCACCAATGGCCCTTATGGCAATAATTAATATCTTCTTAATAGATCGATTATTTAATTCCTCTTTTATCTTTTGTCCCAGAATCATACTACCTTCCGTGATCTTTCTGTCTCCTTTAGTATCTCCAATAATTTCACATATTTTGAAAAGGTATAAAAACCGGTAAAAACCCCATAAATAAGGCCATATATTCCATCCCTATAACCTTTTTTTAATACATAGGCCTTTATAAAAGGAGCAATGGGCCTAAGGGCTATATCATACCACCTCACCCGTCCTTTCTTATTGGCCATTTCCTTAGCCGCCACGGTAGTATACCTATCCACTTTTATAAATCGATCACTTATACGCCTATCGGCTAAATGATTTAAAGGATTATTAAGATATCCTATTGGTCCCTGGAGAATCAGGTTTTCATGAACCGGCACATCATTATACCTTCCTGCGTCTTTTCTAAACAATCTTAACTGATAATCTGGATACGCTCCGCCCCAACGAACCCATTTTCCATAGAAATAATTCCTTCTAGGAACCTGATATCCCACAAATACATTGTCCGCAGCATTGGAAATCTTATCTTCAATTTCATCCCTTAGCTCCGGTGTAACCCTCTCGTCAGAATCCACTATGAGGATCCAATTATATGTGGCTTTATCGATGCCCAGATTCTTCTGCGGGCCAAAACCAGGCCATTCATTTAAAAAAACTTTATCTGTATATCCCCTGGCAATATCTACAGTCCTATCTTTACTATGAGCATCGACAACGATGATCTCGTCTGCCCACTTTATACCCTCCAGACAATCTTTGATGTTTTGTTCTTCATTGCCGGCAATAATCACAACAGACAGCTTCTTCATCTTTTAAGTATTGCTTATTTTACAGCCCTAAGTGTGACATAAAAATTATCAACCACAATCAATGTCCAAAACTATTTTAATATTGTCTCTGTACATCACTAAAATATGGAACGAATAAATAGCCTGATATAAGCCACCTGATTATAAATTGCCTAATGATACTGTTTTAGCCTTTGAATCCATGGGTTAAGACCTCTTTGTAGAACCTCCAGTTCAGCCATCTGCTGCGTCTTGTTCTTAAGCGTTTTTCCTTCTTAATCCTGTCTTCCATAACCTTGGGGTGTGTACCACGAAACTCCTTCAGGATATCATACTTGTCGTAAGAGTATTCTTCATTCTCAAAGAAGACCCTTTCATTTTCCGGGACTCTCCCCTCGTGATAGAGGGATATCTGATACCGCTTCTTAGCCGTCATAACCTTGGGGTCTTTTACCCATCCATAATGGAATATCCTTCCCGTGCTGAATACCCAACGCGTCTTAGGCCCATTTTTCAGGTTTATAATAGGGTCATCTTCAATGCAGCAAAATCCCGTAGCATCACCATGTGACCTTACTTTTCCATTGTTTCTAATAATTCTAATCTCTTTGTGATACATCCAGGGGTCCAAAGACCAGTAATCACCTTTAAAATGCCGGTAGCGGAACATAAGGCCCGCAATATCCTTATTGCTTAAATTTTCCTTCATGGCCTTATAGACTGCTCCCAGATCATCCTCATGTACAACTTCATCGGCCTGGAGATAGAATGCCCAGTCCCCTGTGCAATATTCCAGGGCAATATTGGTCTGCTCGGAATATATAAGACCATCTTTCTTCAAGTTTTCATCCCATACAGACTCAATGATCTTGATTTTTTCTCCCCCTATAGACCTAATTAACTTAACTGTATCATCTTCGGAGTTGCCTACATTCACTATATATTCATCTACTATGGGAAGAATAGACCTGATAGATTCAATGATGGGATAGTCATATTTTATTGCATTTCTGCAGAAAGTAAAACCGCTAACCTTCATTTTCTTTCCTTTGGTCTTTTAATATCCATGAAGCGCTTAAGCAGTCTTTCCTTAAATTTTGGCCTTACCTCGTCAGGGTCTGACCAGAGCCTTCTAATCTCCTCTATGCCCCACTTATCTTCAACTGATACTTTTGGGTGAATACATGCAAAAGGGATAGGGTTGTTCTTAACTGTTGCCCTAATAAAATGATGCACATATGACCAACAAATTGTCATTACCCTTTTAACGTCTCCTATCTCTGATTCCCTTTTTCTCACCCGAAGGTATAGATCCCAGTCTCCGGCCTGCACGCGCTCATCCCATAAGCCAACCTTATCTATCAAACCTCTTTTTACCATAACACAGCAACCTGTTATACCGTCAAAAATTCTACCGTAATAGCTATTGTATGTACCTTTGCAGAATTCATCCCAGTCTCCATACATACTGTTGAGGAGGGACCGCAGTCCATCTTCTTGCATCTTAGGATGCCTGCTCCTTCCCAGTCTTTTCCATTTCCTTGAATATTTTTTAGTTATAGACGGTGAAGGCATCTTTTCAATGCCAATAGGAGATACTGCATCGAGTTTATACATATTCATTCCCTCAATCAAATACCTGTCCCAGTCAACACCCACATAGACATCATTATTGAGGAAACAAAGGAAATCATTCTTTGCCTCCTTAATCCCTATATTCATAGATTCCGGATAACAGAGGTTGTTGCCATTTCTGATCACCTTACACCCATTTGACTCAAATAATGCATCAGATCCATCGGTGGAAAAATTATCAATTATTATGATTTCATAGGGATGATAGGTGTGCCGTTTAATGGATTCCAGAAATAATTTATTATGAGCCAATTGGTTGTGGACTGCTGTAATTATACTTATCATAATTGAGTTTTTTGTCTTTCCCACACCTTTGCATATTTTACGAATACAAAATATGAGGCAGCAATGGCAGCAATCAAGCCATGCAGACAATCCAAAAAACCCCTCTTCAAGATGTATAGTTCAAAAAATTTAATCACGAATTTGCTTACCAGGGTCATTTGTCCAACCTTTATCTTGTTTCCTCTCTCCTTTACTATCTCCTCTGCCGATATTTCAGCATAGGAATTCTGTTTGGTCAAATATTGAGAAAAATCTTTATATGTTAAATGTATAATAGGAAAATTGATGACCTTTACTCTATCTCCTTCTATTATTACCTTATCATGTGGGTTTATTCCACCAAATCTCCCCTTGTCTTTTTTAAACAACCTTAAGACATGATCGGGGTACCAGCCACCATACCTCATCCATTTTCCAAGAAAGTAGTTTTTTCTTGGAAATTTGTAACCATCCATGCTGTCCGGGTCGGAAATGACCTTGCGGACCTCCTGTTGAATCTCCGGTGTCAGGCGCTCATCGGCATCAACGCTTAGGATCCATTCATAAGATGCTGCCTCAACAGCAATGTTTTTTTGCTCCTTATGTCCCGGCCAAGGATTGATCAATACACGGCAGCCAAAATTCCTGGCAATAGCAACCGTACGATCATGACTTTCGGAGTCGACTACCAGGATCTCGTCCGCCCACTTCACGGAATCTAAACAGGCGGACAGGTTGGCCTCTTCATTCAAGGTTATAATGGTTACTGAAACCCTAGACACTTCTACCTCAAACCTATCCCGGCCTTTATTGAAAAAAGAAGAACCCCGCCAATTAGCCACCACCATGTATTTAACTCTTTGTGGGCTCGGACCTGTGCCCATCGAAAATCCCCTGATTCAGGCCAGGCAATTCGAGGCAGGAAGCGCGGAACACGCCGGGTATAGGCGTTAAAGGCTTCCCCAAAGCATTGGGCAAGATAGCTCTCCTCTTCTAAAATCGTGGCTGTATAGATTACAAGGAGACCACCTATCAATACCATCCCTCCCAGGAGGCTGTTCCCGATCAGGGCAAATCCGAACCCTATGAGAATATTCCCCAGGTAGAGGGGGTTTCTGGTCAAACTGTAAGGACCCAGGGTCTGAAGAACCTTATTCTTTTCAAGATATCCCGACGCCCAGGTCCGAATTCCCTCTCCAAGCAGGATCAACGGTATCCCCAGGCACAATGAGAGGGCCGATGTAGGGGATAGCAGAAAGAATCCAATCCCTAAAAAAATGCTCAATGGGATCCGATTATAGCCAATCATATGGCGTATTCGCTGAATCAATTCTGGGCATCCGCAGGCCCAAGCTTAATGGCCTCATCAATCAGCATAATGGGTATATCGTCTTTGATCTGATAGATAAGCCTGCATGCATCGCAGACCAGTCCATCGCCCTTCTCGTTAAGATGTATATCCCCCTTACACTTTGGACAGGCAAGTATATCCAGAAGTTCTTTGCTTATACCCATAATAAACCTCCCTTTTGTGTTTCTATTTTTCGGTCCTCTCTGCGCCGACTGATCCAGCATTATTACTTCTCAGTATGTTTGATATCTCCTCCAACACCATCTCAACGCTAATCGCCTCCATGCAGAGATGGCTCGGCATGCCGCATCTCTTCTTAAAACAGGGACTGCACGGAGCAGAGCCCCGGACGACCCTGTGTCTTTCTCCATAGGGCCCTGTCCTCTTCGGATCTGTTGGTCCGAAGATGGCAACAACAGGGGTTCCCAGTGCTGCCGCTATATGCATTGGTCCTGAATCGTTGGTGACAAGCAGGTCGACCTCCTTCAACAGTGCGGCCAACTGTTTTAGGCTGGTTTTTCCCCTCATGTCTATTAAAGGGGCTCGCGTCGCTTCAATCTCAGGGGAGCGACCATCCCCCTCCACCGGCAGAGCCGGATGGAGCCTCCCCCTCCCTACGCTCGACTTCGCTCGCTGTTCTATCTCAGGGGAGCGACCATCCCCCTCTCGCTCACGTTGTTCGCTATGTAGATACCCCAAAGGGGCTCGCGTCGCTTCATCTCCGCCTAAATTGTCTTTATTGTCGCCAATTAAAACGATCCTTGCGCCAAACTTATCAGCCAGCAGGTCTGCAAGCAGATCAAAGCGCTCCTGTTGCCAAAGCTTTGTCTTCCATCTTGCCTGCGGGTTTATCGCTATAAGAGGCGAATTTACAGAATTATTTATGGCCAGCATCTCCCTTACATAGCCGGTATCAGCCTGATCAATCTTTATGTAGAAATCAGATGGGGATGGGACAAACCCTTCTATCCCAACAGAAAGCATATAGCGGTCAACAGCATGAATATCTAACAAAGGGACCTTTACCCTCTCGGTATAAAATATCTTGGCACCCTCCCTGGCACTCTCATAGCCGATCCTTATCGATGCACCGGATAGAAAACTGATCACCGAGCTGCGCAGAAGTCCCTGGAGATCCAGGACCAGGTCAAACCTCCTCTTCCTGACTGATCCGATTATCTGCGGCATCCCTTTCAGGGTAAAGGGGAAAGAGAGGATCTCGTCCAGATATGGATTCCCTGCCAGGATCCCCGCCCACTCCTCCTTCACAAGCCATGATATAAATGCCTTCGGAAAGAGCTGCCTGACCGCCTTTAGAGTAGGAAGTGAATGAACAATATCCCCGAGGGAACTCGGTTTTATGATGAGTATTTTTTTATGTCTTCTTTTATCCATCTGACTGCGCTTAAGAGGTCTTCTGCAACCAGGCCTGAAAGACCCTCTTGATCTCTGACAGCTTCAATAGTCTCTGATCCATAACCTGTCCTGACCAGTATCCCCATTGCCCCTACATTTAGGGCAAGGATAAGATCGCTTATCTTATCACCTATAACATATGATGAGCAAAGATCGATATCAAGCTCTGACGCGGCCTTTTTCAGGAGACCAGGCATCGGCTTCCTGCAATCACAGCCTTCATCAGGGTGGTGGGGACAATAGTAAATGGCATCAATATATGCCCCCTCTTCCATAAGGATCTCTTTTAGTCTTCTATGAACCTCCTTTAAAGACTCCTCCTTGAAATAGGACCTCCCTATGCCGGACTGATTTGTAACAACCACCGCATTAAGCCCCATGCAATTTATCATCCTTATGGCCTCAGCCGACCCTGGTATAAGTTCTATCATATCAGGCCTGTCTATATAACCTGACTCTTTATTGATTGTGCCATCCCTGTCTATGAAGACAGCGATTCTTCCCATTCTCTTTTATCCTTTTTTCTTTTGATCTGTCTTTCTGCGGCGTCAATGACCTCATCAGCAGTAATCGATTCCATGCACTCATGGTCAGTAGGACATTCCCTTAAAAGGCATGGGGAACATCGGACATCCTTTCTTAAAATTATATGGCCATCCCCGAAAGGTGAGGTAGTCTTATGATCTGTTGGACCAAATATCGCTACTACAGGAACACCAAATGCGGCCGCAATATGCATGGGCCCTGAATCATTGGTGATAAAGAGGTCGCACCTCCTGATGAGTGCCATCAGTTCCCTTATGGATGTCTCATCGGTTAGGTCGAGTGGCGACTCCTTCATCAGTCCTGCTATCTGAGCGCCTAGCTCCTTTTCATCGGCACCCCCAAAGATTATGACCATGGCATTGTGTTCCCTTATAAGGGCATCGCAAAGAGAGGCAAATCTCTCAGCCGGCCATCTTTTTGCAGGGCCATAAGCTGATCCGGGATTTATGCCTATAACAGGCCTCCCGATACAACCGGACCTATTTAATAATTCTTCTGCCCAGGCCTCTTCTTCCCCTGTTATCCTTAACAAGGGCTCACCCTTATATTCCCTTGAAGTGATCGACCTGACAAGATTCAGATAATAATAAACCTGATGGAGACCAAGGGTCTCCTTTGTGCAGGGGACAGGAAGGTTTAAAAGGGAACCCCTCCCATCAGTATTATAACCACATCTGATCGGTATCGCAGAAAGGAAGGTGATCAGGGCGGCCTCAAAGGCATTCTGGAGAAGGATGGCCATATCAAAGGACTCATTCTTGATCTCCTCAACTAACTTAATCCTCCCCAGGGGTCCCTGGTGGCGGCCATGGATTTCATAGACCATTACTCTGTCAATGCCTGGATCTTTGCCGAGCAGCTCGGCAACGGGCCTTTTTGCAAGGAGGTGTATTGTCGCACCAGGAAATTCCTTCCTTATGGCCGAGAGTGCCGGGGTAGTAAGGACCGCATCCCCTATCCAGTTTACACCCCTTACGAGGATTTTTCTGATCTGATCAGGATTGATAGTGATCATATTCCCAAATCAAAAATCAAAGTTCAAAAATCAAAGTTCAAATTTCAAAATTTGACATTTGGATTTTGACATTCGAGTTTGCATTTTAATTTTTCAGGGCCTGGTCTTCCATCTGTCATGCACCCAGAGCCATTGGTCAGGGTGTTTAATTATATATGATTCGATTACCTTAGTAAATCTTTGGGTGTTATTGGTAATATCTTCCGAAATATCTCCGCTCCTGGTTACTTCGACCCCCTTCTCAAAGATAACCCTATGGTATACCGGACCTTCCCGTATGATAAATACCGGAATTACCGGGACCCCGCTCTTTAATGCGATCAATGCCAAGCCCCTGTTTGTGGCTGCCCTCTTTCCGAAGAAGTCTACAAAAACCCCCTCTTCTCTGCTTGTATTCTGATCGATGAGAAATCCTACCAGCTCTCTTTTTCTTAAAAGCCTGAGGGATTCACTTAGGGCATTCTTCTTGTAAATAACCTTATTGCCCCCAATGGATCTTAACTCGTTTACCCTTTTGTCAAGGAGCCTATTATCAAGCGGCCGGACCACAACATGGAATGGATAGCCAAGGAGTGATATAGCTATACCCAGGAGTTCCCAATTACCAAAATGCCCGGTGAGCAGGATAACACCCCTCCCTTCTTTATGGGCAGACTCAAAATTCTCCAGGCCTTCGATAGTAATAAATTCCCTGATATTCTCTTTGGTATATCTTCTGATAGATATAAACTCGCCTGCCGATCTCCCAAGATTCTCAAGGGATCTCCTGGCAATCTGCTTTAAACTATCTAAACCCCTCTCCCCTCCCAGTGCCATATTGAGGTTTTTCATGGCAATGGCCCTGTGCTTCCGGTCTATTACATAGAGGAGTCCCCCGATTACCTCGCCGGCCTTTGCCGTAAATGTAAGGGGCAAAAGCGAGAGGGCCTTCAGGGAGAGAATAAAGATATAATACTCTATTGATCTGTAGAGCCTATCAAGTGTCGATTCCCCTTTTTTCCTCAAGGATCAACTCCTCCAGTTTGTCCTGATCTTCCAGGATAAGATCAACTCTCAATGCCCAGACGGGAAGATACCCAAAGGGTATCTCAGCAATCTTCACCCCATCTTTTTCCGTTGTCACTATAAGGTCTATCTTGTTTCTGGATGCGAATAATTCAATTTGTTCCAGCTCCCTTATCAGATAGCTGTGATGGTCAGGAAAGGCCATCTCCCTAACAACCTCTCCGCCCAGCCGGCCTATCATTTGACTAAAGGATTTGGGGTTTCCTATTCCGGAAAACAGGAGCAGCCTCTTTCCCTTTAGATGCCCTATCCCCTCTTCCGCCCCGGATCTTACCTCTTTAAGGCCGACCGGCTTAAACCTGGAATAATATACCCTGATTGAATCAGAATATCTCCTGATATTGCTGATCACAGCATCAAGTCTGTCTGCCTGATCCGCCCTGGTAAGGATTATCGCATTGCTGCGACTAAGGCCCGAGAAGGGCTCCCTGAGTATCCCCCTCGGGAGCATATAGCCGTTACCTTCCGGATCCGTGGCATCAATAAGAAGCATCTCCATGTCCTTCTTAAGGGAGAGATGCTGGAATCCATCGTCCAGGATTATGGTATCGACCAGGAAGTTGCGCAGCGCATACTCACCGGCAAGGTGCCTGTCCTTTCCGATAATCACCGGGACGCCTTTCAACCTTGACGCTATCAGATAAGCCTCATCGCCCGCATCAGACGGGGCAAGGAGGAGACCCTCCCTATCTGAAACCAGGCTTATGGTCTCCTTTGATCCGGCCTTGTAACCCCGCGTTATCACGGCAACAGACCTCCCCCTCTTTTTAAGCCTTTCTGCCAGGAAGATAACAAAGGGGGTCTTACCTGTGCCTCCTACGGTCAGATTCCCGATACTTATAACCTTGCAGTTTAATCTATTGCTCTTAAGCAGCCCTATTCTATAAAAAAACCTTCTTGCCTCAATCAGACCAAGGAAGATATGGGATGCCAGCGTGAGGGGCAGCAGTAATATGTTAAGTAAGACAGATCCTCTCTTTTTACAAATAACATCCCTGAACAGACTGTGTATGGAGAGATGCATAAGGCCTGCTAGTTAATATACCTCTCGATCAATTTCATGCTCTTCTCTGTGGCACCGGAATTCTCCATTACAAACCTCTTTGCCTCCACTCCCATCCTCTCAAGGGAATCCCTGTCTGACAAGAGCTTATCTATCTTTATATACAGATCATCCCGGTCCTGGGCCTGCACTGCCCCGCCCCGCTCCGTGATCTGGGTTGCTATGTCATGGAAATTATCCATATAGGGCCCGAATATCACAGGCCTTCCATGGGCAGCAGGCTCAAGTATATTATGCCCGCCAACAGGGACAAGGCTTCCCCCTACAAAGGCAATCGTTGAAATCTTGTAGAGGCCAAAGAGATCTCCTATTGTATCAAGGATTATAATAGTGCCGCCCTTTGCCTCAACCCCCCCTCCAAGTTTACTCCTCCTAAAGAAGGACTGCCCTGAACTTGCAATCAGGGCCTCGATCCTGTTTAACCTGTCCAGATGCCGGGGGGCAATTATCATCATAGTATCCGGGTATCCGGCCAATATCCGCCTAAAGACATCAATAAGCATCTCTTCCTCACCCTGATGTGTAGACCCTGCAACTATCACAGCAGTCCCATCAGGTATATTCATGTCCGCCCTTGTTAATCCACACCCCTTTTCTCTCATTATCAATTCCAACGCCCTATCATATTTAGTGTTCCCGGTATTAAATGCCTTATAGGGGTTTGCGCCAAGGGCTACGATCTTTTCCCTGTCCTTTTCTGTCTGCATCAGGAAGAGGGCCACAGCACCTAACACCTTCTTTAGTGCCTGCCTGACTAATTTATATCTGGCGAATGACCTGTCGGAGATCCTTCCATTTACCATCACTGAAGGGATGCCCTCTCTCTTTAGACACAAGAGGAGGTTAGGCCATATCTCGGTCTCAAAGAAGATAAAGAGCCTGGGCCTCATAGCCTTCACTACCCTTTTTACTATCCAGAAAAGATCGAAGGGAAAGTAGATAAAATGATCGACCCCGGGGATCTGGGCCCTTGCAGTCCTGTTGCCTGTATCTGTAACAGTAGAAAATATTATGACAGAGTCCGGGTGTCTATCCTTAAAAATCTTAACCAAAGGGGCTGCGGCCATCACCTCGCCTACAGAGACGGCATGAAACCAGTACCTCCTGCCATCATCAATTCCATCTTTGATCTCCCCTTGCAGGATTCCAAGCCTGTTACCCGTCCCCTTCCTGTAACTGGGATCAAAAAGTATACGGTATATAAAAAATGGAAGGAGGAAAGGAATTGATACTATGGTAATGATATTATAAATCAGGATTGCCATCTCTAGCTGCCTGCCTCAGGCTGATCCCAGTATCTGTCTCCCTTTTCTGTGATGATGTTGAGCTCTTCTTCGAGTTCTAACCTCTTTTTTTCAATGATCAGCTCATCCGAGTCTTCCGGAACCCAGATGGGATTTCCCATTATGAACAGGCCCCTTGAAAATGGCATCGGCAGCAGGAACCTGTCCCAACTATTGAAAATTTTTTTTTTGATGCGCTAAAACCAACAGGGAAGATAGGGAGGCCGGTCTTCTTTGCGATCTCTATTATGCCCTTTTGGACCGTAAATCTAGGTCCCCTGGGCCCGTCAGGCGTGATCACAAGGTCCAGGTTTTCTCTGGCCATCCTTAGCATCTGCAGGAAGGCCCTCGACCCTCCCCTCGTTGTTGAACCCCTTATTGACTGAAACCCAAAATATCCGATCGTCCTGCTTATCAGTTCACCGTCACGGTGCATGCTGATAAGGACAACAGCCCTCCTGCTCTTGTAAGGATAGGGCGCAAAGGGCATCATCAACTGTCTTCCATGCCAGAAGGCAAATATTACATTCCTGCTGCTCTCAAAGAATGGCCCTGCAAGCTCAAAGCCGATCGTCTCCATCTTCATGGTTAGACGGATCAGCCTCAGAAGGATGCTCCCAAGGTATGGGAGGACAATAATTTTAATCCTCCTGCTAACCGCCTGCATAGCCGTAGCTCCCGTCTTTGTCATTCATAAATTGCATCTGATAGAGGCGATGATAGGCCCCCTTTCTTCTCAAAAGCTCCTCGTGACTCCCCTCTTCAACAATCCTGCCCTTGTCTATGACTATAATCTTGTCCGCATGCTGGACCGTTGACAGCCTGTGGGCTATGACAAAAGCAGTCCTCCCCTGCATAAGATTAAAGAGGGCCCTCTGCACCATATATTCCGATTCCGTATCAAGAGAGGATGTGGCCTCATCCAGGATAAGTATCGGAGGATCCTTCAGTATTGCTCTAGCTATGGCAAGCCTCTGTCTCTCCCCGCCGGACAGCCTGTTTCCCCTCTCGCCTATCACGGTGTTATAACCTTCAGGAAGCCCTTTTATGAATTGGTCCGCATATGCGGCAATCGCCGCACTGATTATCTCCTCCATGCCCACATCGACTCTGCCGTAGGCTATGTTGTTTCTGACTGTATCATCGAAGAGGAATGTCTCCTGTCCCACAATCCCGATCTGCCTCCTTAGTGATGGAATGGTTATGTCCTTTATATCAATGCCATCAACTAAGATTGAACCCGATGTCGGCTCATAGAACCGGGGAAGGAGGTTTAAAAGGCTTGTCTTGCCGCTGCCGCTGCTTCCTACAACAGCGATTACCTCTCCGGCCTTTACATTAAGGTTTATATCAGAGATTATCCCCTCCTCAATTCCGTCATACCGGAAATAGACAGACCTGAACTCTATCGCCTCTTTGACTGAGCTTATCCCCTGTTTCCCTGTATCCCTCCCGATTTCTGTCTCTTCATCCATAACATGGAATACACGCTCTGCAGCTGCCAATGACTGCTGAATCTCATTGTTAGCTGTTCCAAGCTGCCTTACCGGGGCATAGAGGAGCCAGCATGCGGTCAAAAAGGAGAAGAAGGCCCCAGGGGTCATCCTTCCCTGTATGACTTCATATCCGCCGGCCCAGATGATGGCAACTGCCCCTACAGCACCTATGGCCTCCATCAGCGGGGAACTTAACTCCGACACCTTAACTCCCTTCATAATCCTCTGGAAGTATTCTGAGTTCTTGTTGGAAAACCTCCTGACCTCATATGCCTCCATCCCGAAGGCCTTTACTATCCTTATACCGGAGAGGGTCTCCTGCAGCAGAGTCGTCAGATCTGACATCCTCTCCTGGCTTGAATGTGATATTTTTTTCAGCCTCTTTCCCATCTTTACAATCGTAAAATATGCGAAGGGGAATATGAGGATGGCTATGATGGCAAGCCTCCCGTTTTGATAAAAGATTACGAAAAAAAGTGCTATCATGGTAACAGTCTGCTGAAAGATATCCTTTATTGCCCCGGACATCCCGCTCTGCATGACTCCCACATCGTTGATCACCCTCGATATCATTTTACCTGTGGCATTATTTGAGTGAAATCCTATTGGAAGGGAGATTATCCGTTCATAAAGTCGCTCCCTGATATCGGCTATGCTCCTGCTGCCTACATACCTCATAAGATAGCCCTTACCGTATTGAGAGAGGCTCTTTAAAACCGTCACAGCAAGGATAATAACGGGCAGGATAAGAAGCATGAACTGATCCTTACGGATGAATATATCGTCTAATACAGGCTTGACAAGCCATGCATATCCGGCCGTTGACAACGCGACTATCCCCGCACAGAGGAAGGCAGCTGCCAACTTTGGCCAATAGGGCTTAAGAAATACTAATAATCTTAAGTATACTCTCATGTTCTAAATATAACCCAGAACGATCCGGGCAGCCTTGTATGAAGCGCCCGGGGTACCTATCTTAGACCTGACCAGGGAAAGCTTTTTTATGATTTCATCCCTCTTTTCCTGATCCTTCATGATCTCCAGAAGTGCGCTGCTGATCCTCTCAGGGACCGCGCCATGCTGAATGAACTCCGGAACGATCCTATCCCCGGCAACAAGATTCACAAGACCCACATGCTTAACCCTTACCATAAGCCTTCCTATCAGATAAGTAATAAGAGAGGCGCGATATATGATTACCATTGGCCTGCAAAGGATCGCTGTCTGCAATGTTGCCGTGCCTGATGCAACCATCATAAACCCTGACGAGGCTATCACCCCGTTAGAATCATCCCTCACGATCTTGATATCTATAGGCCACTTACCGGTAATATCCTTTATCTCTTTGTCCTCAATAGTAGGCGCTGCGGATAGGACATATTCTACATCCCGGATCTCCTTTGAGATAAGCATGGCAGACTCCATCATAACCGGGAGTATCCGCCTGATCTCGCCCCTTCTGCTCCCCGGCATCATCCCTATAAGAGGCCTGTTTGGGTCAATCCCATGCCTGGCGCAAAATTCGGTCTTATTAAAAGCAGGCTCTGTATCGTCCAGAAGGGGATGCCCTACAAATTCACAGTCTACGCCTGCATCGCGATATATCTTTTCCTCGAAGGGGAGGATCACTATCATCTTGCTTACAAGCCTTGCTATCTTTTTTATCCTCCAACTCCTCCATGCCCATATCTGCGGCGAGATATAATAGATAATAGGTATACCCCTCTTTTTGACGATCTCGGCTATCCTAAGATTGAAATCCGGATAGTCTATCAGAATAACAAGGTCGATCCTCCCGTCCTCTATCAATCTCCGCACAGACCTAAATGCATCCCTTATGGCCTTCAGGTGAAAGAAGACCTCTGTTATCCCTACTACGCCCAGATCCCTTATGTGAAATATGACATCGACCCCTGAACCGATCATATTGTCACCGCCGATTCCGAGGATCTTAAGTCCCCTTCTTTCCTGATAGAGGATCTTTGCAAGCTTTGCCCCATGGAGGTCGCCGGAGGCCTCGCCTGCAACCATCAATATCCTCTTTTCAGTATCGTCGCTCACCTGGAATGCCCTTTCCTGTCATTCTGTGCTTAACACGGAATCTAGTCGTCTTTGTTTTTGTGGATTACCGCTTTTGCGGGAATAACATTTTCATTCATCTTTGTGCAACAGATTGCCATGGACATATCATTTCTTAATCGCACCCAACACCTTGAGGGCAACCTTTAGCGCCTCTTTGCCTTCATGTCCTGAGACCAGGGGCCTTGTCCTGCTCCTTACAGAATCTATAAATGTAGTCAGTTCCGCCTGCAAGGGTTCCCCCTTCTCAACCTCTATCTTCTCCATGGCTATCTTGGGTTTCTCCAGGCCGTCGCCGCCAGCCTTCCTGTATACAAAAAGCTCCTGCGCCTGATAATCGAGGGATATATAGGCATCTTCCTGGAAGATCCTGATCTTCCTCATCTTCTCCTTTGATATTCGGCTCGCCGTGACATTAGCAACACACCCGGACTTAAACTCAATCCTGGCGTTGGCAATGTCGATATCAGATGAAAGAACCGGGACCCCCACCGCCCTGATATCTTCTACCTCGCTGTTTACGAGGCTCAAAAGTATATCAATATCATGGATCATAAGGTCGAGGATGACACTGACATCGGTCCCCCGGTCAATAAAAGGACCCAGTCTGTGAGACTCAATAAACCTTGGACCCTTAATGATCCTCGCCAGGGCCATCATGGCGGCATTGAACCTCTCAAGGTGTCCGATCTGGAGGATCAGGCTATGCCCCTCTGCCTCCCTTATCAGATCTTCAGCCTCGTCTATAGTTGTTGTAATCGGTTTCTCAAGCAGGATATCAGTATCATTGGCAATAAAGTCCATCGCCACCTTATGGTGCAATACCGTGGGGACAACTATGCTTACCGCATCAACCTTACCTATCAGATCCCTATAGTCATAAAATGGGGTCGTCGAGTATGTCTTAGCTATCTCATCAGCCCTTTCTTTATTGATATCCGCAACACCAACCAGCTTTACACCGGGCATGTTTGAATATATCCTTGCATGGTGCTGGCCCAGGTAGCCCACGCCTATTACGCCGGTTCTTATCTCACCCTCATCTATCATGTCTACACCCCGATTATCGATATATTAGATTCATTGGCCATCCTGATCACCTCTTCTTTATCGAGGAGGACCGTCTTCCCTGCCTCAATAGCAAGGACAGTGGCAGATACCTCTCCCATGGCAGATATCGTATTAGGCCCTATAGCCGGGATATCAAACCTCAAATCCTGATGGGGTTTACAGGTCTTTATAACCAGGGCCCCTTCTTTCCCCAGTCTCCCCCCCCGTCTTATCGTCTCATCTGTCCCGTCTACTGCCTCTACAGCCAGTACAGTCTTTTTCTTAACCACAATGCACTGTCCTATATCATACCTCCCTATCTCCTTCGCTATCTCCCACCCAAACTCTATATCCTCCATCTCTCCCTTTGTCAGTCTCCTCTTTGTCATAAGACCCTTTTGAGCAAGCAAGGAGGTGAGGTAGAGGGTAGATTCCCTTACAATTATCCCCTCCTTTTCAAGCTCCGATGCAACGGCCCGCAATATCCCATCATCATTATTATTTTTTAACCTTCCAAGGAGCATCAGCGACCTCAGATCCGGTTTTATGTCGGCAAAGAGCCTTGTCTTCTTTATCCCTCCAGCCATCACAACATCTTTAATGCCTTCGTTCTTGAATATCTTTATCAGCTTTCCCAGCTCCCCTACCCTTACCCAGAATGTCTTGTCCGCAAACCCTTCGAGCCCTGATATGGTTTCACCCCTATGAGCCACTGCAATTACCTCAAGACCCATCCCTTTGGCACTTTCTGTAAATATAATAGGAAACCTCCCGTTTCCTGCTATAAGACCTATCTTATTCATCTCTTACCGGCATATCCCCCTCTCTGAGCCTTCTATAAATTGAAGCAGGGAATCAACATCCAGGGAATCCTTTATCTCTACCCTTGCCTTCGTGACGGCCTCTTTTAAGGTCAATCCGGACCGGAAGAGTATCTTGTATGCCTCTTTAAGTTTTTCCAGCCTCTCTGCTGAGAATCCATGCCTCTTAAGCCCGACTTTGTTAATGTTGTAAACACTGGCCCTGTTCCCTACGGCAGAGAGGAATGGCGGAACATCCTGTGCAACTGCCGAGCATCCGCCTATCATCGTATATTCACCTATCCTGACAAATTGATGGATCCCAACAAGTCCGCCGATGATAGCATAGTCACCTATAGATATATGCCCGGCAAGTGTTGCCGCGTTAGCCATTATCACATTACTTCCTATTCGGCAGTCATGTGCTATATGTACATAGGCCATAAAGAAATTATGGTCGCCTATACATGTCTCACCGCCCCCTTTTTTTGTTCCTCTGTTGACAGTAATAAACTCCCTGAATGTATTTTCCTTGCCGATCTTAATCCTCGTCTCCTCGCCGCCAAATTTAAGGTCCTGCGGTATGCTGCCTATTGACGAAAAGGGAAAGAAACTGCAGCCGTCCCCTACCTCTGTCCATCCATCAATTACTACATGTGATCCGATCTTCACCCCATTCCCCAGCTTTACATGTTCCCCTATAACGGCATAGGCCCCGATCTCAACGTCGGATCCGATCTCTGCATTGGGGTGGATTATTGCTGTTTGATGTCTGCTCAAGGTAATCTCCTACTTATCTTCCCTGTCGGCAAGCTTCGCAAGAAGCTCTGCCTCGCATACTAGTTCCCCACTTACATACGACATTCCTTTTAGTCTCCAGTAAGGATGTCTCTCCTGGAGCACCTCGACCTCAAGCCTGATCTGATCTCCGGGAAACACGGACTTTCTGAACCTGGCATTGTCTATCCCGATAAAATAGACAAGTTTTTTATCTGAATTCTTGCTGGATTTGAAGGCCAGTACCCCTCCTGCCTGCGCCATGGCCTCAATGATTAGCACGCCCGGCATTATCGGATACCCCGGAAAGTGTCCCTGGAAAAAGGGCTCGTTGATGGTTACATTCTTCACGCAGACTATCCGTTTACCCGGATCTATCTCCTCAATCCTGTCAACTAGAAGAAAAGGATACCGATGCGGTAATATGTCCAGTATCTCACTTATCTTTAACATGACCGTCTCCCCTTTGTGTCAATCTTTCATCAATCCCCTCTACCTTCTCTTCCAGCTCCCGTATCCTTCTTCTCATCTCCGGCAGGTCAGGGAAGGTCGACTGGGCCTTGAGCCACTCCTTGTGCGGTATTGCCGGGGAACCTGAGACTATCTGTCCCGGTTTTATCCCCTTGCTTATACCCGACTGGGCTCCAACCATTACATTCTCCCCGATCTTTATGTGACCTACCACACCAACCTGTCCGGCAAGTGTTACATGATTTCCCAACTCCGAGCTTCCGGCTATCCCGGTCTGGGACGCAAGCAGGCAATCCTCGCCTATTACCACATTATGGGCAACCTGCACAAGATTATCGATCTTTGTCCCCCTTTTTATGACCGTCTTTCCTATGGCTGCCCTGTCAACAGTTACGTTCGCGCCTATCTCCACATCATCTTCTATCATTACAGTACCTACCTGCAGGATCTTATAATGCCTCCCCTCATGCGTCGCATAACCAAACCCGTCACTCCCGATCACAGACCCACTATGGATGATAACAGACTTGCCTATAGAGACATCCTCCCTGATGGTGACATTTGGATATATTATAGTCTGCCCGCCTATCTTTGCCCTCTCACCGATATAACAGCCGGGGTATATGATGGTATTATCTCCAATCTCCGCATCCTCACCAATGTAGACAAGGGGGTATATTGAGACATCCTTTCCGAGCCTTACCCCCTCACAGATAAAGGCATTACTGCTCACACCTTTAGGTGATGGGACCTTCTGGTAGAGATGGTTCATTATCCTGGCAAAGGCGTAATAAGGATGTTCCACAAGGAGCTGAGTGATATCAGATCCCTCTATCTCCTTTGACATAATTACTGCAGATGCCCTGGTAGATTTAAGCTCCGGCAGATATTTCGGGTTGGCTACAAAAGTAATATCCCCTTCCTGTGCCTCCCTGATCCCGGAGACACCGGTTATCACAAGGTCAGGATCTCCGATTATCTTCCCACCAACTATCCCGGACAGTTGTCTAATTGTAAATCCCATATTATTTCAAATGATAAAACCCAAATTTCAAGCTTAACCCCACCCTTCCTCCCCTTAAATTAAGGGGAGGAGCAAGGAGGGGTTGGAATTTGTATTAGTTTGATGTCTTTTTGTCATATTCCGCGACTACCTTATCTGTAATATCGAGGTTCTCCTTTGCATAGATAAGGGGTCCGCCCATTGGGTTTTTATCAAAGATAATGGTATAGCCATCCTTCTCGGCAACCTTTTTTACTGTCTCCTCCAGCCCCTGATTAAACTCTTTTAACACCTCGATCTTCTTACTGTCCACCTCGCCTCTAAGGTCAGCGGTCCTCTTCTGATATTCAGCAAATTTCCTTTTAAGTACCTCTTCCTTTTCTCTCTTTGCCTCAGGACTCAACACAGCGGCCTGCTTTGCAAGCTCAGTGTCCATCCTTTTCAGTTCCTCCTCCTCAAGGTCTATTATCTTCTGTCTGCTCTTGACATACTCTTCTATTGTAGTCTTGGTCCTCTTGCCTGCCTTGCTGTTATCAAGGACCTTCTGGGCATCTACATATGCCACCTTGAGTTCTGCGGCTGCCGCAGGTCTGATGTATAAGAAGAGACTGAAGATGCTGAGAATCAGGATTAATCTTTTCAATTTCATGGCTCCTTTCTTAAAATAATGTACCTATAGAAAATTCCATCTGACTTTGCCTCTCTCCCTCTTTCCTGTTCAGGTTATATCCCCATTCAAGGCGTAGAGGCCCCACAGGGGAGATCCATCTTATCCCTGTCCCGGTACTGTACCTTATATGGTCAAGGCTTATCGGCTCATTATCATCGAAACCCTTCCCTGCATCAAAGAACAACAGGCCCTTTATCTTCGCCTCCTGAACAAGGGGAAATGTATATTCCAGGTTGAATATCAGCTCCTTGTTTGCACCGATTATATTACCATTTGAATCCAGTGGGCCAGCCTTTCCAAAGGCAAACCCCCTGATTGTATTAATGCCACCAACATAGAAACGTTCTCCAACAGGCAGTTCATTGCCGGTGATACCTATCGCATATCCTAACCTGCCATGGACCGAAATGACGGTATCCCAAATAGGATTATAATACCAGCTTGAATCCCCGATGGTCTTTATGAATTCATTGTCGCCCCTCAGAAACCCGCCGGCATATTGAAAAGACACGGAGTTTCTCGAACCGCTGCGGGGATCAAAGTAGTAGTCCCTGGAGTCCCTGTAAAGGGAAAGGCCTGTGCTGCTCGTTATAGACTCCCCTTTCTGTTGCTGTACTATAGCGGAGGCATCATCTTTAACATCAAAGATATTCAACTTTTCAAATTTATAGCTTAGGGATCCCCCCGTATATTCTGTAAAGGTCTTCCCGAGCGAGATCGCGCCTCCCTTCCTCCTCTCGCTATACGTAGTAAAATCCCGCTTTATATTAAAGAGGTCAGCGGTACCTGACACCGGATAGTCAAAAAGATAGGGCTCCTTGAAGGTAATATCGTAAGATGTCTTCCTGCTTCCCAATTCAATCTTTCCTTTTATTAGCTGACCCCTTCCGAATAGGTTCCCCTCTGTTACATCAGTAAGGGCTACGAGCCTGTCTACAGAGCTGTACCCGCCCCCTACGCTGAATGTGCCTGTCGATTTCTCCTTCACCCTTACATTGAGATCCATCATATCCTTCCCCACCTGCTCAGGTGTGATCTCAACCGTCTCAAAGAAGTTCAGGTTATTGAGCCTCTGGAAGCTCCTTTTGAGATCCTTGGTATTGACGATATCCTGCTCAACAACCTTTATCTCCCTTCTTATGACCTTGTCCCTTGTCTTGTCATTGCCATATATATTGATCTCTCTGACCCTTACCTGGGCCCCTTCATTAATATCAAAGGTAATATCAACACTCCTTGTCTCCCGGTTACTGGATATCTGCGGGACTGCCTGAGCAAAAACGTATCCTTTTTCGCCATACATATCCGTTATTGCCGACACATCCTTCCGCAAAAGATCCCTTCTTACTATATTGCCGCTCTTGCTGTTTAGCTTCTCTCTCAGACCCTTGGTGCTTATTATGTTGTTTCCCTTAAAACCGATCTCCCTTATGGTGAATTGATCCCCCTCGATTACAGGATATGTTAAGGTGAACTGCTTCCTATCATCGCTTAAGACCACCTTTGGTTGGCCCACCTGGACATCCATGTAGCCATTATTCAGGTAGAGCTCTTTGATGCTATCAACATCACTATTTACCAGATCCTTTTTGTATAGGCCGCTGCCGGTAAAGTAGGAGATTATCCATCTGTGTTCCGATGAGCTGATAGACTTTTTAAGCTTCTTACTGTCTATATTCTTGTTCCCTTCAAAGATAATCTCCTTTATCTGTGCCTTTTCCCCCTCTACTATATAAAATATGAGTGATACCTTATCGTCTTGCAGCACCTTGATCACCGGCGTTACCTTGGCATCGTAATATCCTTCCTCCTCATAAAACCGGACTATCTTATTTATGTTCTCCTTAATCTGCTGATTATCGATAAACGATTCAACCTTTATATTCACCTTTTCCTTCAGCTTATCTGCTTCTACCTCCTTATTTCCCTGAAAGGCGACCTCTGTTATCACAGGTTTTTCCTTAACCGCAAATATAAGGTTTATCCCCGCTTCGGTATCCTCAGAGTCGATGCTTACGTCATCAAAATAGCCCATCTGGAAAATCGTTTTAAGGTCCTCCCTCGCGGCTGCCAAAGAAAAAAGATCACCTTCGCGGGTCTTGATCCTTGTCTTTATAGTGTCTGTCTCGATACGTCTATTCCCCTTGATCTCTATTGATTTTATCCTGGTTTCCTTCTCTGCGGCTGAAATGTACCCAACCGTAAGAAAAAACAGGAGACAGAGGATCAAGCAGATAAACAGGGCTGCTTTTTTTCTCATAAACTTGCGTATATTATCATTTTTGGAAAAATATGTAAAATGGAAAGGGGCCTTGCTTCCTTGCCTCCTCCAGGTCTGTCCTTATAATAATTATCTTATTGATCCTGCTGAAAAAGGAGGGACGCCCTCATTATGGTTTGACTTTCTTTTAGGATTTATAGTAAAAACCTTTACTAGGTTAGAGGTCAGATTGTAAATTGGCCGGAGTGGTGAAATTGGCAGACGCACGGGACTCAAAATCCCGCGGGAGCAATCCCATGGGGGTTCGACCCCCCCCTCCGGCACCAGGGTTTCAAGGAAACAGCATCCTCTGTACGAAAAAAAGGCACTCCCTCTACTTTAGGAAGTGCCGATGGATACTTGTTTATTTTTACATTCCTTAATTTAAGCTGCTTTCGAGATCTCTTCCTCTTCAGCCTTTTCGCCCTTATATTGCGGGCAACATATAGCCCATGAGAAGAAAAATGAGGCGGCTGTTGCTATGACCATTCCGGCCAGCAGCAGGCTCGTATACGGCAATGCATTGTCCTCACCTACTGGAACAGACTGCTCTTCCTGATTGAGCACCACCTCCTCTACCATTTTGAGTCTGGTTACAGCATCCATCTTAATAGCCTCTCCAAGTCGCTCCTGATATTTACCCATGGCAGTCATCGTATCATATTTAGTGGAAGCCTCATCTCTTATGGCAGCACCAAGTTCTTCCTGGGTCCGAACCAACTTGAAGTTTAGCATGGCGTGGTTAATTATTGCCCTGCCTATCCCTTCTTGCATATTTCCTGCACCTATTTGTCGAAGGACTGCATCATCTCTAATTACCTTTCCCAGTTCTTCCTGGAACACGCCGGCCTTCAGACCCCATTCGAAACGCACCTCTGAGTTGTTCCTTATAGCCGTACCAAGTTGTTCTTGATATCTGCCATGATAGGTCATCATCTTGTAACGGTTTGCAGACTCATCTCTTATCTCCTGACCCAGGGTTTCCTGGGTAAATCCTATTGGGCCTATGGCCGCAAATATTGGATCAAATGCGAGAACAAGAAGCAGAACTGCCAGAAATATGGTCATTGACATTATTGATATGATTGCCCCCTTCTTCATAATACCCTCCTTTCACTTACTAAACATATATTATAAAATGATCCCGCCCCCAAATCTTGATTGTAGATATTATAGACTTACAATTTACATGCCACTAATATATCATATTGAAATATAAGGAAAGTCATTCTTATTTCCGTCCAGAGCTGCTCAAAGAATGTTACCAAAATGGAGCAATCAGTCTACTCAATTACGTATTGGTAACATATGTTTTGGAAACAGATATAACCCCGCGGGACCTGGTCCCATTCAGGAAGCAGCGCACTCTTGTATATACCTCCGTAAGCCGCGACCTTTGCCTCAACCTAACCCGGCCTGAATTACCTGAAATAAGAAATCAAATGATACCGGGGTAATGAATCCGGCTTGACACAGACACCAATAATAGCTTATTTTATTAAGATCTGTAGAAGAAATGGATCATGAATGGCAAGGATAATCGATAAAGCAACGCTCTCTCCTAAGACATCCCTCTTTATAATCGATGCCCCGCATATTGCAAGAAAGCACCTCCCCGGACAATTCGTTATAGTCAGGAAGGATGGGATGGGTGAGAGGATACCCCTTACCATAGCAGATTCAGACCCAATAAAGGGCACCATAACTATTATATGTCAGGAGGCAGGACGCACATCAAAGGAGATCCAGTCCATGGCAAGAGGGGATTCATTCCTTGATATCGTTGGGCCCCTTGGAAGGCCGACACATCTTGATAGATTTGGTACGGTCATCCTCGTTGCCGGCGGATACGGGGTAGCAACAATAAACCCGATATCAAAGGGATTAAGGGGGCTTGGGAACAAGATAGTTGTGATCATCGGCGCAAGAACAAAGGAGTTTGTAATTTGGGAGGATCAGATAAGGATGGTTTCTGATAAGGTCTATGTTACAACTGACGACGGTTCATATGGAAAAAAAGGGCTTGTTATAGATGAGCTAAAGAGGATAGTCATTGACGATGCACTAAGACCGGGCCTTGTTGTTACAGTTGGGCCGATACCTATGATGAAGGCCGTATGCGCCTTTACAGCGTCCCTGGGGATACCTACCTATACGTCCCTCAATTCCATAATGTTAGATGGAACAGGGATGTGCGGCTCCTGCCGGGTTACAATCGGAGGGGAGGTAAAGTTTGTCTGTGTGGACGGGCCGGAATTCGACGGCCATAAGGTAGATTTTGATGAGCTTTCGAGAAGGAACAGGATCTATCTGGAGGAAGAGAAGATAGCCCACAAAAAATGTTATGAGGTTGGATAAGGTGAAGCGTAAGACCGATCTTCCAAGGCATAATATGCCTATGCAGAAACCCTATATAAGGGCGAAGAACTGGGAAGAGGTAAATCTCGGTTTTACCCCGGAGATGGCCCGGGCAGAGGCGCTCAGGTGCCTTGAGTGTAAAAAACCGCTCTGCGTAGCAGGATGTCCTGTCAGGATTGATATTCCGGGTTTTTTGAAATTTATAGAGGAGGGCAATTTCATCGCGGCAGCAGAGAGGATAAAGGATGCCAACGCGCTGCCTGCGATATGCGGGAGGGTCTGTCCGCAGGAGAGGCAGTGCGAAAAGGGATGTATCCTCGGTAAAAAGCATGAACCTGTCGCAATCGGCCACCTGGAGAGGTTTACAGCAGATTACCTGAGAAGATCAGGGGTCTCGTTAAAGCATAACGGCATAAAACCTTCCGGGAAAAAGGTAGCTGTAGTCGGTGCAGGTCCGGCCAGTCTGACTGCGGCCGGAGAGCTTGCAAAGAAAGGCCATAGTGTCACAGTCTTTGAGGCGCTCCACAGGCCGGGCGGTGTACTCGTCTACGGGATACCAGACTTCAGGCTGCCAAAGGAGATCGTGGATGCCGAGATAGACGCATTAAAGGGGCTTGGGGTAGAGATAGTTACCAACTATATAATAGGCCGGGTAGAGGACCTGGACGAATTACTGGCCAGGTTTGACGCAGTATTCCTGGGTACAGGCGCCGGGCTCCCATATTTCCTGAATATCCCGGGTGAGACCCTAAACGGGGTCTACTCGGCAAATGAATTTTTGACCAGGGTGATATTAATGAAGGCCAGGGAATTCCCTGATTACTCCACGCCCGTTAAGAGGGGCAGCAAGGTCGTCATTATCGGCTGCGGGGATACTGCTATGGATTCTGCCAGGACAGCCTTAAGGATGGGGCCGCAGTCTGTTACGGTGATCTACCGGAGGGCTAAGGAAGATGCGCCTGCTAGGAAGGAAGAGCTCTTGCATGCGGAGGAAGAGGGGGTCTTATTCCGTTTTCTTGCTAACCCTGTCAGGTTTATTGGAGACGAGAGCGGCTGGCTTAAGGGGGTGGTCTGCATTGAGATGGAGATGGGCGCGCCTGATGAATCTGGAAAAAGGAGACCAGTTGGGAAAAAGGGAACGGAATTTACCATCGAGACAGACACCGCTGTTGTGGCCGTGGGTTTTGGTGTAAACCCTACTGTTACCCAGACCACGCCAGATCTTGAGACAAACCGTTACGGGGTCGTGGTCGTAGATGCTGCAACAGGGGCGACATCCAAGAAGGGGGTTTTTGCCGGCGGCGATGTTATAACAGGAGGATCGACCGTGATCTCTGCCATGGGACAGGCCAAGATCGCTGCCGGGGCAATCGATCAATATCTTATGAACGGCGGCTAGGTCCATCCTCGTAGATCCGCCTTCCTGAAGAAAGCATGCATCCTGAGATAGAACATCTTATAAAAGAAAACCACGACTTAGGACCTATACTCAAATTCTACGGACTCCTCCTGGAAAAACAGGAGTCGAGCCGTCCGGACGATCTCTCACCTCTTATTGACATATCGAAAAAAAACATAAAAGACCGGCTGGCAGATGGCAACCCGCTAATCGATCCATCTAAAACTCCACTGTTGGATCTTAAAAATAGCATAGACCTCTTTTTTATCGTCCTTGAGCTGATAAAGGATGCCTCGGATCAGTTCAGGCATCAGGCAGAGGAGGTGAGGGCCAAAATAAAAATGACAGATATAGAGTCGGCCTTGAAAGCCGTGTTATCCGGCAATGAGGAGGAGCTAAGGAGACTTACAGAGAGATTAGCCCTTTCAGAAGAAACGTTGTTTTTGCTGGCTGGGCTCTCATTGGCACCATCCTTAAGGTTCTTATCGTCGACAGTGCAGGACAATTTTGATATAGCTTGGTGGGATGAACCCTTTTGCCCCACATGCGGAGAGCAGCCGAATATGGCCAACCTGGAAGAGGAGGGGAGGCATTTATACTGTACCTTCTGCTGGATGGAATGGAAATATAAAGGACCGGGATGTCTTCTCTGTGGCGTAGATGACAAAAAGATGGTCGGTGCCCTCGGTATCAAGGATGAGGATAGATATCATCTCAGTATCTGTGGAAATTGTAACGGTTATATCAAGTTAATTGACAAGAATTGCCTTCTAAAAGAGACGGACATGCGCATAATCAACATCGTATCCCTTCCCCTGGAAATCATCGCAAGGCAGAAGGGACACAAAGGGCCTGCAATTTTTTCTATTTAACAGCCTTAACATCTTCTTCTCAGTTTTCTTTCAGTAAACCCTATTATTATTAATCCGATCATTAAAACTATGCCCGATACTATTCCCTCTGTAATTTATTTTCGTTCATGGATCGAGTTTAACCTTACTTGTCAATAAACGGGATAATCAATTTAAGATGTAAGACATATTAATGGTTGACTAATGTTTTTTATTTTGGTATACATGATATATTAATGGATACTTTTGGAAGTTATATGGATAAGTCGGTTGTCACTGTAAAAGGTCAGGTTGTGATCCCTTCTAAAATTCGGCGAAAGTTTGGCATAAAAAAGGGGACACAGGTTTACCTATATGAACGGGAAGGAGAAATAGTCATAAAGCCTATTACGGATGAATATATTCGGAATATGGCTGGAATAACCAGAACAAAGGGAAGGCTGCTTAAGGCATTAATGGAAGAGAAGGCGAAGGAGCGGGAACTGTGAGGGCCGCAGTCAGAGTTCTTGATTCCTATAGCCTTATAGCCTACGTAGAGAATGAAGGTCCAGCTGATAAAATGATCGAGATCCTCCAGGTTGCAAGAGACTCTGGAAAAGATCTTCTCCTTTCTGTAGTAAATTGGGGGGAGGTTTATTATCTTACCTTAAGAGAGGCAGGGCGCGAACGGGTAGAAGAAGTAGCGCACCTTATTTCAACCCTACCCATCCAGATTATCCCTGCAGATTTAGCCTTGACCAAACAGGCTGCCGAGTTTAAATCTGTTAAAAAAATGTCTTATGCAGATTGTTTTGCTGCTGCCTTAGCGAAGATCCATAAGGCGGAGTTAGTGACTGGAGATAAGGAATTCAGGCAGGTGGAAAATGAGATAAAGATTTTTTGGATCGGGTAGTTTTAAATGGAGGTAATAAATGAACAATGCGTTACATGTTTCGAGGCATCTAATATCTCAATACCTACAATCCTATCATCCTCCCCAATATCCAGAACAATATCCTCACTAACACGCCGGTTAGTACATCTCGTGTCTACCAATATAGAACCTTGAAGACCTTATATTTTTGTATATCATGGAAGTCTTCCCGATTACAGGTAATGAGTGTGGCGCCGATTTCTCTGGCAGAGAGGGCAATTAGAACATCGAAGGCCAATTCCTTTACCTTAATAGGATCGTAACCTTTTTTTCTGCTGATGCGGGATAGAATTTCCGCAGATTCGAGCCAGTGACGTTCTATAGGGGTTATGATCCGAATCTTTCTTGATAGTTCATTTACAAATCGGATTTCAAGGGCTCTCCTTGCCCCGCGTCGAAGCTCATGAAGTACCACTGCCGAGCAGCGAATTATCCACGGCGCGTTAACCAGCTCCTCTGTAAAACGGCCTGTCCGGAAATTTTCGATATAGACGGAAGTATCGAGGATGGCAAGGTTACCGGCCGGCAAAGGAATCTTTCCTGCCTACACCACTGTATTTGCGGATGATTGTGTCATGCCTGGCTTTTTCAGTGGCCAGGGCCAGCGCCATCTCTATTGTCTCTGTAATCGTCTCAGCGCCCAGCGCTTTACGAGCGCGGGCCAATTGTTCTTTATCCAATCTGACTGTAACCAGTGCCTTCGACATAATTGCTCCTTATCGTGTAATACACTTTACATTATTTTGTAAGACAGTATCAAGTTAGGCAGAAAGAAAGTATATTCCGTGTATGCCTCTTATAGTCTAATCTGGCCTACGCCTCCACCTAAAATACCTTGGTGTCCTGCCGCAAAAATCTTTATATTCCCTCCCATAATGCCATTCCAAAAACCTCTCTTCTTGGATAATCTGATTGTGTGCTCGCAATTGCAAGAATAGCGAAGATCAAAAATACCAATGTTCCATTTATCAGGAATGTCCCGATAAAGAAGAAGGCCCGCGATCTGGAAGTAATTAAAGAATCTGCCAGTGTAATTCTTATATACTGCAGTACTCCTGATACTCAAGGAGCTTGGTTATTGTGGGATGCTCACTGCACAAGGGGCATTTTTTGTCCTTGCGGACCTTAACCTCCCGGAACCTCATCTGGAGTGCATCATAGAGCAGGAGCCTTCCTGCCAGGGAACTGCCGATCCCGATGATCTCCTTTAAGGCCTCTGCTGCCTGAAGAACACCGATAGTTCCGGCAAGGACGCCAAGGACGCCTGCCTCCTGACATGATGGGACAAGGCCTGGTGGCGGTGGTTCGGGATATAGACACCTGTAGCATGGTTGATCCAGATGCCCTTTTAGGGTGGTGAGCTGCCCTTCAAACCTAAATATAGACCCTGAGATGAGGGTCTTCTTTTGAAAATAGCAGGCATCATTCACAAGGAACCTCGTTGGGAAGTTATCAGACCCATCGAGTATAATATCGTAGTCGTTAATGAGCCCCATGATATTTTCTGATGTAAGCTTCTTATTATAAGTATCGATCCGTATATCCGGGTTTATCCCTGAGAGGGTTTCCCTGGCCGATTCTACCTTGGATCTGTTAAGTGTTGCCGTGCTGTGGAGTACCTGTCTTTGAAGATTCGACAGATCAACATGATCAGCATCGATGATCCCTATCCTCCCCACACCGGCGGCGGCCAGATATAATGCAGATGGAGAGCCTAAGCCCCCTGCCCCGATTAAAAAGACCTTTGCGCCTGCAATCTTCTTCTGCCCCTTTCCGCCAACCTCAGGGAGGATGATCTGTCTTGAATAACGCTGTATCTGTTCCTCTGTGAATTCAAACATCTTTTACTCTATGATATTCCTCTCTATCGGGTCGACTATGACCCCCTTATTCTTAAGACCCTCAACTGCCCTCTCAATCTCCTTTGGATCGCCTGTAAGCTCAAGGTCCACCCAGCCGGTCTTCTCCGTCACATCGGCCTTTCTAATATTTGTAATGACATTATATTCCTTTCCTATCTGGTAGATGACAGGGTCCTTTATCTTCGCCTCAGGAAACGTTATGTGTACCTTTATGCTTGCCATCTCATCCTCCTGCAATGGCCGGTATTATTGAGACTTCATCGCCATCCCTTACTGCCGTCTTATTTCCGTCGATAAACCTTATATCCTCTTCATTAACATATATATTAATGAATCTCCTGATCTCCCCTGTCTCGTCGTATATCCTTTCTTTTATACCCGGGTGTCTTTTCTCGATATCCTCAATCAGCTCAGAGATGTTCGCTCCCTTTGCCTCGATCTCCCCCTTCTCCCCGGTCAATTTTCTAAGTGGTGTTGGTATCCTGACCCTGATAGCCATTTAGCCTCCCTGTTACTTCCCTTTCTTGCTGGACATATTTAAATTCTTCTCAAAGGATGTAAGGTTCGGTTCGATCCTTACAGGTATATCTACTGAATCTGCCACGGCCTCCTGGGTCTTGAGACCATGTCCTGTGATATAGGCCACAGTCAGTCCCCCTTTTTTTATAAGACCCTGTTTGGCAAGTTTTCGCAATACAGCCACTGTTACACCGCCTGCCGTTTCTGCGAATATCCCCTCTGTCTCGGCAAGGAGCTTTATCCCTTCGACTATCTCCTTGTCTGTAACCATCTCTATCGCACCCCCGGTCTCCTTCACGGTTTTCAGTGCATAATAGCCGTCCGCAGGGTTTCCGATTGCAAGTGATTTGGCGATTGTCTTGGGCTTTACAGGTTTTATAAAATCCCTTTTATCCTTAAACGCCATAGCCACAGGCGAGCATCCTTCCGGCTGGGCGCCATTTACTATCGTCTTCACATGGTCTACTAACCCCAGCATCTCCATCTCCTTTAATCCCTTCCAGATCTTAGTCAAAAGAGAGCCTGACGCTATCGGTACCACAACATGATCCGGGCTCCTCCAGCCAAGCTGTTCTGCAGTTTCATATGCCAGGGTCTTTGACCCCTCGGCATAATATGGCCTGATATTTATATTGACGAAGGCCCAGTTATATTCGCTTGCAATCTCGCTGCAGAGGCGGTTTACATCGTCATAGTTACCGTCAACCGCGACCACAGTCGGTTTGTAGATCAGGTTGCCAAGTATCTTGGCCGACTCAAGGTCGCTCGGTATAAATACATAACATTTTAGTCTTGCCTGGGCTGCCTGGGCAGATACTGCATTTGCAAGATTTCCCGTTGAGGCGCATGCCACCGTATCAAAACCGAATTCCTTTGCCCTTGTAAGGGCTACTGCCACTACCCTGTCCTTAAATGAAAGGGTCGGATGGTTTACTGTGTCGTTCTTTAGATAAAGCTCATCAAGCCCTATAACAGCGCCAAGGTTCTTGGCTTGCACCATAGGGGTAAATCCCGCATGAAGACCCACAGAACCCTCTCCCGCAACAGGCAAGAGGTCTATATACCTCCAGAGGCTGGCAGGTCCTTTTGATATCTTTTCCCTAGAGATAGTTTTTTTTATCTCCTCATAATTATAATTGACCTCAAGGGGGCCGAAGCAGAATTCACAGACATGCAGCGGTTCTGCCGGGTATTCCTTCTTGCACTCCCTGCATATTAGTCCCTTTATCTTTGCCATTATAGCCTGCAGACCTCTTGCTCGTAATCGATCAGGCGAATGGTTTTAGGGTCGTCCCCGCACACCGGACAGTTAGGATTTCTTTTTATTTTGATCTCCCTGAATCGGGTCTTTGAGGCATCATATGTCAAAAGCCTGTCTGTCAATAAGTCGCCTATCCCCAGGATAAGCTTTATAGCCTCTGTAGCCTGAATGGTCCCGATTACACCGGCCAATGCCCCAAGCACCCCAGCCTCCTGACATGTGGGTACAAGTCCCGCTGGTGGCGGGTCTTTAAAGATACACCTGTAACATGCAGATCTCTTTGGCTGGATCGTAAATACCTGCCCGGTAAATCGAAGGATACCTCCATGGACCAGGGGTTTTCTGGACATTACAGATGCATCGTTTATTAAAAACTTCGCCGGGAAGTTGTCTGTCCCGTCTATTACAATGTCATATCCTGACATGATCTCCAGGATATTCCTTGATGTCAGCCTGTCTATATATGTGATCACGTTCACATCCGGGTTTAATGTCTCAAGCTTCTCCTTTGCCGAGATCACCTTAGGTCTTGCGATGTCCTGTGTCTGATGGATAATCTGTCTGTGGAGATTAGATAAATCTACCATGTCTGGGTCTATGATCCCAATCGTACCTACGCCTGCTGCTGCAAGATACAGGGCGGCAGGTGATCCAAGTCCGCCCGCGCCCGCTAAAAAGACCTTAGCATCTCTGAGCTTTTTTTGTCCCTTTCCACCCACCTCAGGCAGGATGATATGCCGGCTGTAACGCTTTATCTGGTCTTCCGTAAACTCCATCCTATGCCCGGCCTCCGCCCATAAAATATAAGAACTCCAGCTCATCGCCTTCTCTCATCTTGATATTCGGAAGGTCCTCCTTCTCTAAGATCTCCGAATTAAGCTCTACGGAGACCATCTTCGGTTCTATGTTCCTCTTCTTGAGCAGATCAAAGATTGAGGTCTCCCCTATCTCTTCCTGGACCCCATTTATTTTTACCTTCAAATGAACCCTCCTCCTGTAGCGGGGCAATAATGATGCCTAAAGTCTTATAAAACTATCAAAAATAGCTAATGGTTGTCAAGGATTGGAGGGCCTGGGGCTTGCTGGTTTTATAGCATTTAGACACATGAGTTGCCTTAAATTATCCGCTGCATCAGGAGCTATAATTCTATTTACATCCGAATCATAACTAAATTCCTCGGCCTTGTGCCCCATCTCTATTTCCATCATGAGTATATTTTATAGGGACGTTTGACGGATACTGGGGGGCGGAGATTTAGTCCATGCGATACTGAAAGAGGTAGAAGAAAATCAACTGCGGCAACTTAAGCTCAGGCGCGGCGGTCTAAATATTGCAGATATTATTCGAGAGGAATGTGAGAAGAGCAAGGTAAGCCCGGAGGAACTGAAGAGGGGGGGTAGGCGGACGCGGGTAAGTGAGGCCCAAGCGGCAATCGCTCATCGGAGCAGGGAAGAGCTTGGACTCTCCGGATCGGACGCATCTTAGTCGGGAAAATAATCATCCTGAGAACCAACGTTCCCCAATGTCCCTTAATAATTTATTCCCCTAACGATAACACTATTTCAATGTATTGTTTTATCGCCCCAAATCTCTTTCAATCGTTTATCACGACCACAATTCCAGCGATACACGTTGTAGCGAATTGGGTAATTCTTATAGAAATCTTGATGATAACTTTCGCTGTCTTTGATGGGATAAAAGATTGATGCATTTAATATTGGCGTAACAACTTTTTTGTTGGGAAATTGCTCTTCAACTTTCCTTTTAGATTGTTCAGCAAGCCTCTTCTCTGTTTCGTTTGCTACGAAAATAGCACTTAAATAACTCGTGCCTTTATCACAAAATTGTCCTTTATCGTCAAATGGATCGATGTTAACCCAGTAGTAGTCTAGCAACTCTTTGTAACTAACCTTATTCGGATCATATGTTATTTCAACTGCTTCAAAGTGACCTTCATGGTTGCCGTCATAGGTCGGATTGTTGATAGTTCCGCCAGTAAACCCTGAGATCACATCGGTTACACCCTGAAGTTTTTCGAAATCTGACTCCATACACCAGAAACATCCACCAGCCAATATAGTTTTCTCTGCCTTAACATTTGACGCATAGAACAGGAAGAATGTTAATAGCATCAATATTAATTTAATTTTCATAATACATCTCCCTTCAAAGTAAAAGAACCAGTACTCTATTACTAAATCCTTTTAACTTATTAGTCACTCCTAATTGCAATTTGTAACCTGCTAACTTTTACACACTCCCCCGGTATTGCCTGATGTTTGGACAAACAATATAATTACCGCCTATCTTGTTGACGGCCATGTAATCGGCGTTCCTATTACTTAAATTAATTGTCATGAACCACCGCATCCCCCTGTGCCAATTCGGGTAGAAAATTCCCAGGAGTATACATCCTTCAATGCGCCGCCTGCTGCGTCGTCCAGATCTTTCCCTATCACCACCTTGTAGTTTGTAGCTGGAGATAAATCATTATCAGGGATAAAGTATGCTTTTTTTGTTAGTACGTCATATTTCACCTTTCCCTGAATGGCAATATCTTCGGGTCCTTCCAACTTGTAAAGATGGATCATGTCGGCATTTAATGACAAAGGGTTCATCCCTTCCGATATGGTAACGCTTATTGAAGAATTAATATCCACCCCACCGGTATTTCCCTCCGGACTTGTCGCTATTATCTCTGGCGGCTTGTTATTCATCAAAGATCCAGCAAGTAATGGATTAAAGGCCCCGGGAAATAGAACCAGGTGTAACCATAATGCAACTACCGGATAAATCATTCTCATAATAAACCTCCATAAAAATGCCTTGCTGGATTTATTATACCATAATGTATCAGGACACCCTTGTTGTTAAACCTTAACAAGTCTCTCTCAGAGGAAAGTGATAAGATTACTATAATTAAGGCAATAGATAAGAATAAATAGGGGTAAGAATAGAGATTGAGTATGATAGAAAAGCAGATGCCCTCTATATAAGAATTCAAGAAAAAGAGGTATTTCGGACGAAAGAATTAGAAGAGGGAATTAATCAGATATAGATGATGACCCATTATAGTGAAGTAGCAATTCCAGAGATGAACTTAAAACTACCTAGTCATCAAATACATCCTGACGGTTATTTCTCCTTGTCAGGACATGATATGCATGCGCGCTTGGGGCTACCCTTGCTGTCCTCGGCATACGTCAAATCTATCATTGCTTTGATTAGTTTATCAATTAAAGAGAATCGTCCACTTTAGTTCCCTTATGGTAAAGAAGTAGCTTTGTTCTCGACTGCAATCGGGGCTGAGGAAAAATCTGCAAATATAGAGGTCACCTCATCAAAGATAGGCAAATTATATTTGGCTACTTTTCCCAAGTATGCAAGTTTAAAGCGAGCAATATCCATTTCAGTTGCGGCCGCGAACTGCGAGAGGATTTGTTTACCTGGAATTACCGACTTCCACGCGTCGGATGGGTCTTGAATCGCGTCTGAAAGCTGTTTGAAAATATCACGAACGAGGCGTTCGACCTCGTCGCCTTGGCCTTTCCAATGATTGTCTGGTGGCCACACCAAGCGTACCGGTCTAATTCTCAGATGGTCTGAACTGCATTGGCTCTAAGCGGGTTTAAGTGGAAGTATCGGACAAGGGCAAGCAGATAGGTGTCTTCGTCGCAGAGGATGGATTTAGAGCGGTTTTCGAACAAATGACCCGTACGTCGGTGGATACGGTTATGGTATTGAGCATATCATGTAAGGAGCTTGCGCATAACCGAGGAGATTCCCTGCTTGCCGCTTTTAAAAAGCAGGTGAATATGGTTGTCCATGATGACCCAGGCATAGACAGTGCAGTTCCCTTCGGTAACGTTTTGGCCGAGGCGACCTGAGGAAGCGGACTTTGTCCTCGTTGTTCGCGAAGATCGTTTCTTTGTTGATTCCCCTTACCATGATATGGTGTAGGGCTCCGGGGACGTACAATCGTGCCTGTCGTGGCTTGAAGCGATTTTTTTGAAATAGGTAGTTCTTGTCAAGAATAATACACTCTTAGTAACAACGTCCCTTAATATTTCTTCACACGCCGCGTAACGGTCGGAGTGGAGCGACTTGTTAACTCGTGTCTATGCGACCATTTTAAGGCTGATACGCATCCCAGCCTTTGTTGCGA
>CAYZUL010000005.1:0-65819 GCA_964481895.1 uncultured Nitrospirota bacterium | reverse complement strand
TCCTGATAACAGCCAGGTCATTGCTGGGGTCTGTGCCAACAACCTTTGCCTCCCACTTACTCCCATCAGAGAGGGTGACATCCAGCCTTTGGGCACCTTCGACTACATGGTAGTTGGTAAGGATATCCCCCTTCTTATCGATCATAGAACCGGAACCGGTGCCGCCTTCAGGGACAGGATTAAAGAAAAAGTCATAGGATACAGCCGTGTTGATAATATTAACAACCCCTGGGCTCATCCCCTCGTAGACCTTGATATTGGCATCTTCTTCCGGGGAGAAGGCTTGAGCTGTTAATGGAAAAAATAAAACAAGTAAAAAAATACCAATTTTCAGATTCATCTTTTACTCCCCCCTAATTTTTTGTCCTTGAACCCACCTGCTCCATTATCGTTATCCGGTACTACGGTTGCCCAGGCCGTCGCAACCCTCTGGTCAAATGTACAGAGAGGACCGGACAACCAGAGTAGCGGTACCATCTATACCACCCACAACCACTCATCGGGTCAGTGACAGCTCGGCGGCTTGCCTCCATACTGCTTTCTGCTCGCATCTCCGAGGCGTTTTAAGAAACGCTGCCAGCGGCTCATCTTTTCGAGTTCTTCCGCTTCGGGACCTTCATCAAAGGCCTTTTTACAATGTTCTGAGCAGAAATAGTAGGTCCCTTTCCGATCTTCATGTGTGTGAAAGCTGGCGGCCCGCTCATCCACCTCCATCCCACAGACAGGATCCCTTACCATAAAGCATCCCTCCTTGACCAATTGCCACTTTTTTATTTCACAATCTCCCACCTAAATGTCCGTTCAACAACGCCAGCCACATCATTTACAGCAAGCTCTATATATTTTGTTTCTGGGGTAAATATTGGCATTCCCTCGTCATTCTTATTTGAGAAGGATATTATCGCGCTCCGATGATGTCCGCTTCCTTCAGCTTTTTCAAGGACAGGCCCATGCAGTTCCCTTCCAAGGTCATCCCTAAGGTGTGAGATGTTTGCCAGGTCATATTCATCGAGGTTTACACTGTGCGTATCGAACTTAAGACTGAAGGTGACCCTCTCATCAATATCCTTTGGATTTAGCAGGGTCGCTTCTACTGTCACCCCGCCGCCGCTATTTTTCTGTGTCGCAGAAGACATAGTCCCTTTCATCTTTTCGACAGGCTTCATCTCATCAGAGCGTCCCATCATTGAACCAGACATCATCCCTTCCATCATCGCCTCATGCTGTTTAATCATCTCGTCCATCTCCATCATCATCCCATCCATCTTTTCCTTTGTCGGTTCATCCTGGGCCATACCTCTCATGCCCTCCATCATCTCCTGCATCATCTCCATCACCCGATTTATCATCCCATGCATCATCGGCATCTGGGGCATCTGACCCTCTTCTTCCCCTTCGGCCGCCATCTGGCCACCCTTCATCATCCCATCACCCATCATCTGGGCATAGATTACAGGACTGACTAAAAACATCAATGCTAATAACAAAACTCCAATTACTTTAACGTTCATTTGAACCTCCTATTATTTATGTTATTTATGGCCATCTACAAAACTTTCCCTAAAATAATTAATAAATGTATCAGGGAGTCGCTACTAGTTCCCAAAGAAAGTATAGCACCAGATATATAGACCTGCCACAAAGAAGGGGTCTTCACAGATGCTAATCCTTTGAAATATTGAAGATATTTTTGAGTCTGTCAGGTGGGATATTTTGCTGCCAGGATCTCAGGTAAAAAGACCTTTAGGGTAACTAATCTTAACCTGTTAAATTAATGAAAAGATGTGGAGATCTTGCTCCAGGTTGTATTAATCTAATTCATGGGATAATATTAAAAGTAAGTAAGGAGGCGTCAATGCCAGGACTACAAAACGCCCCTCGAGGTTGCATATGTTGCACTTCGAGATTGAATGTAGGTGTTCTTAAAAAGACGGACATGGAAGATCTGATCGCTTATATTAAGACGTTTAAATAAAGGTTGAGATTATGCGACATTCTGATAAAGGATAAGCCCGATGACATTAGATGTTAAACCTAATTCCTGCCTTACGACCGGCAGGTCATTCTTTATTATACTTTTTATTTTATTTCTAATTCTCTGGTCTATTGGGCCTCTGATGGCCGAAACAGTCATAGGTAAGAATGCCGAGATACATGCCCTCCCGGAAGAGGTTAAGGAACTTATGTCAACCTTTGAGAAGTCGGACAAAGCTATCCAATCAAAGAATCTCAATGGGCTGATGAATTCATATTCAAAGAACTATGCCCACCTAGGGGCAGACCGGAATGAAATAAGAAAGGTCTGGACCAGGCTTTTCCAGGATTATAAGGAACTACTTATAGGCCATACCTTCAATCGGATCCATATTGATCGGTCCAAACGTATGGCATATATTGTGTGTACCGGTTTAGTATTCGGCATAAATACACGCACCGGAAAGAAGGAGCGGATTGATGGTTGGGTCGATGAGGTTCATTATCTGATCCATGAAGAGGGGGAATGGAAGATCTTCGGACATGATACAGAGTCTATTGAACCTGGCCAATTCGGCGTAGCATTTCATCCCCTCTTCTAAAACAGTTTTAAAAGGAATAACGATGGCATCGTTGATATCTCTGCGCAAACCGGCCATTTTACTGGCAGTGATTTCACTGGCCGCAACCACTACGGTTGTTTATGGAGCAGAAGAGGTAATTCAATACAAAGAGGTTACCCTTCCCTACGTGAGTAATCGAACCGTGATCTGGATTGCTGCCCAACTAATGCTCAATTTTGCTGCCTTCATCTTAGGTGCCCCCATCTTTGTGGTAATATGCGAATATATCGGTTATAAGAAAAAGGATCATCGATATGAGCGCCTGGCCAGGGAGGTTACGAGGGTCACCGCTGTGGCTTACAGCCTTACCGCCCTGACCGGAGGGCTCTTTACGCTGCTGCTAATTGCCCTTTATCCGAAGCTTTCCACATTTCTCATGACCTACTTTTTCCCCCTCTGGATTATCTTCTATCCAATTTTATTCATAGTAGAGTCACTATTGATGTACACATATTTATACAGTTGGGATGTGCTTAAATACCGTAAAGGTTTTCATATTGCCATCGGGGTATTACTGAATATCACTGGGACAGCCGTAATGTTCCTCATGAATGCCGTCACCAGCTTTATGAATACACCGGTAAAAGATTATGAAAAGGCCACACTGTGGGAGTTGATGAACAATTTTACCTGGTGGCCGCTTAACATCCACCGCTTTATATCCAATGTGGCCTTCGGTGGATTCATTGTCTGTCTAATCGCTGCCGTAATGTACATGACATCTAAGACCGATGAAGATCGGATCTTCTATGATTGGATGGGATTTATAGGCAACCTGATCGGTCTTGTTACCTTCATGCTTCTGGCTTTTCCAGGCTATCTCTATGGCTATGAAATTTATCAATATGATGCCTCCCTGGGGATCTATATGATGTCCGACAGGCTTTCAATGTTCTATGAGATGCAGGGGATTCTAATCGGTCTTATGTATCTTGCCGGCAACTACTATATCTGGCTCTCTATGAAAAGGATCACCGGTGCGGAACGCTTTGCACCCCTTATCAGGGCCGGGTTTGTGCTGATCCTGATCTGCAATGCCATCTGGATGACACCAAGGCATTTCTTTGCCACCATGATATTGGATCCAGGAGCCCTTCCGGAAGGTGCAGATCCCGACAAGTACGTAACACAGATGGAACTCCCCTCTCATCTAGGTTTTATGGCGCTGATGCCGATCAAAAATATAGCTGCTGGATTGAGCATTGCAGTGGTCTTGATGAGTTATATATTGTATAGAGTTTCCATCAGACGGGGGACCATCCAATGGGGTAAAATTGACCCGGCATCGCAGTATGCCTTGATCTTCCTTGCCTTTGCCGCAATCTGGACTATGGGCCTTATGGGAGCTGTCCGCTCCCTGGGAAGAAAGCATTTCCATATCTATATCCTCATGAAGGATATGACCCCGGATGCTTACACACCAACCCTTGCATGGTCCAGCCTCTTGGTGACTTTGATCTCCCTTTTATTCTTCCTGATGATCGGATTCTGCATCTGGATCAGTCTGGGTCTTGGAAGGACAAAAGCATTAAAGGTGCGAATTGAAGGCGGCGATTCGTAAAGGATACTCTTATGAAGAGGTTGAGATACAAACTCGTCTGGACCCTGATTTTGAGTACAGTAGTATGGTCGGGCAGCAGTTGGGTTGGTTTCCCTGTTATCTTCAGGATCTTCTTCGTAGGTTATGTGCTGTTGGGGTTTTCATTCTTTTTGCTCCTTGATGCTAAGGCCATGCGCCTGCCGAAAAGCCCTATTCTTGCAATCGCCACCTTCTTTCTCGCCGCATCGTTCATAATAACCCTTGCAGGTATGTTGCTCCCACAGTATGATCCAGGGATCGAGATAGAAAAAATCCGGCGGATCCAGCATATGACTATCGAGCAGGAGAAAGAGAAGGAAAAAACGGCCATAACCGAAGCAGTCGAGGCCGCCAAGAAAGAACTCCTTGCAGAATTGGAAAAGGAAGGTATGACCCGAGCGACCAAAAAGATTCCCCCCGGCGGGCCTGCTCTAGCAGAAAACGTTGCAAAACAGATCGCCTTTGGAAAACAGGTGTACAAAGACTATGAGTGTTATAATTGCCACAAGGTTGGCGGAAAAGGGGGAGTGAAGCGCCGGGGGCCTGCGCTGGACAATATCGGCAATCTGCTTATGGCCGGGCAATTAAAAGATAAACTCTGGGACCCCATGGCATGGTATGCCGAAGGGTTTGAAAATGAGTACAAGAAGGTGGTGATGCCGGAAAATTATCCTAGACTTATGAGCGAAGTGGAGCGGGACGCACTAGTAGCATATCTCATGTCCCTTAAAGATCCGGCAGGAAATTCGCCAAAACCTATCTTTCCACCCAAAAAAGAGGGAAACTAAAGAATTTTAGAAAATAAGAGAAAAAATGAGGTCTTTAAAATGGGCTTTTTATAAAAGGGGGCGACAGATGCGAAACCTATGTATGATCGGAATATCTTTTCTGATTGTCTTTTTTACAATGATGGTGGCGTTCGGCGAGAAGCCCAAGATGCCGGCATTGGACAAGATTCCTAAGGAATACGAGGACAAACATATGCCGAAAGGATGGTGGACAGATCCCAAGGTGATCACTGAAGGGAAAAAGATCTATGATGGGATGGTAGATCCGGATGTGGTATGTGCTGCATGCCATGGACGTGATGGAAGGCCTCTTCTGACTGGTACGCGTGATCTCAGGGATGCAGAATATGTAAGTAAGATGACAGATAGTTATATGTATTGGCGGACCGCAGAAGGAGTGCCGCAAACCCCGATGACGCCATGGAAGGGGAAACTCAAAGAAGATCAGATCTGGAAGGTGATCGCCTATACCCATACCTTCTCCCATGGGGGAAAAGCAGAGGAGCATATTCATAAATAAAAATCCAATCCCACGAGACCGATGTTTTTAGCCGGCTAGACCTCTATTATTTTCCCTTCCTTAAGCCACATCTCCCAGAGTGAAATTATGATCTGCGCTGCCAGAGAGAGACCCATCAAGGCACCTCCGGCGATTACTGAATAGGCAAAAAGGGGCTCAAATTTTGTAAACCACCATGATCCTATATCTATCCAGATGGCTGCAAAAGGGACCGATACCAGGATGGCGCGCCATTTGACGGCAATTTCACTCAGTACAAAGATCCAGCTTGTAAGCAAGAAGAGAAAGCTCATCCCGAAGAGATGTATATGTGATACGCGCACCAGGCTTTTTACTGATTGGCCTATATCAATCTGGGTATAGGCGGCCACCTCATCAAAGCTGGTAAGTGGAGAAATGGGCATGCCCGACTCCTTGCTGTGGCAAACAGTGCAGTTATTAAGAAAGATTGGTTTTATCGATTCAAAACCTGATGGAAGCGCCCCTTTACGGATCCATTCAGAGATCTGTTTTTTCTGGGCAGGGGTGATATTTTCACCCATGCCCCCATCCAGGGCTGCTTCCAGCCGGGTAGTCCCCCTTTGACCATAATACTTGATAATCACGGCGTGGACTATACCCAAATTACCTTTGGCATGCGGCTCAATATCTATTAAAAAGAGATAGGTAATGGCAGAGAGATAAGCGATCCCGATGGTGCCGAGAAAACAGGTAAAGAGGATCTTAACGGGCAGACCCTGAGTCCTTAAGTTCATGCCTCCCTCCGAACTTTCATAAGTGGACGAACGCTAACTTCTGTCAAAAGTTAATCATAAGCTCCCCTGTTACGCCGTAATCAGTTGTATCTTTTTTGTCGTCTCGTGATGTATTTGCCTCCACTGCCAGCCTCAAGTAACTTTGAAATGTCCGGACATAACCTATAGTCCATTTCTCCTTCCTGTCATTTCCGGTATCATCTTCGGGATCAATGAAATCGTATCTGACAAGGAGAGTAAAATTATGAGGCTCAAAATAATCCTCGATTTCCACAAAGAAGGCATTGCCCTGGACATTCCCGCCGAGTGAAGAAGGCGCAGCATCCTGGCTTCGCACATAACCTGCCATTACCTCAAAATTTCCGGCGAGGATACCAGGGAAGATCTTGTTTCCCGTTAATGCATACCGTGCAAACCCGGCCCTCTGGCCTAGTGCTGGGTCATCGTTATTAAACCAGCTACCCCAGTAACCATAGATGGTAAAGCCTGATGCCAGGTCATCTAAGATCCTTTCATAGGCAATGGAATAATCCTTGGCAGTATTGGTGTCATCCACCGTCCCCTTCCCCCCCTCATCTATTCCATTTAGGATCTGGGCGATCATCCTGGATTTTTTGAAGACATGGGTTAATTCCAGTCCCCTCTGGTCTGTGTTGATCTTAAAAGGGACACCTCCTGTGGTGAGATCTGAAGAGAGGGCAGAGGCCGTGCTGATCCCTGTTGGCCGATCGAACCCCCCAAAACCTACCCGTGTCAAAGCATGGAACTGTCCCACTCTGAAAGTAGAGTAATGATCCGGCTGTCCGAAGACCCCTCCGATGGAGGCCACCAACTCCACCTCAGTTTCCTTTCCTTCTGGCGCAACTTCTAATTCAGTAAAAGAGGTTAGATTTTTGGTCAAGGCCCCTGCATAAAAGAATGTAGTGTCATTCCATTTAAACTGGCTCTCGACGGGCTTTCCTTCAGGGTTTACATATTCATAGCGGGCCCTGCCACGAACAGACAAGAAGTCCCCGACCTTGGAAATGTCCTGATCTTTATTGAATTCATCCGGTGTCCTGAAGCCTGCCCGGCGAAATTCCTGTCCAAAGGAATTAAGTCTGGGTGGATTTGGATAGTGGCACATAGAGCAGTCTGCATTATATTTTCTGGTAAAGGCCGGAATGGCATGGGCCTTGGCGGGATATAAGGCCTCAAAAAATATGGAAATAAAAATGAACACATAAAACCATAATAAACCCTTGGAAAGAAATCGTACGTCCATTTGTAACCTCCGCTCTATAGTGTCTTTTATATAAATCGGTAAGTCTCTCCTATTTCTTAAGCGATAACATGTAATCAATAAGCGCCGATAGTTCTTCCGGAGAGGCCTTAACAGGCATCATCTTAGCGCCAGGCAAGGTCCCTTTTGGATCTTTCAAGTACTTCATCAGCCATCCCGCGTCCCTTTTGTTACCAGTATCAGATAGATCAGTACCTTTCTTGCCGCCCTTTCCATTAATGGCATGGCAAAGACCACATTTTTTCCCTTCGTATAACATCTTTCCCTTTTCAGTCTCAGGTCCTGCGGCAAGCACTAACGTGCATTCTGCCATGCCAATAAGGACTATTCCCATAAAACAAAACATGATTGATCTCTTCATGCTTATCACTCCTCCCTTGCAGTATGAGTTTGTAATTTATTAGAAAATGCAATACAAAATACCTGCGATGTTCCGCAGACATTGGGGGCATCAGCCCCTTACTGTTAATACAGGGCATGGCGCCAGGCGTACAACCCGCTCAGCCACACTCCCCATAAGGATATGATCGATGCCCGTACGGCCATGGGTCCCCATGATAATCAGATCCGCACCTGCCTGACGGGATTTCTCGACTATCTCAAGATAGGGATTCCCATCGAGAAGGGTACAGTCTACCTTAATGCCTTTTTTTAACAACCTCTTTTGCAGGTTGTCCAGGATAGGCCGTGCCACTGTCTTTAATGCCGTATAATGATCAATTATTTGGACTGTATCAGTTACGCTATAAGCAAACGGTTCGATTACATGGATAAGCAGGATTTTTGCCTCGAATTTCCTGGCAACCATAATTGCATATTCAATTGCATGATCTGAATAGACTGTAAAATCAGTCGGCACAAGGATCTTCTTGATCGGCAAAAACTTTCTTTTTTGTTCCTTCATCTTATCTCCTTCCTCTCCTTAGACTCCTTTTTTTGTTATCACGACAGCATTCCTCTGTGTCTCCAGCAGATGGTCAAGCGTCGCACGGTCAATCACCTCCTTTTCAAGGAGGAGCTTTGCCAGGGATTCCAGTATGGAGCGTTTTGAGATCAATGTCTCCTTGACACGGGCGTGGGATTCCTTTAAGAGCTTTTGGATCTCTTCATCGATAGCCTGGGCTGTCCTTTCACTGTATTCCCTCTGGCCCTGGGGCATAGGGATATTTAAAAAGGGAGAGGTGCGCGGCTCTTCAAATGTGGCCAAGCCAAGGCGCTCGCTCATCCCATACTGTGTTACCATATGGCGCGCCGAGTCTGTGGCCCGCTGGAGGTCATTCTGGCCCCCGGTAGAGACATCACCGAAAACAATCTCCTCGGCCACCCTGCCTCCAAGAAGCACATCGAGCCGATCAAGCAGTTCTGTCCTCTTAAGAAGATATCTGTCCTCCGTGGGAAGCTGCTGTGTATACCCCAATGCGGCAACACCACGGGGAATGATGGAGATCTTTGAAACCCGGTCTACGTGCGGACGGGATTCGGCAATTATGGCATGACCAGCCTCGTGATAGGCAACGGTCTCCTTCTCCTTCGGATTCATCACCCGCGTCTTTTTCTCTAGTCCTGCAATGATCCGGTCTATCGCGTCATCGAAATCAACCATCTCTACTGCATCCTTACCTTTGCGGGCAGCTAACAATGCGGCCTCATTGACAAGGTTGGCAAGATCCGCCCCTACAAACCCCGGGGTCCTGGCGGCAATGACAGAGAGATCGACTTTTGGCGATAGCTTAACGGCTTTACTATGGACATGGAGGATCTTTTCCCTTCCTTTTAGATCCGGCCTGTCAAGGGCAACGTGCCGGTCAAATCGCCCGGGCCGGAGCAGGGCCGGGTCCAGGATCTCCGGCCTGTTGGTTGCAGCCATTATGATGACCCCCTTGTTTGTATCAAACCCATCCATCTCTACCAATAGCTGGTTTAATGTCTGCTCCCGCTCATCATGCCCGCCAACTGGATTAAATCCGCGCACCTTGCCTAGGGCATCAAGCTCATCAATAAATATGATGCAAGGGGCCTTTCCTTCGGCCTGGGCGAAAAGGTCCCGTACCCGCGCCGCACCAACGCCTACGAACATCTCTACAAATTCCGACCCGCTTATGCTAAAGAAGGGAACCCCCGCTTCTCCGGCCACTGCCTTGGCCATGAGGGTCTTCCCTGTCCCAGGTGCACCTACCAGGAGGACCCCTTTCGGGATCTTCCCGCCCAGGCGTCGATAGCGCTGAGGGTTCTTCAGGAATTCCACCACCTCCATCAACTCAGCTCTCGCCTCATCCACCCCAGCAACATCATCAAAGGACACCCCTGTCTGCTTTTCCATATATACCTTGGCCTTACTCTTGCCAATTTCCATAATACCGCTTGCCGCACCCATCCGTTTCATAAAAAAGATCCAGAGGGCAAAGAAGATTACTGCGGGCAAAACCCACGACATGAGGCTCCCGAACCAGGTGCTCTCCACCTGACCGGCAAAGCGCACCTTCGCTGCCTCCAACTCCTGTATTAACGAAGGGTCATCCACCCGGACCGAAATAAAGTGATACTCCCCTTTACCGAGTCTTTGAAGTTCCTCTACCTTCTCTTTAGGGAGGAGCCCCTCTAGCTCCTCCTTCTTCAGCTTTCCCGATATAACCTTTTCTCTAATGGTTAGATCCTCCACCTTTCCTGCCTTTAATAGTACCTTAAAATCGCTATAAGAGAGGTTTTCAAGGTGGGAGGACAACAGAAAATTCTCAATGGCTATCAGGATCAGGAAGGCGATTACGAAGTACCAGAGCGAAAACTCCTTCTGTTTCTTTTCCATCTTTCTATTCTGCCCTCTTTCCCAGCCGGATCTCTTGAGCGGATTTTACCATAGTTCATCCTCTCTTTCCGATTTATCTTTTTTCCGGCTCAGCAGCCTCGAACATCATTACGCGTGCATTAACCGCTAAAGTGAAACCCTTTCCAGGTATTCAGGAACAAGGCAGCGCCAACCCAGCTTCTCCTCAATCCGGTGCCTCAGCGCATCAGCAGCAGCAGGCTCGCCATGGGTGATAAAAGTTTTCGTTGGCGGTGAGTCGAAATGGCTCAACCAATCCATTATCTCGGTATAGTCCGCGTGGGCAGAGAGATTTTCCATGACCGCTACCTCTGCATGCACGGGAATGTATTCCCCATGGATCTTGATCGTTTTAACGCCATTTACCATGGCTGCGCCCCGGGTTCCGCCGGCCTGAAAGCCAACAAAGAGGACGGTGTTGCGCGGATCGGGGGCAAAGGCCTTGAGATGGTGCAGTACGCGTCCCCCTGTTGCCATACCGCTTGCCGAGATCAAGATCATTGGATCTCTGAGTCTGTTGACCTTTTTGGATTCCTCCGCGCTGTTGATCATATGCGCGGCGCGGCACATTGCCCGGCACTCATCGGCGGTAAGCCTATGTTCGCTCCGATGGTTGCAGTAAAGATAGGTTGCTTCGGCCGCCATAGGGCTGTTAAGAAAGACCGGAATGTCTGGGATAGCACCTTCAATCTTGAGCCGGTAAATAAGAAAAAGGAGCGCCTGGGCGCGACCGACGGCAAAAGCGGGTATTACAATTATCCCGCCACGTTCAACCGTACGGTTGATGATTACAGCCAGGGCCGCCTTTGAATCTGAAGGGTCGTGGCGGCGGTTTCCATAGGTGGACTCGACAACCAGATAATCCACCCTATGGATTGAGGCCGGGGCACTCATAATGAGATCTTTTGGGCGGCCTAGGTCTCCGGAAAAAAGAATGGCAGTACCGGCATTCCTCAGTAAAACAAAGGACGAACCAAGGATATGTCCGGCGGGTAAGAATCGCAGGGTCACGTCTCCACCCAGATCAATGTCGGTCTCAAAATCAACCGGTAAAAGTTGGCGCAGCGCATGTTCGGCATCCGCTTTGGTATAAAGGGGAAGCGCAGGGGCATGTTTGGAATATTTATGTCTGTTGGCATATTCTGCCTCTTCTTCCTGGAGGTGCCCGCTGTCCGGCAGCAGGATTGCGCAGAGGTCGCGTGTGGAATGACTGCAATACACCTTGCCTGCGAAGCCGTCCTTGACCAGGAGAGGCAGATAACCACTATGATCCAGATGTGCATGTGTCAGTATGACTGCGTCAATTTCCGTCGTGTCGACTGGAAGCGGCGCCCAGTTTCTCAGCCTCAACTGTTTGAATCCCTGAAACAAGCCGCAGTCCACCAATATCTTCTTAGATCCAATTGCAAGTAAATACTTCGACCCTGTCACAGTACCTGTTGCACCAAGAAAAGCGATCTCCATCATGATCTCCTCAAAATATCTGTGTTCAACAAGCAGGAAACCTTAACCACTTCAATAGGACTGAGTTTACAATTAATGGTAAGAAGCTTAAGGTCGTGACTGTAGAAGCTACCTATCGACTCAATCCTTTTTCCTTAAAATAGTATATCACCCGGAAAAATAAATTGCCTGATTTTTTATACGCACCCGGTCGCCTGAAAATGTGTCACATAATTCGTTCTTGATTTTATCATAATTAGGTGATAATTTATCTCTATACTATCCATTTAGAGGAGAACCTATGCCGATAATAAAACCTATCTCAAGTCTTCGTAATAAAACAAGAGATATTGCCTCATTGTGCCATGAACAGGATGAACCTGTTTATCTGACAACTAATGGCGAGGGCGACCTTGTTGTAATGAGCATCGAACACTATGAAAGGCTAAAGGCAAGGGTCGAGCTTTTCGAAAAACTCGCTGTTGCTCAGGCCCAGGCCGCCAGCGGAGAAAAAGGGCTTACCCATTCGCAAGTGATGAAAAAACTCATGCAACACTTGCATGGCTAATAGATACACCCTTCGTTACCTTCCTGTTGCCGTTGACGATCTTGTCTCGATCTTAGACTGGATTGGAAATGTCAGTCCGGCCAATGCCGCAATTTTTATTGATAAACTCAATCATCACATTGGCAGCCTTAAATCCCACCCGTTTCTTGGCCGGGTACCGAAAGATGACAAGCTTAAAAATTCAGGCTATCGCATCCTCGTGATTGAATCCTACCTTGTATTTTACATAGTCCGCAGTAAAATTATCGAAATTCACCGAGTTGTTCATGGGTCACGAAATTTAGATGATATTGCATGAGGTTGTTAAGATTCTGCTATCTACCGTTGTGAGCAGAAATTCTTCTTAAATGGTCGCTGTCCCTATAAATTATAGTCCCTACTTATGCTAGGCATGCTTAAAATCTATCCTCTCCCGTCACTTTTGTAAATTAACGAGAACCGTCCCCTTTACCCCCTCCCTTTACCCCTTGCCGACTTAAGGGAAAAACAGATCTTAGGTATATTGACTACGAGAGAGGATGCCATAGAATATCTTAAGAGACAGATGTGAGGTGACTATAACAGGACAAGATTTTTACACTAAATAAAAGGATCACGCAAGACCAATCATTAAACGTGTGTTGTGAAAAGTAGCATTAAAATGGTTCACACAATACGATAAATATATGCATCCTCTATCAAAGTATTATTTATAACATTTCGAGTAAATCGGATGCCCGATATGCCAGGCCCAGTCCGGACCGCTACTCTCATTAGTTTAACCAAATTGCTAGAAGGACTTAGAACTGTAATGTCTGTTAAAGAGAAACTAGAAGGTGGCGCAAGCCTTGCCAAGATTTTTTGAATAAAATTATAAGATTTTCTAGGCCCTTCTTTTTCTACAAATGGGGAAGAAATATAAAGCCGCCATTCATCAGAATCAGCCAAGTAGAACCATAGCGCGGCTTGGACTTTAAAGTTTGCTTTATCCAACGCTTCAATTAATCTCTTGCCATCGTGTAAATCTTCTTTTACCAATGCAGCTTTAACAAACATTTTGAACTGCCTCCTGAACTTGAACTGGCTCTTGTATATCTTATTCTACCAATGCCGCTTTAACCATTTCAAAACTCCATGTCTTTTATCTGTGATTGCATAAAAAAGATCTTGCGCTTCTTTCTCAGTATGTTTTTCATAACGACTCACTTGTGACCAGTCTTTAACGGTACTCCAATTACTTTCAAATATTGAATAGCTTTTCTTTTCTTTATCTAATTCTATGCTAAGACCGGCTGTATTAACAAGTGTTGCAAGATTATGACAGTAACTATCATTGACAGCTTTTTTGTCTGGAAAATCATATCTCTTAGTTTTCTTTGCAATACAAGCCTTCAGCCCACATTCAATAACATAGCCGCAAAGATAATAAGCTCCTTCATAATTTTTATTTTTTAATAGTACCCGTGCTTCTCTAAGCCTGATGAGTGATAGTAGTTTTAAATCACTTCTATTCATCTATCTATTTGACCCTTTGAATACTTCAATGTCCGATCAGCACCAGTATAACCTTATTTCACATTGCATTTTACGAAACAGTTTCGCCTTCTCCTCACAACAACATTGGGATAGACTAATTATAGAATGATGGTATAACTACCATATCTGATTGCCTATGTCAAATAAAACAGCAAAATCTTCATCCCCGATTCCGATATAGAAATTGTCTTTGCGATTGCCACACACCCTTAGGGTGCTCGCAATGACTGCTTTCTATTCAGAAAAACCATTGTAGCTGGGTATAGTATAAATTATGTAAAGCTCCATACTCGCTCCTGTCAGATCCTTCAAATATCTGGATGCCCAATGACAAGTCCAGATCAGCAATGACCGAATAGGTAAGGTTGGGGCTGAAGAAGAGGCTTTTGTCATTGAGATTGAGAATGGCATAGTTGTCCCATCTTAAAAGGGGTGTAAGGTCGTATCCGATACTGATCCCAATGTAATGGCGCGCCAGGCTCAGAAGTTCCACTGAGAAGATCCTCTGAAAATTATAGTCTTTCTCATCGGCCTTGCCCTCGCCATTGTAATAATACTCAATCATAATAGAGAATGTGTTCGGTAAGGTATAGTCGGCGCCTAAGACAGCCCTGATAAAATTATCCTCCAAGTCTGCTGAGGTGTAGGTAGCCTCACCCCGAACACCTATATCTTTTATCGCCCCTGCAAAATCAAACCCCACAACCTGGTCTTTCCTGAACAATCCACCCATCACAGAGAGATCAAAACCTGAAATGTTGGTTCGCAGGCGGGCCGCAGAACTCGATTCCTCCCAGGAATCTTGCGGCGCATATACCAGGCTCAGCTTTGACAGTGACCCCAGATTCACATCGGTCAGAATGGCATCTACCCCGCTTCTCTCCTCACGCTCAAGTTGGATCGGATTAAAGGGATTTAGCAGGTCTGTCGGGTTCCAGAAGCGGGTCGTGCCCCAGGCGATCCTCTGACGCCCTATTGTCAGATCGGCATAGGGAGAATAAATTGTCAGATATCCCCTGTAGAGCCGGTGGCGCGCAAAGATTCTGTTCTGGTCTAAGTAGGCATTTTCAAGGTCAAGATAGGTATCTGGTTCTTGATTCTTCTGTATATTGAACAGACCCGTCTTAAGAAAACTCCCAAGGAAGGCCTCATGATCATACTGGATGTCCAGGGCCGCCCAGTCCCTTGCCCTTCCCTGCAGTTTCAACCTGAGGCGGTTTAGATCGACTGTAAATTGCTCAGTTCCAGGAAAGAACGTCTCTGAGCTGAACAGGAGATTCTTGTAGTAGCCTGTAAGCTTCAGAGAAGAGTCTCCTTGCTGCCAAATATCTGCCGCACCTGCTACTCTTGCAGATAAACCATACAGGAATAGACCGCAGCCAAGCACTAAGCAGATGGCCTTTTTTATCAGACTGCTAAACATGCCGGATTGCGCTGACAGGCGCCAACCGGGCCGCCCTCAGGGCCGGATAAATGGCGGCAGCAATACTTGTCAAAAATAGTATAAGCGACGGGATCAGGACATGGGCCGGTATGAGGCGGGGATAGATGACCCCGGTCAGGCCTGGAATGGTCACGTTACGCTCTGTATAGACCGAAAGATCTATGCCGCTCGATCCCAGATAATATATAAATGCCGCACCCATAGCATAACCCGCAGCCATCCCTATAAGACCCAGGAACATCGACTCATATAAGACAAGCTTTAGGATCTGGGAGGGCCTGGTTCCAAGGGCCATCATAACCCCGAACTCCCTTGTCCTCTCCATGACCGACATGAGGAGTGTGTTCATCACACCAAGCGCCACAACAACGAACACAATCATTAGTATTACATTGATGTTCATCCTGGATAACTCCATCATCTGAACAACCTCCGGGAGGAGCCCCTTCCAGGTAATCAGGACATAAGGGGATCCTGACAGCATACCCTTTAGGGAGGCCGCGGCCAGTTCCACCTCCTCCCTCTCTCTTAACTTAACCACAATGGAAGATGCCTGCCCTCCTAAAGAAAGAAGGGCCTGTCCTGCCTTAAGGGTTGTAAACCCGATGGACCCGTCAAAAAGCTGATTCTCTGTCTCGAAAATACCTCCTACTATAAAGGCAGCAGATCCCAATGTGCCATCTGACGCTTGAACCAGCACAACAACCTTCTCGCCGAGCTCTATCCCTAATCTTTCAACTAACTTTCGTCCGAGGAGGATCTCCCTGTCGTTGCCAGGCATCAGGTATCTTCCCTTCTTAATGGCACGATGAAGGATGGTGATCTTCTGTTCCTCAACAGGATCAATACCAAACAGGTGAATGCCTTCAGACTTGACCGGACTGCTCACCATTGCCTTTGCCTCTACCCTGAGCGCCGCGGCAAGAACGCGGGGATCAAGGCGGATCCTGGCCAAAAGGCCGCCCGGTTCGGAGATTGAAAACTCCGGGGAGATCTCCTCCTGAAACCTTTTGTGCTGGATCTGAAGGTGGCCGGTGATGTAGCCCGTTGATGTCTCGATCATCTGCTCAAAAAAACCGTCAGCAAAGGCATAAAGAAAGAGGAAAGAGCCAAGTCCGAGGGTCATAGCAGAGACCGCAAGGATGGAGCGCCGCGGATTCCTGGCAATGGCCCTGACAGAAATCTTTAAGAAGACATGCCTGGTATGCCATACAGCCTCCTTTTTAGATCTGTAGGGCCTCGAAATCCTCATTGTCCGTTCAATCCCGCGGATCGCCTCAACAGGCCGTAATCTTGAGGCCCTCCAGGCAGGATAAAAGGATGCGGCAAGACCGACTATAAAGACCAGACCGGATATCACCAGAAGGCGATCAATCCGGAGGAGGGGGTAGACAAGGCCGGAGAGGCCAGGCATCGTCTCCATGGCACGGACATACTGGCCAAGATCAATCCCCTCTTTTGCAAAGTAGAGGAGGATTGTGACCCCGATTATATTGCCAAGGAGAAGGCCGAAGAGACCCAGGAGCATGGCTTCATAGAGGACAATGAGAATGATCTGACCCCTTTTGGTTCCAAGCGCCATCATAACGCCGAATTCTCGGGTCCGCTCCATTACCGCCATAAGGATTGTATTTGTAATACCAACCCCTACCACCAGAAAGACCACTATCAGAATTATATATGCGACAACCTCATGCAACTCGGCGCTTGCCACAACAGAGGGGAGCAGCTCTTTCCAACCTAATACCTCGTAGGAGGGGCCTAATTGGACTCCAAGACGTGCAGATACCTCTGAGGAGGCCTGACGGCTATCAAGCCGGGCAGCAAGGGCTGTCACACGTCCAGGCAGCACATAGAGTTCCTGTGCTGTATTGATGGGCAAAAATACATAGGCCCCATCTATCATGTCTATCCCGGTATCAAAGACCCCCTTAACCCTGTAGCGACCTGCCCCGATAGAGCCATCCGACGCCTGGGTAATCAACACCACCTCATCATTGATAGAAGCATTCAGGATCTTAGCTGTTTTATCCCCCAGGAGAATGGCATCCTTATCCCCTGAAGCGAGGTATTTACCCTTTTTGACTGTAAGAGAAAGGGTTGTGATCTTTGCCTCCTCTTCAGGATCGATGCCTACAACTATGATCCCCATAGATTTATCTCCCCTGCTGATAAGGGCCTTATCCTCAAGCCTGGGGGCTATTGATTCAAGATGCGGCTCTTTAAGCAGCATGGTGCGAATGTCATCGGTATACTCTAATGCCAGATAGAGGGCCCTCTCTTCATGGTATCCCTTTTGATGGATCTGGAGGTGCCCTGAGAGGTAACGGGTGGAGTTTTCGATCATCTGCTCATTGATCCCGTCCACATAACCCCAGATAAAGATCAGAGCAGACACCCCTACTATAATGGTAAAGGAAGTGATCAAAGACCTCCTGTAATTTCGAAAGATATTCCGCCATGCCAGCTTAAGGAATTTCATCTATGATCCTTCCATCCTTTAGCAGGATAGTCCTTTTTGCCCGCTCCATTACCTTCGGATCATGTGTGGAAAAGACAAATGTCATCTCTCTCTTCTCATTGAGGTCGCGCATGAGATCAAGCAAAGAAGCGCCGGTATTGGAATCAAGGTTGGCCGTAGGTTCATCAGCCAGGACGATCATCGGTTCCGACACAATAGCCCGTGCCACAGCGACCCTCTGCTGCTGCCCGCCTGATAGTTCCCTGGGCCTCCGGTGCTCAAGCCCTTCAAGGCCGACCTCTTTCAGGATCGCCAGGGATCGCTCACGTCTTTCTTTGTCAGGCACCCCCTGGAGGAGCATCACATACTCGACGTTTTCAAGCGCACTTAAGACAGGGATAAGGTTATACTCCTGAAAGACAAAACCGATCCTTCTGAGCCGTATTTCTGAAAGTCTTCCCTTTGACAGGCCCCCAATCTCCTGATCTCCTACCCAGATATTGCCGGATGTAGGGGAATCAAGCCCGCCGATCATATTGAGGAGTGTGGTCTTTCCTGATCCGGAAGGCCCCACAATTGACATAAACTCCCCCTTTTTAATCTCAAGGTCAACCTCATTAAGGGCATGGACAGAAACACTATCCTGCTGATAAATCTTTGTCAGCCTTTCGGTCCTTAGGATGATCATAGGCGAACTCTCACTCGATCTTCTGGAGATTCCTCAAGGTAAAAATCTCCTGATTGATGGGCTTGTCAAAGACCATCTCTTTTAGGACGACTATTGTGACATTCCCCTCTTTTTTCATTGAACGCATCTCCCAACGGGTGGGGATTATGCGTCCCCCCATCTGCCTAATATCAGTAAAGGTCATAACCTTGATAATCTCCCCACGCTCGTTGTAGAAATCCTGCTTTAGGGGGATCAGATCTTTCTTCCTGACCCAATAGATAAGTTTCCCCCAGACCACAGGTGCATCCGGTTTCGGAATCGCCTCTATCTTATAAACCTGTGCCCCTTCCATCTCCTCGATCCCAAGGATTGCATGGGTATAGTCATTGACAATGCTGCTCTCCTTTACAAGGTCGTCATTGGTAAAGTCCGACCCCATCCAGGGCTGAAGCATCATGGAGGGAGGGACCTTTATAACCCGCTCTATGTTTGGGAGATAGTTCCACATCTCGGACTTGATCCTGAGCGACCCGATCCCTGCCTCTTTTGCGGGGGAGAGTATCCGGACGAAGGTCTTATCAGGCCGCTCCATCCAGATGCGCATAAGGAGCGTCCGCTGCCAGCGTGGAGTAATAATAGTCATCTCAGATAGACCTTGACTTGTCCGGCCCCATAGGAGCCTCTCTACCCGGCCCAGGATCTCACGGCCTGTAAGCTCCTGGGCCGGGCTAATGGTAAGAGCAAAAAACCAAAGAACAAAGGCAATGCCAACTACCTTTCTATTCTTATTCGGTTCCATGCAAATTCAGTCCATCTTCTCTCTTGTTCCAAAGCGCGGGAAGAAAGAGGGTGTATTAGCCGCATAGCGCGCGTATTCTTCACCAAATTCCGCCAGGACCTCCCGTTCTTCGCGATGTGCCAGCCGGGTATACATCATGATTAGTATGGGGAACATGATCAATGTAAGAAGCGTAGGCCACTGGAGCAGGAAGCCGAACATTATTAGCACAAAACCCGCATACTGCGGATGACGTATTCTCGCATAAGGACCGGTAACCGCAAGCGTATGTTTTCGCTGTGCATCATAGAGCACCTTCCAGGCAGATGAAAGGAGGATAAAACCCCCAAAGATGAAGATATTACTGAGTATATGCATCGGATTAAAGTGGGGATCTCCCTTCCAGCCTAAAAGAGTTTCCCAGAGGTGGCCGCTGTTGTGGGAGAATGGATCCAGGCCCGGATACCGATTTTGCAGCCAACCCGAGATCAGGTAGATGGTGAGTGGGAAACCATACATCTCGGTAAATAGCGCTACAATAAAGGCCGAAAAGGCGCCGAATGATCGCCAGTCCCGTCTGGTACGCGGGTGCGTAAAGCTGAAGGCAAAGATGATAAATACAAGCGAGTTGATGATAACCAACATCCAGAGACCATAGGCCGGTGCGTCGTTCATGATTGTTTCCCTCCCGGTCCCGATAGGATATCCTTATCATCCCTTTTAGGCGTATGTCCCTCTCCCCCATGACCAAAAAGGTGAAAAAGTATGCAAAGCAGAAGCAGAATGTATGGTAAGACACCAAAGAGGTGCGCCCTATGCTCAGTAAAGAGGAAGAAGGCAATAATAGCAAAAAGCCCTAGCAGCGCAATACTCCTAAGTTGTTTAAACAAGCCATTTTCCTGGGACTGCTTTTTTTGATCCATAGATCCGTACCCTCCTCAACTGATATAAGCCTGGTAATAAGAGCAGAAAGTAGATTATTGCCCGGGCGGCATTTCTGAAAGCAATATCTTTACTGCCTTCTTTTTACCATCCCTTAAAAGATCAATATCAACAGACTGGCCTATTGCCCTCGATTCTAAGTCCTCTGTCAGTTCATCCATAGTTTTTACAGCCTTTCCATTGATAGCCAGCACCATATCGCCCCCTGTTGCAATCTGGAGGTTGCCTATCGATATAACTTTTTTCCCTCCCCTGATACCTGCCTTATCAGCAGGACTCCCATTAACAACCTCTGCAATTAGGATCCCTTCTGATGGTAGCTTTAATAGCTTCGCAAGCTCAGGATCTATATCCTGGCCCGTAATACCAAGCCAGGGTCTTATGACACGGCCTTTTTCTATCAACTGGGGGACAACCTTCTTTACAACATTTATAGAAACTGCAAAACCGACACCCACATTGGCCCCTACAGGACTAAATATAGCAGAAGTAACTCCTATCATCTTTCCGTTACTATCTAGAAGAGGGCCGCCGGAGTTTCCAGGATTTATGGCTGCATCGGTCTGGATAATCTCTCTCATAAGCCTGCCATTGGTAGCCCTCATTGTCCTACCGAGAGAACTCACTATCCCGATAGTGAGTGTCCTCTCCAGTCCAAAGGGATTGCCTATGGCAAGGACTTTTTGCCCCACCTTTAATCCGCCTGAATCTCCGAAGGGTATTATCCTTAATTTGTCCTGCGGCGCATCTATCCTGATAACAGCCAGGTCATTGCTGGGATCTGCCCCAACGACCTTTGCCTCCCATTTGCTCCCATCAGAGAGGGTGACATCGAGCCTCTGAGCCCCTTCAACCACATGGTAATTTGTCAGGATATTCCCTTTCTTATCGATGATAGAACCGGAACCAGTTCCCCCTTCAGGGACAGGGTTAAAGAAGAAATCATAAGATACAGCCGTATTAATGATGTTTACCACACCAGGGCTCGATCCTTCATAGACCTTGATATTGCCCTCTTCCTCCTGCGAAAGGGCGAGGAGTGTTTCTGGATAAAGACATAAAAACAAGGACAATACCCATATAAAACTAATAGATAATTTTAAATATCTCTTCATCTCTTCGATCCTCCAATTATCAACTTCTCATCCAGATACATCGCGCAGACAGTGTCTTTGAGCATTCTTTGTCGCCTTCAAGTAGTCAAATGATCATCACAGCAGCCATCTAAGCGTTAGAAATATTTTCACTATGCATTACGGCCCTTTTTTCCTACTTATCCGCTTTTTGCGCGGAGGATCAACCCTTTTTGCAGTACGGATCTTGGTAAACTCATCTACAGGCAGGACTGCGATCAGCCCATCACCAGCGTAACCTGTCCAGCCGGCCTCAACAATAGCGTCCTTTATTTCAGCTACCCGATCCTCTGAAGTAATAATCTCGATCCTGATGTGACTCACCAGGTCAAATATTATGTAGCCATATTCACGTAGCTCTCCCATGCCCTGGATCTTGTTTACCGAGAAACCTTTTTCTCCAATCTTAAGGAGTGTTTTCTCCAGCTTTTCCAGGCATTCACTTCGTACGATCGCCAAAATCATTTTCATGCTGATCCTCCAGGTTAACGAAGACCTAAAATTCTATCTGGTAAGCTCCCACCTGAATGTCCGCTCGGCCACACCTGCCACATCCTTTACGATAAGCTCAATATATTTCGTATTTGCCGTCACTATAGGCTTACCATCTTTATCCTTATTGGAGAATGCAAGTATCCCGCCTTTGTGATGGCCTTCACCTTCAGGCTTTTCCAGTGTTGGTTTTGAGAATTCTTTTCCCTCGTCGTCCCGAAGCCTTGAAATCCCGGACAGATCATACTGATCGAGGTTCACGCTATGGGTATCGAGCTTAATCTGTAAGGATATCTTCTCTCCGATGGTTTTCGGATTTAGCAGGGTCGCCTCCACTGTAACACCACCACCACTGTTTTTCTGAGTGGCAAGAGACGAAGCTGCTGCCCCCTCCTTGGAGGGTTTCATCCCAGAGGATCCCATCCCGGAACCACCCATCATCCCTCCCATCATGGAATCATGCTGCTTCATCATCTCATCCATTTTTTTCATCATCTCTTCCATCTTCTGTTTGGTCGGCTGATCCTGGGCCATGCCCTTCATTCCCTCCATCATCTCTTTCATCATCTCCATCATCTCATCCATCATTTTATGCATCATCGGCATCCGGCCCTCTTCCTTTTTCTCCATCTCCTTCTGGCCGCCCTTCATCATCCCATCACCCATCATCTGCGCAGAGGTTACTGGACCGACCAAAAGCATCAATGCCAAAAACAAAACGCCTATCATTCTGGTATTCATTTGACCCTCCTATTGTTTATTGTTTCCCTGGTACACCTGTTTATTTTTTTGGTTTGCATAACAGCCAGAAGCTCAAAAGTCCCCGCCAGCCTCCCACCTTGTTTGCCGGGTCGAACCCGGCCTTTATAAAATATGAGACCAATCGACCAGCCAGGTGGTCGCGGGTCGAAGGCATTATCAATAGCGGCCATACGAGAAACCACCATAGAAGATTGGCAGGCCGGTCGAGATCCACCACAACCAGACGTCCTCCTGGTTTTAACACACGTTTTACCTCCAGCAAACCTGCATGTTTCAAATCAGAAGGCAGGTGATGGATCATGGCGCTCGATAAAACTGCATCAAAGGTTTCATCGTCAAATGGGAGGTGCTCTATGACTGCCAGCCTGAATTCTGCTTGATTACCAGAGAGAGCGGCATGCTTTCTCGCAATGCCGATCATCCTTGGCGCAGGATCGATCCCGATCACCTTCCCTGTCGGACCAACTATCTCTGACGCCATACGCGTCAGGACGCCCGTACCACACCCCACATCAAGGATCATCTCACCGGCCTGCAACGCCGCAAAACGTAAGGTCTCCTTCCGAAAAGGTGTACCTAGCCCGAAGCGCAAGCACAGCCAATCATAAAAAGGGGCCATCCAGTTCAGGGACATACCGCGGGTCTCTGGAACAGATTCCAATGGCAGCTCCGCAGGATGACGCATCACCTTTATCGCCCCCCATATCATGATTATCGGACAGACCAGCAGGAGGGCTACAATAATGGCTGTCCAGACAGAAACGCCCCATAGCGCCTGGATAGCTATTGCAAACCCCAGCATTAAATAAATGCAAAGCCATACTAAGTTACGCATGCAAAAACCTCTTGAAATAGAAATTCAACTCCTGGCGTCAGTCTCATTCTCTATCTGTTTCCATTAGTTTATCCAGGGTTAGCCGGTCGACCACCTCCTTTTCAAGGAGAAGTTTTGCCAGGGAATCCATCATAGAGCGTTTTGAAATCAATGTCTCGTTGACGCGCGCGTGGGATTCCTTTAAGAGCTTTTGGATCTCTTCATCGATAGCCTGGGCTGTCCTTTCACTGTATTCCCTCTGGCCCTGGGGCATAGGGATATTTAAAAAGGGAGAGGTGCGCGGCTCTTCAAATGTGGCCAAGCCAAGGCGCTCGCTCATCCCATACTGTGTTACCATATGGCGCGCCGAGTCTGTGGCCCGCTGGAGGTCATTCTGGCCCCCGGTAGAGACATCACCGAAAACAATCTCCTCGGCCACCCTGCCTCCAAGAAGCACATCGAGCCGATCAAGCAGTTCTGTCCTCTTAAGAAGATATCTGTCCTCCGTGGGAAGCTGCTGTGTATACCCCAATGCGGCAACACCACGGGGAATGATGGAGATCTTTGAAACCCGGTCTACGTGCGGACGGGATTCGGCAATTATGGCATGACCAGCCTCGTGATAGGCAACGGTCTCCTTCTCCTTCGGATTCATCACCCGCGTCTTTTTCTCTAGTCCTGCAATGATCCGGTCTATCGCGTCATCGAAATCAACCATCTCTACTGCATCCTTACCTTTGCGGGCAGCTAACAATGCGGCCTCATTGACAAGGTTGGCAAGATCCGCCCCTACAAACCCCGGGGTCCTGGCGGCAATGACAGAGAGATCGACTTTTGGCGATAGCTTAACGGCTTTACTATGGACATGGAGGATCTTTTCCCTTCCTTTTAGATCCGGCCTGTCAAGGGCAACGTGCCGGTCAAATCGCCCGGGCCGGAGCAGGGCCGGGTCCAGGATCTCCGGCCTGTTGGTTGCAGCCATTATGATGACCCCCTTGTTTGTATCAAACCCATCCATCTCTACCAATAGCTGGTTTAATGTCTGCTCCCGCTCATCATGCCCGCCAACTGGATTAAATCCGCGCACCTTGCCTAGGGCATCAAGCTCATCAATAAATATGATGCAAGGGGCCTTTCCTTCGGCCTGGGCGAAAAGGTCCCGTACCCGCGCCGCACCAACGCCTACGAACATCTCTACAAATTCCGACCCGCTTATGCTAAAGAAGGGAACCCCCGCTTCTCCGGCCACTGCCTTGGCCATGAGGGTCTTCCCTGTCCCAGGTGCACCTACCAGGAGGACCCCTTTCGGGATCTTCCCGCCCAGGCGTCGATAGCGCTGAGGGTTCTTCAGGAATTCCACCACCTCCATCAACTCAGCTCTCGCCTCATCCACCCCAGCAACATCATTAAAGGACACCCCTGTCTGCTTTTCCATATAGACCTTGGCCTTACTTTTGCCTATCTCCATGATGCCGCTGGCTGCCCCCATCCTTTTCATTAGCAAGATCCATAATGCAAAGAAGATAACGGCTGGGATAACCCAGGAGAGGATGGTCGAAAACCAGGTGCTCTCCACCTGGCCGGCAAAGCGCACTTTAGCTGCCTCAAGTTCCTGGATTAAGGATGGGTCATCCACCCTGACCGTGATAAAGCGATGCTCCCCCTTACTAATCCTTTGAAGCTCTTCAATCTTCTCTTTAGGAAGGATATCTTCCAGTCCTTCCTTTTTCAGCGTACCTGAGATAACACGCTGCTTAAGGGTCAGATTATCCACCTTCCCAGCCTTCAGGAGAACCTTGAAATCACTATAAGAGAGGTTTTCAAGGTGAGGCGTTAAAAGAAAATTCTGTATGGTCAACAGGATCAAGAAGGCAACCAGGAAGTACCAGAGGGAGAGCTGCTGCTCTTTTATTTCCAATTTCTATCCTCCCCATCTTAGAAAGATAAAGTATAAATCGGCACGTATTTTCACATTGCAGAAAACTTTAACCGCTTCAATAACGCCGAGTTTACAATCACGGAGAGCGAACTTAAAGCCATCGCTGCTGCGGCTATGATCGGGTTTAAAAAACCGAGGGCCGCCACCGGAATAGACACGCTATTATAAATAAAGGCCCAGAAGAGGTTCTGTCTGATCTTTCGCATGGTGGCGCGGGAGAGGCGTATGCCGGACACCACATCACGCACATCATTCCTGATTAAAATTATCCCTCCTGTCTCTTTGGCTACATCTGAACCGGAGCCTATGGCAATACCAATATCGGCTGCCGCCAGCGCCGGGGCGTCGTTAACGCCATCTCCTACCATGGCTACGATCTTGCCCTGCCTCTGAAGATCCTTTACAACCTGCGCCTTGTCGCCCGGCAGGACTTCGGCAATGACCAGTTTGATCCCGAGTTCCTTCGCTATGGCATTGGCAGTACGCTGGTTATCGCCGGTAAGGAGAATGACTTCTACCCCTTCGTCCCGGAGGGAAGCAACGGCCTCCTTTGCTTCAGGCTTGAGGGTATCAGCAACTGCAATGACGCCAATCAATTTACCCTCTCGGCCCACCAGCATGGCGGTCTTCCCCTCCGATTCAAGGCGCGTCATTATTTCTTCCGCTTTTGTAAGTTCGATACCTTCTTTTCTGAACAGTCGCCGGTTGCCCAAGAGAATTCGATGACCATCAATCACCCCCTTGATACCATGGCCAGGGAGGGCCTCGAACTCAATAACTTTTGAAAGATCAAGTCCCCTGTGGTTGGCCATTCGGACAATCGCCTCACCCAGTGGATGCTCCGAGCCTGCCTCAACGGCAGCAGCAGACTTTAGAATTTCAGATTCAGGAAATTCAGAAAACGGGATAATATCGGTAACATCAGGTTCCCCGCGGGTTAATGTCCCGGTCTTGTCGAAGACCACTGCTGTTAGCTTCTGGGCACGTTCCAACACCTCACCGCCCCGGATTAGGATGCCCCCTTCGGCGCCCTTGCCGACACCAACCATGAGCGCTGCCGGCGTGGCAATGCCTAAGGCACATGGGCATGATATGATGAGCACCGCAATAAAGGAGAGGAGACCTTGGGGAAAATTGCCCAGGAGCCACCAGATGACAAAGGAAAGGAAGGCCACCCCTACCACGGCCGGAACAAAATAGCCGGTAACCTGATCGGCAAGCCGCTGGATCGGCGCACTGCTGGCCTGCGCCTCCTCTACCATTTTAATGATCTGGGCCAGGGCCGTATCTGCCCCCACCCTGGTAGCCCTAAACCGGAACATACCCGTCCTGTTCAGCGTGCCGCCGATTACCTCTATCCCAGGCCTTTTTTCCACTGGCATTGATTCGCCGGTCAGCATCGATTCGTCCACTGAGGAGGACCCTTCCTGGACGACCCCATCAGTCGGAATCTTCTCCCCAGGGCGCACAACAACGATCTCATCCACCATCAGGGTCTCCGCAGGAATCTCCATCTCAGTATTATTCCGGATCACCCGGGCCGTGGCCGGTTTTAAATCCAAGAGCTTTCTAACGGCCGCAGAGGAGCGTTTCTTGATTATCTCCTCCATGTATTTACCCAGGAGTACAAAAGCAATAATGACGGCAGAGACCTCGAAATAGACATCACGCTCCTCAACCTTGATCGGCAAGACCCAGGGAAAAAATATTACGGCCACGCTATAAATGTAAGCAACGGTCGTACCAAGGGCGATCAGGAAGTCCATATTAATTGTCCTGGTGCGAATAGCATTCCATGTTCCTACGTAGAAAGACCAGCCACCGATAAACTGAACTGGTGTTACCAGGATAAAAAGCCACATCCCCCATGTGAACCAGGGGAGTTGTGGAATGGGCGCCCAGGTGACGATTGTGGCTCCGGCCGCCAGCGCCAGGAAGGCGGCGGCCCGTAATATTGCCAGGGCAAGGACCCCTGTAAGGGCAATCATTACGCGTCTCCGCATTGACTTAAGCTCAGCCTCAGGGGATTCAAAGGTGTGCAGGCATCCTACGCTGCAGAAATAATAGGTACGGCCGCCCTGCTCTGTTTTGAGCGCGGTCGCCTTATCGACCACCATGCCACAAATGGGATCCTTGGCCATCCCCCTGGAGGATTTGGCCTCTGTTACCGGCATAGTATGGATTCCCTCCTTCGCCTTTGCCAAATGCGATGCTGACAGGGTAAAACCGGAGGGATTGGCCTCAAACTTGCCAAGACATTGCGTGGAACAGAAGTAATAGGTAGTCCCTTCATGAATGGACCTGCCCACTGCCTTTTCCTCATCCACTGTCATGCCGCATACAGGATCTATGGCCATAATCATCCTCCCTTCTTAGATATTCCGGGATCAAGCTGCACATCCCCGCACTTTAAGTCTACCATTTCCCGGAGGGTAGGCTCTTCCGCAAGGAAGGCTTCCACTGCCTTTGGATCAAACTGGGTACCGGACATGCGGAGAATCTCCATTTTGGCCGTATCAAAGGACAAACCCCTCCGGTAAGGCCGATCTGAGGTCATGGCATCCAGAGCATCAATAACAGCAAAGAGCCGGCCCCCAAAAGGGATGCCCTCCCCTTTAAGGCCGCGAGGATAGCCTGCGCCATCGTACCGCTCTTCATGAGTTATTACCATCTCCGCTGCCCCGGTCAGGAACGGGACGGGCTTCAGAATATCGTAGCCGATCTCAGGGTGCCTCCTCATCTCTATCCACTCACTGTCAGTCAGAGACCCCTCCTTCATGAGGATCGTATCCGGGATACCAATCTTGCCTATATCGTGCAGCAGCGCGCCCCAGTAAACCTGACGCAAGATGTCTTGCTCACTTATGAACCGTCTTGCAAGCACCAGCGTATGACAGGCAACACGTTTGGAATGGAGGCCTGTCTCATGCTCCCTGGTATCCAAGGCCGCCACCAGGGCCTCTGCCAGGGCTAAATAGGCGTTGTCCCTCTCAGCCTTGATCGCCCGGAATTCTTTTTCCTTAAGGAGGCACCCTTCGCAACAGCAGACCTCCCCTTTGCGGACAAAGGGGAGACCGGTAATAGAGGCCCCACACAAATGGCACGCCTTTACTGCGGCCTTCATTGATGAAATCTCTTTGCCCTGCAAACCCATAGAAGACCCAAGATATTTCTTCAAATTTCTATTCCCGTTGGCAGCGGCACCAGACGCAATCACAATCCTCATGACTGCAACTATAATCCTTAAAATGCAACCGGTACCGCCCCATCAGCGCTGCAAATGGGTACAAAATAGACTTACTGATCGATGGCCGGTAAAACCATTGCATCCAGGCCCTAACGTCTCTGGCATACGATATCCTTCGAACCAGAAATTTATAGCCCCTATTCCCGATAAACTCAAAGATAAGGCGATTCACCGTCGAAGCCCTAAGCAGCGACAGGAGTTCTCTCTTCCATAACTTATCATAGTCTATACCCTCGATGATTGACCGGGCCGCAAAATAGCCGGAGGTCATTGCATAGCGCATCCCGAACCCGAACAGGTCGTCCTGGAACCCGGCTGCCTCTCCTACATAAAGTTTTCCTCCATGATATCCTGTTGACCTGATCGAGAAGTTCCCGAAACCGCCAAATTCTCTTGGCGATTTCATCTGAAAGGGATAAAGTCTTTGAAATGTCTCCAATGTCCGGTTAAAATAATAACGCTCATCTCTATAATACCTGAATAGTACGGTTGCCAGCGTAGCGTGCCCCTCATGTACCAGGAGATAGGCGTATCCTTTTGGTGCCAGGCTGTCATCCCAGATGACCGCTGCCATGTCCGGCAGTCTGGTCTCAAAGAGCATCCCCTTTGCTATCGCATCTGCCACCTTTGGGCCGATTGCGATAATCCCTCTGTCAGGAAGCTTTTCCTTTCGGCTTCCAAAGAGGAACTTCACGCCTGCCTCAACGGCCTGGGCCTTCAGGCCATAGTCCAATGTCCCTTGCCCGCTACCCCGGCGGACGAGATAGAAAAGGGGTAAGGGAGATCGGACAGGAACCCTTCGAAGATTAGGTCCATACAGATCGCCTTCCGCATAAGGTTGACAGAAGAAATTGATCTTGATCCCCATCCCGGAGAGGAGGTTGGTAATATCCTCTTCGCTGCTCCAGTTCTCAAGTCCCTGAAAATCCCCATGGAAGCGGTGTCCCACATCTGACCTCTCTTCATACACCACCACGCTGTACCCATGATGCGCCAGGGTAATGGCGGCTACCAGGCCTGAAGGTCCGGCGCCTACTATTTCTATAGGTTGATCCATTTTGTCCATGGAGCCACCACTTTTGCTTGCAGATCTTTAGGTTAGTAAGGATAGTTATAAATCCTAAAGCAAGTATACCACCCGATATCCAACCCGGCCACAGCCCATCATTTTATGCTACCCAATGAGACCCTCCTGACCCCAAAGATGTACGTTAGCCCTACTGTGGCAATGACATTGCTTCCATCTTCCCTAAGGGCGCCTGTTCCGATCCCAACATCAAATACGAACTTAGGATGGAACTGCATCCTTGTCCCGAACTCCAGTGCTACCTCAGCCTTTTCGCCATCAATAGGTTTCTTTGCCACAACATCCCCCATTATCATGATAAATCTCAAGGGCCAGGTATAGTCAAAGCCTATACCATAAAAATATCTGGAGATATCCAATCCCTGGCCCTCTGAGGACGTTGGGCCCAGGGTATAGGATAGATTTGAATGGAGCCTTAAGTATCCTAATGTCTTGGTTGCCAGGACGGCGCCGCTTGCATGAAAATTATCGGTTCCAAGTCCCCCTGTTGGCAACCCTCCATCAAGCCTGACCGCCAGGGCGGGGACATTAAGCCCCTCCTGATTAAAGTTGTAGAGGAGATGAACAATGGTATCGGAGATGCCTGATCTGCTTTTTTCATTCCACAGGCTATTATAGTCAGCCTCAACCCCTATCTGTAGATTCTTATAGCCCCCAAACCTGAACTCAGGCTTAAAACCTAACCCATTCTCTCCCTCTCTTCTCTCATATTGAATTCCGCCTTGCAGTTCAAAGGCTAAATACTCTATAGGGTACGCATCCTCAATTAATATAGGCCTCCCCCGGTCAGAATTCCTGAAATCTACCTGTGCAGATAATGACAAGGGCCAACAAGTAAGCAATATCAGTAAAATCGTAAAGATCTTCGATCCCATCGTCATTCTCCTTTTTCAATGTATGGTATCTTTTTTATCCTTTCTGCATTCTCTTCCATCTTCTTCATCTCCTCCTCCATCTCCTGGCGCATCTGGGCCACCGGGTCATGACCCATCTTCAACATCTCTTGCATCATAGATGTATCCTTCCAGTAGCTACCATCACGTCTTAAAGGAAGGAATTTGGTCATCCTGTTGTTAGAATCCGATCCCGGCAGTGTCTGCATTAGCTTGATAGCCCTGGTTATCTCTGCCTGCTTATCATTTACCTTCGGGGAGGCCATAATATCGGCTATCATCCCGTGCAGGGTGTGGACATTGTCGAATATGTTTGCCGCTGCAGGGGCAAACTTAGACCACTGGAAGGCAGAATCACGCATAAGGGGCATCCTCTGGGTCGGGTTCTTAAACCAGTCATTATTCTCCTCTATCCACATCTGCAATATCTTTTCCCTTTTAGCAGGGTCGTCGAATAGAAAGAGCCCCTCATAGAAGACAGGCTCAAGCCAATGAAATGCCCAAAGGAGGGCATTGAATTTGGGGTAATTGATACGGAAGGCGCCGGAATAGTACTGGTTGTCCATAACATCCATGGGGATCGGTTCCGGCGATAGCGCAAGGTCAGGCACTGAAAGGTAATAGGCAATAGCCTCCTCATATGCCTTCTTTTTATCCTTGATCCTCTCATCTGCCAGGATATCGTAAAGCTGCTCATGGAGCGCGTCTGCCCAGTCAAAGATATTAGTCGCCTTCCAGACAAGCTTTGAGAATTCAGGGGAGATAAGCTCCATGGTAAGTCCAAACTTTGGCGGATGAGACCAGACTCTAATCGCATTATCATAAATCTCTTTTTCAAGCAGGTCATTCTCACTCCCATACCTAAACAGGATCTCAAAGGCTATGGCGTGGATATAGTGATCAGCGCCCACCGTGCCATAGACCTTAGGGTGTTTATTGTAGAAGGCGAAGTTGTATTCCCCTGGAAGATAGAAGATACGATCCCTCTTCTCATGGGCCATTACATTGGTCGTGATGAAAATGGAAATGAGCAGACAAATGGATGTTATGGAATATTTAAATAATTTTTTGCAGTTCATCTCTGATCCTCAATATCTTGTAATTATCCTGCAATAAGATTCCAGCAGGCTTTCTATTATCTAAGGCTTAAATTAAGATATGAAAATCAAAGAAGATAGACTGAATATATCTGGTATAAATGGATAAGAAACTTTGGGGGATGGGGATCGAAGAGTTGAATTGTGACAGTTGTTGCCTGATGAGTGGAGGACTCGATCTCCAGGGCTTCGATATAGGACGATGAGATCTTAGAAGATGTATCCTCCTTGCTGTAGGAAAATGGGTTCGTGCAGCCATGATCAATGCCTTTAGAGGCATGATGAGACTCATCCTCGTGGGCAGAAGGATGGCCATGGGCTGTATGAGTTGAAGCGTATGATGAGGCCTCCAGGGATAGATTATTCCATGGGCAGATCAGCCAGATGGAAAACGATAAGATTAGAAATAAAAGAAAAAACGGTTTCTTGCTCCCCATAAAATTAGCTTACTCTTTCCTCCTTTTTTTGTCAAAAGACTAAGGGGAATTTTTTATCTGCTTTTTCCAAACCGGATCTCCCATAAAGAACTTCTATTAATCATCCCCTCACAGTCACCACAGGACACGATGCCAGGCGGACGACCCGCTCAGCCACACTCCCCATAAGGATATGCTCGATGCCCGTACGGCCATGGGTCCCCATGATAATCAGATCCACCCCAGCCTCGCGGGATTTTTTGACTATCTCAAGATAGGGATTCCCATCGAGAAGGATACTGTCTACCTTAAGGCCTTTTTTTAACAACCTCTTTTGAAGGTTTTCCAGGATCGGTTTGGCGACTGTCTTTAATGCCGTATAATGATCAAAAACTTGCATAGTATCAGTTACACTATAAGCTAGCGGTTCGATCACATGGACAAGCAGCATCTTTGCCTTGAATTTCCTGGCAACCATGATTGCATATTCAATCGCATGGTCTGAATATGTTGTAAAATCGGTAGGGACCATGATCTTCCTGATACTCAATAACTTCCTCTTTTGCCCCTTCATATCAACCCCCTTCCCCGTTAACTAGCACTAAGTTGCAAAAATATTTGTTATTAATTTATGTCGGATCTTACCTTAGTTCCTCCTCTCTTTCCGATTTATCTTTTTTCCGGCTCAACAGCCTCGAATATCTCCAATTAAAGGGGCATATTCCCGTGCTTTTTTGGAGGGTTTGAATCTCGCTTATTCTTCAGGAGCTCAAGTGCTGATATCAGTTTCGGCCTTGTATTCGAGGCCTCGATTATCTCGTCTATATATCCCATCTTTGCGGCAATATAGGGATTGGCGAATTTTTCCCGGTAATCACTAACCTTCTCTGTCAGGGTCTTCTTTGGGTCTTCCGACGCCTCGATCTCTTTTTTGAATATGATCTCGGCCGCACCCTCAGATCCCATGACTGCTATCTCTGCTGTAGGCCAGGCATAATTTATATCTGTCCTTATATGTTTGCTGCTCATCACATCATATGCGCCTCCATATGCCTTGCGTGTAATCACTGTAATCTTTGCCACTGTTGCCTCGCAGAAGGCATAAAGGAGCTTTGCGCCATGCAGGATTATCCCCTTGTGCTCCTGGGCAGTCCCGGGAAGAAAACCGGGTACATCTACGAAGGTGATGATTGGGATATTAAAGGCATCGCAGAATCTTACAAACCTTGCGCCCTTGACAGATGCACCAATATCGAGGCTCCCGGCAAGGGAGAGAGGTTGGTTTGCAACGATGCCGACACTCATCCCCTTTAACCTTGCAAATCCCACAATGATATTCCCGGCAAAACCGGGATGTATCTCAAAGAAATCCCCGTCATCAGCAATGAGCCTGATAACCTCCTTCATGTCATATGGTTTTTTCGGATCTTCCGGGATGATCCGGTCAAGGGCAAGTTCAGTCCTGCCGGGGTCATCCCTGCAATCCCCTTCATGGGGCTGCTCCGTATTATTCGACGGGATAAAGCTCAAAAGCCGCCTGATATAGTAGAATGCCTCCTTCTCATTTTTTGCAATAAGATGGGCTACCCCGGATTTCATCCCATGGACCTCTGCCCCCCCAAGCTTATCGAAACTGACATCCTCTCCTGTCATTGCCTTTACTACTGCAGGCCCTGTCAGGAACATATGGCTTGTATGATCCACCATAATGACAAAGTCTGTAAGGGCAGGTGAGTATACTGCCCCGCCTGCGCATGGACCCATAACAGCAGAGATCTGAGGTATAACCCCTGAGGCCATAGTGTTTCTTAAAAAAATCTCGGCATAACCCCCAAGGCTTATGACTCCCTCCTGTATCCTTGCGCCTCCGGAGTCGTTGAGGCCTATTATTGGCACCCCTGTCTTCATGGCAAGGTCCATTACCTTGCAAATCTTTTCTGCGTGGGCCTCACCTAATGCCCCGCCAAAGACGGTAAAATCCTGAGAATATATACAGACCTTTGTCCCGCTAATGGTGCCATATCCGGTTACAACACCATCACCGGCTATAATCTTTTTCGCCATCCCGAACTCATGGGATCTGTGGGTCTTAAGCATGTCAAGTTCCTGGAAAGAGCCTTCATCAAGGAGCAGCCCGATCCTTTCCCTTGCAGTAAGCTTTCCCTTTTCATGCTGCTGCCTGATCTTCTCTTTTCCTCCCCCATCCAGGGCCTCTTCCTTTAGCCTCTTTAATCTTTCTTTCTGATCCGACATATTCCTTCCTTTTTCTGCGTATCCTAAAACAGCCCCTAAAAGCCGGCCTTTTTTACCATATCTTCCGCGGCAGAGTAGGGATCGATCTCCCTTTTTGCCGCCATCTTAAGATATTCCCCAAAGATCTCCTTTTTATAGATCTTCTTGAATGCCCTCTCCCGGATAATATCCCCAAAAATATTCCTGATCTCCCCTTCGCTTATCTCCTCCTTCTTCCGGGAGATCCTGTCAGACTCGTATAGATAGGCCTTATGCTTCTCTATCCCGGCTGTTATCTCATTGATCCCTTCATCTTTTAAGGCAGAGGACTTAACAATAACAGGCCGCCATCCATCCCTTTGGCCTGTAATATCAAGGGCCCCATTTATGTCTTGCTCAAGTTCATCCGCCCTGCCAAGGTCGTTCTTGTTTATAACAAATATATCCCCTATCTCAAATAACCCTGCCTTTAGTGTCTGAAGTTCATCTCCAAAATCAGGGGTCAGGATAACCACAGTGGTATAAACGATTGAGGCGATATCCACCTCGTCCTGACCAACACCTACAGTCTCAACTATTATGGTCTCTTTACCCGCTGCATCCAGGATATTCACCACATCCCTTGTTGCCCTTGCTATCCCGCCCAGATGTCCCCTCGTTGACATGCTCCTTATAAAGACTCCCTCGTCTATTGCATGCCTCTGCATCCTTATCCTGTCACCGAGAAGACTGCCCGATGTGATGTGACTCGATGGGTCGACAGCTATTACCCCGACGCTGATACCCCTTTCCCTGAAACCCTCAATCATCCTGTCTATTATGGTAGACTTTCCGCTTCCCGGCATACCTGTTATACCTATCCTGTATGCCATGCCTGTATGCATATAGAGGATCTTAAGTAGTGCGTATGCATCTGGGGAATTATCCTCTACAAGACTAATCAGCCTTGATACAGAACGGGTATTACCTTTTAAGACCATATCGACAAGATCCATTTATTCCCTTCCGAGTGTCTCTCTTGCTATGATCAACCTTTGTATTTCTGACGTCCCCTCCCCTATCTCACAGAGTTTTGCATCCCTGAAGTATCTTTCAACAGGGTAGTCCTTGATATATCCATGGCCGCCAAAGATCTGGATCGCCTTTGTTGTCGCATTCATCGCCACCTCAGAGGCAAAGAGCTTGGCCATAGATGCCTCCTTTGAGCATCTCTCACCGTGATCTTTCAAAAATGCGGCATGATAGACAAGGAGTCTTGCCGCGTCAATGCCAGTAGCCATATCGGATAGCATCCATTGAATAGCCTGGAACTCGGCTATCCTTGTTCCGAACTGCATCCTCTTTTTTGCGTACCTTGTCGCCTCTTCAAATGCTCCCCTGGCAATGCCGACTGCCATAGAACCTATCCCTATCCGCCCACCCTCCAGTATCTTTACTACATCTTTAAACCCTTCATTTACCTTTCCAAGAAGGTTTCCGTCCGGTATCCTTACATCATCCAATATCAGCTCCGAGGTGTCGCTCGATCTAAAACCAAGCTTATCCTCCCTCTTTCCCGGACGGAGACCCGGAGTCCCCTTTTCCGCTATAAAGGCCGAGATCCCCTTGCTCCCCTTCGAGGGGTCTGTTACAGCCATGATTACAATAACATCGGCAACAGAACCTTGTGTCGCGAATAGCTTTGTCCCCTTAAGGATCCACTCACCGTTCTTTAATGTTGCTGTGGTTTCTATACCTCCGGCATCGCTCCCGGCCCCGGGTTCGGTATTCGCCCAGCAGCCAAGCTTCTCCCCCTTTGCCAGGGGGATGACATATCTTTTGCGTTGTTCTTCTGTTCCGAATGTGTATATATGGTTTGTGCAGAGTGAATTATGTGAGGATATTATGATCGCAACCGATGCGTCTATCCTTGCAATCTCTTCGATGATGATTGCATAACTAATGTAGTCAAGTCCCGATCCGCCATATTCAGACGGGATAATTGCCCCCATGATACCAAGACCTGCAAGCTCCCTAATTATATCAGAGGGGAATATCGATTTCTCATCCCTCTCCCTAGCGTCAAGTGCTACCTTGTCCCCTGCAAAATCCCTTATTGTCTTCTGTAATAGTTTTTGTTCCTCGGTGAGTTCAAAATCCATAGGATCTGGCCTCGACTCCATTTTAATATATCTTATGATCTTAGGTAGATATAGTCAAGGAGATCAAGCAGCTCCTTTTATTGACAACCCAAAACCGTTCCTGATAGAGTTCAGGCTGACATGGGTTCAAAACAATCTAGAAATAAACCCACCCTTACCCAAAGGCTTTTTCTCGGATATCTAATCATGGTGGCCCTTACTGTCTTTGTTGGCGTATATGCCATTATCAGTCTCAATGAGCTAAGACAGATAAATAAGGGGATAGTGGAGGTCGATCTCCCTCTGATAGAGGCGTCACATGCCATGATCGAGACCCTGACAGCCCAGGACATATATGCAAGGAAATATGCGATCTTAAAAGATAATTACACGGAGACTCTTTTCTGGGGCCGCAGCACAGAATTTGAACAGCAGATCTCCAACCCTGCCTTCATAAAAGGCGGCTACACTCACCTCAGGGAAAGGCTGACACGGCTTCATGATGAGTACAATAATATCTTTAAACAGGAGTTGGCATTAACCACCCTTAAAAAAGGGGGGCTCGCATTTACAGAATCCTTAAGTGCCCCGCTTCAGATGAATATGGATGAACAGCTCCGGCTTCTCCGCCAACTGGAACAGCAGGCCAGGGATGATCAACAACAGAAGCTCATGCTCACAAACCGCAGGAGCGAAGAGAGCTGGAAGATTGCCCTCATAATCTCCCTTGCCAGTCTTGCCCTTGGTCTTGGTTTTGCATCCTTTGCCGCCCACAGGATCAGCCGTTCTGTCCAACAGCTAAGTGAGGCTACGAGAAGAATCGGGCAAGGCGAATTTGACCGTCTTCCTCCTTTGGAGACCGATTATGTTACAAGGAGCCTTGGCGATTCGATCCGATGGATGACCAAACAGCTCAAAGAAATAGGAGAGATGAAGCTTGACGCTAATCCCCTTACGCAGCTTCCCGGAACCATTGCCGTGGAACGCGAGCTCATAAAAAGGCTCCGGGGTCAGGACATCTTCGCCTTTTGCTACATAGACCTTAAAGACTTCAAGGCCTTTGGGGACCGCTATGGTTTTTCAAAAGGAAGCGAAGTCATCATGTTAGTCTCGCAGATACTGGTAGAGGCTGTACAGATATTCGGCAATCCGGATGATTTCGTGGGTCACATTGGCGGGGATGACTTTGTTCTGATCACCGAGCCCCGATATATCCAGACATTGAGCGAAAGGGTGATAAAGGAGTTTGATCAGGCAATCCCCTCTTATTACGATGAAGAAGACAGGGGAAGGGGATACATCATCTCAAAAGACAGGAAGGATAATGTGGATTCCTTCCCTATCATGACGATCTCAATAGCAGTGATAACCAACGAGCAGACCCCTCTCCGCGAACCGTCAGAAGTAGCAGTGATCGCTGCACAACTCAAGCAATATGCCAAGAGCCTTCACCGGAGCGCCTATGTAGTCCATAAGGGGCCCCAAGATGACAAAGACAACTAAATGTGCGTCAGTCTTACTTCTTGTCTTTTCTATTGTCTCGGGCTGCAATAACTTCCCTGCCATACGCATAGACGTACGAGGCCCTGCACTTGAACAGGCAGAGTCACTTTTTAAGTCAGGAAAATATTCTGAGGCTGCCGAAGCTTACAGGAAGATCCTGAAAGAGACGCCACCCGAACCAGAGGCAGCAGAAGCGCAGTACCTCCTGGCCTTCACCTTATGTTATTATAAAAATCCCCAACAGGATTATGCCGCATCACTGAAGGAGTACCAGAAGGCAGCATCCAGATACCCGAAGTCACCATACCGCAGGGAGTCGGAAAACATGATCTCTCTTCTTTCGTCGCTGCTTGCACAAAAGCAGCAGCTCATCGACGAGCAGGCCAAGACAAAACAATTGGAAGAGAGCCTCTTAAGGCTTCAACAGCTTGAGATCGAGACAGAGCAGCGGAGAGTGAAACCTAAGCAGGAGTAATATAACATCCTATCCAACCATCCTTAAAAATTATCTTTGACTCCCTGCATGATCTTGAAATATAATTTTTTTAAGGCAGTTTTCCTAGAATTAATAAGGTCTTAAAGGATATTCACATGTATGCTAAAATATTAAGAATGGAGAGTTATGGACAAGGGAACATCTATTGAGATCCTAGCGAAGGCGATACAGTTCGAGATCGAAGGCCACGATTTTTACGAAAGGACGGGAAAAAGGACAAAAAATATAAAGGGGAAGGCCCTCTTTAGCCAGCTTGCCAAAGATGAGACAAGGCATGCCAACCTTCTTATCGCCCAATACAATTCGTTGAAGGAAAAAGGAGGCTGGATCCCATACAACGAGATATTAAAGGGGGTCGATCCGCAAGAGATAAAAAGACAGAAGGAGGTCTTCACTAAACCAGTTAAAAAACATAAAAAAGGACATAACCAGATAGGCAAAGATACAGATGATATTGGCGCATTGAGGCTGGCTATAAGCCAGGAAGAAGAGGCACAGGTATTTTATAGAGATGCAGGCATGAAGACCAGTGATCCGCAGGGAAAGATCCTCTATTCCAAACTTGTGGAGATGGAGGGAAAGCATCTCACCATCCTAAACGCAGAATATGACTCATTGAGCAATTCAGGGTACTGGTGCGATTTTCCTGAGTTTACAATGGAGTCGATGGAGTAATGTATGAGGTTAGGCGCCCATATGTCGATATCAGGAGGTCTGCATCTTTCCCTTGAAAGAGGCAAGGCAGTTGGATGTGATGTAATACAGCTCTTCACAAAGAACTCTACCCAGTGGAAAGAGAGGATTATAAAAGAAGAAGAGGCTGCGCTTTTCAAAGAAACTCGAGACAAGACAGGGGTAGAGGCTATAGCGGTACATGATTCCTACCTGATTAATCTCGCATCGCCGGATGAGACGTTATGGGAAAAATCTATTGAGGCCTTCCATCAGGAGATGGTCAGGACCGAGACATTAGGCATCCCATACCTTGTAACCCATCCTGGTTCGCATAAGGACTCCGGTGAGGAGACAGGCATTAAGAAGATAGCCAGGGCCCTTAATATCCTTCATGAAAGGACAACAGGCTTTAAGATGATGATACTGATCGAGACCACTGCCGGCCAGGGAACGGGTCTTGGTTATCGATTTGAGCAGATCAGGAGTTTAATAGATCAGTTGAATGTCCCGGAAAGCATAGGCATCTGCCTTGATACATGCCATATATTCGCCGCAGGATATGATATAAGAGACAAAGGGGCATATAATAAGACCTTTGATGAGTTTGATCAAATTATCGGGATTAAAAAGATTAAGCTTTTCCACCTGAACGATTCCTTGAAGGCATATTCAAGCAGGGTAGACAGGCACCAGCATATAGGGGAGGGATTCATAGGCAGAGAGGGGTTCAGACTGATTATGAATGACGGGAGGTTTTCTGATATACCAAAAGTGCTTGAGACGCCGAAGGGTGAAGATATGCAGGAAGATGTAGTTAATCTCAAAACATTAAGGGGACTTGCGAACTAGGAGGGTAAATGGGTAAGACGATGGTGGAGAAGATCATTGGAAGACATGCCGGCAAGGAGGTTGTGGCGGGTGAGCTCGCGATTGTTGATGTTGATCTCGCTTATGTCCAGGACTGGACAGGCCCTCTTGCGATAAGCCAGATCAGGGAGATGGGTTTCAAGGAGCTAAAGCATCCGGACAGGGTTGCCATATTCATTGACCACTCCTCCCCAAGCTCAGCCAAGGAGATAGCTACATCCCATATAGGATTAAGGGAGTTTGCCAGGAATACAGGATGTAAACTCTTTGATGTCGGATCAGGCGTATGCCATGTAATTGTTGCAGAGAAGCTTGCAAGGCCATGGGACCTTATAATCGGAGCGGATTCACATACATGTATGGGTGGCGCATTTGGCGCCCTTGCAACGGGGATGGGCTCCACGGATGTTGCGGTTGCGATAGCGTTCGGCAAGACATGGCTTAAGGTACCTGATGCTATCAAGGTAGAGGTTAAGGGTAAGCTCCAGAAAGGTGTCTATGCCAAGGACCTGATGCTGTATCTCATCGGTAAGATCGGCGCTGACGGAGCGTCTTATAAGTCCTTGGAATTTGTAGGCGAGACAACAGAGAATCTCCCGATGCATGAGAGGCTGGTTTTGGCAAATATGGCCATCGAGGCAGGGGCAAAATGCGGGATATTCCCTTCAGATATTAAAACAAAGGCCTATCTTGCAGAATATGGGAGGGAGGGGGATTATAAAGAGATAGCGCCTGATCCTGATGCTGTATACGAAAGAAAGATTGAGATAGACGCATCAATACTTGAACCGATAATCGCCTTTCCCCATACAGTAGATAATGTCAGGGCAATCTCGCATCCTGACTGCGCCGACGTCAATATCGATCAGGTATATATCGGCACCTGCACAAATGGCAGGTTTGAGGATCTCAAGGTAGCTGCCGATATCCTAAAAGGAAGGCATGTCAAAGAGGGGACAAGACTGGTCATAACACCGGGATCAAAGGACATATATCAAAAGGCAATGCGGGCCGGTCTCCTTGATATATTTGTCGAGGCTGGAGGGGCTGTAAACAGCCCAGGTTGCGGTGCCTGCCCTGGTGCCCAAACAGGGATACTGGGAGACGGCGAGAGGTGCCTTTCCACCATGAACAGGAATTTTAAGGGAAGAATGGGGAACCCCAATTCATTTATCTATCTTGCAAGCCCTGCAGTGTGTGCCATATCTGCGATAACAGGAAAGATAACAGATCCAAGGAGGTTCATATGATACAGAAAGGGAGGGCATGGAAGTTTAATGACAATATCAGTACAGACCTGATTGCACCGGGGAGGTATGCCCACCTGAGGTCAAATCTGCCTGAGCTTGCAAAGCACACCCTGGAAGATGCAAGGGCCGATTTTGCGCCCAATGTAAAGAGGGGTGATTTTGTAGTTGGGAGCAGGAACTTTGGCCTTGGGTCCAGCCGGGAGCATGCCGCCATTATAATTAAGTTGTGCGGGACATCTGCGGTAATTGCAAAGAGCTTTGCCCGGATCTTTTTCAGGAACTGCATTAATATCGGCCTCCCTGTGATCGAGGTGGATACAGATAAGATAGATGATGGGGATATCCTGGAGCTTGATCTTCAAAAGGGTGTCTTGCTTAATGCCACAAAGGGGACTAGTTTCACATTCCCTCCACTTCCGACGATTATGACAACAATCCTGAACGAGGGCGGGATGATAGAGTACCTGAAAAATCATGGCGATCTTGTGCTTAATACCTAAGCCAAATATGGATAATGACACACTAATAAAATACTACAAGGACATGCTCCTTATCAGGCGCTTTGAGGAGAAGGCGGCGGAGATGTATACCCTTGGCAAGATTGGAGGTTTTTGTCACCTCTATATAGGCCAGGAGGCAGTTGCTGTTGGGGCGTTGGCAGCCATAAGGAAGGACGACTATGTGATCACTGCATACAGGGATCATGGCCATGCCCTGGCTATAGGGACAGACCCGAAACTGGTGATGGCGGAGCTCTTTGGCAAGGCAACAGGTATCTGCAAGGGAAAAGGCGGCTCTATGCACCTCTTTAATAAGGAGAAAAACCTCCTTGGAGGTTTTGCAATTGTCGGTGGGCATATACCCCTGGCAACAGGCGTGGGTTTTGCGATTAAGTATCGCAAGGAAGACAAGGTCTGCCTCTGTTTCTTTGGCGAGGGGGCGGTAAATGCGGGGGCATTCCATGAGTCGCTCAACATGGCGGCCCTCTGGAAACTTCCCGTGATATTCATATGCGAGAATAACCGTTATGGCATGGGCACACCAATTGAGAGGGCGTCTGCCATATACGACATCTCACAAAGGGGCTCTGCATACGACATGGAACACGAACACATAGATGGGGCCGATTTCAACGAGGTCAGGGAGCATGTCAAGAAGGCCGTGGACAGGGCGCGGGAGAAGAGCCTTCCCACATTTATTGAGATCAGGACCTATAGGTTTATGGGGCACTCTATGGCTGATCCTGCCCATGGGCATTACAGGACAAGGGAAGAGCTGACAGAGCAGAAGAAATCTGATCCGATCAATTTTATCCAGGAGAGGCTGAGATCTGAAGGCCTGCTGGATGATAATATGGTCAAGGCCATTGGAGTCGAGATCGAGAAGATTGTGGCCGAGGCGGTCGCATTTGCAGACTCATCTCCATTCCCTCCTATTGAATCAGTATATGATGACCTATACGTTTAAGGACTATTCATGCCTTTGATAAACCTTAGAGAGGCCCTAAATCAGGCGATGAGGGAGGAGATGCGTCGGGATGAGCATGTATTCCTCATCGGTGAGGAGGTAGGCTTCTACCAGGGGGCCTACAAGGTAAGCAAAAACCTCCTTGAGGAATTTGGCACCACGCGGGTGGTAGATACGCCTATAACTGAACTCGGCTTTGTAGGTGTCGGCATCGGGGCGGCCATGGTTGGGCTAAGGCCGATCATTGAGGTGATGACCTTTAACTTCTCCATCCTTGCGCTGGATCAGATCTTAAACAATGCCGCAAAGATAAGGTATATGTCAGGCGGGCAATTTAAAGTCCCGATGGTAATCAGGGGACCTGGAGGGGCAGCACATATGCTTGGCGCCCAGCACTCCCAGTCCCTCGAGATATACTTTGCCCATATCCCCGGCCTAAAGGTGATAATCCCCTCTACGCCTTATGATGCAAAGGGGCTCTTAAAAAGCGCCATCCGGGATGATAATCCCGTTATATTTATCGAGGCGGAGCTTATGTATGGCCTCAAGGGCGAGGTCCCCGAAGAAGAATATATTGTCCCGATCGGTGTTGCCGATGTAAAACGCAAAGGAAAGGACATAACGATAATTGCATACTCCAAGATGCTCCACCTGGCATTGGATGCAGCAAAGGAGCTTGAAACTCTGGGCATAGATGCAGAGGTAGTAGACCCAAGGACCATAAGGCCGCTTGATGTAAAGACCATAGTTGATTCTGTAAAGAAGACTGGGAGGGCAGTAATTGTTCAGGAGGGATGGCGCTTTGGAGGTGTTGGGGCGGAGATAGCCAATATTATCTATGATAATGCCTTTTCCGATCTCGATGCACCCGTTGAGCGGGTTACAAGCCTTGACCTTCCCATGCCTTATGCAAGGAACTTAGAACAGGCCATTCTCCCCAGCAAGGAGCGTGTTATCGAGGCGGTGAAGAGGGTGTGCTATTTATAAGAAGGTTTTTGTCGAAATGTGGATATCATGATTTGTCATAACTGTGAGGGGAAGATAGAGAAAATCATTACTGATTTGCCATCCGTTGCTGAGCGAGACAATTAACAAATTTTATCTTGTTTTATCCTTTTCCATTCTGCTATCATCTTTCCTAAGTATACGAAGAAGAGATACTAGGGAGAAGGCTTCTATTATGGGTAATGTTTTATTTCAAAAGGTTCAAAGACTTAAAGAGGAGGTACTCTATTTAAAAGCAAATAGGGATAGATTCCTTAAGGGAATAAGGAGCTCTATTGATAACAGGAAAATAGTGGAAAGGTCAGTTTTCTTATGTGCCGAGATGGTATTGGATATTGCCGACCTTATTATTGTAAAACGTGGTTTTCCAAAGCCAGCCACATATAGAGAGGCTATACATGATTTGGGAGAGTTTAAGATTATTCCTGAAGATTTTGCTTATAATTTTGTTTACATTGCTGGTCTAAGAAATTTCCTGGCCCATGAGTACCTCAAGGAAACTATCCCCACCCTTGAGGACTTCTTAAATATTAAGCTGGCTGACGTGGAAAGGTTTTTACGTCTGATAGAGGAGAAGGGATGACTGAAATTGAGGCCATTAAATCTATCCTTTTCAAGGACCCGCTGGTTTCTTTTGCATACCTCTTCGGTTCCAGGGTCAGCGGAAAGGTATCTGAAATGAGCGATTGGGATATTGCCATCTATATCAGGGATGAACTTCTTGAGAAAAATCCCATCTGGCAAAAATTCAAAATAGAGAATGAGATCTCTGTCATCCTAAAGACAGATTCTGTAGAGACTATTGTATTAAATAGCCTTGATAACCCGCTTTTAGGCTTTGAGATCATAAGTAAAGGTATGCTTATTTTAAATAAAGATGAAGAATCACGAATTGTTTTTGAAGGAAGAGTTCTGGGGAGATATCAGGACTGGGAATATTTCATGAGGCGGCATATGGAACCTTCTGTCGTTCCCATATAATTCTCACGAAGTCTGTCTTATTATGACATACCAAGGAACGATACCATATAGATGACCGCAAAGAACAATATCATCCCGACATAGATCGGCAATGTCCTCCTCTTTGGCAGGTTCTTATGTTCTGATTTCTTATAGATCCTGAAAAGAAGGTATATACTCTCTGCCGCACCAAAGACAACAAGGAGTACCTGCAATATCTCCACCCATGTCTGACCTTTTACGCCTACAGGCGGGAATATCATCGTAATCCCTATCCTTTCCATGACAATATTACCAATCTTTGGCAGATCTAAGATAAGCTCCTTCCCATAGAGGGCTATATGCCCAAGCAAAGCAAGAGGCATGAAAGAGTAAGGCAGATTGGCAAGGTACTCCTTTATCCCCTCTTTAGACCATCTGTTCATCAATAGGTCTAAGGAGATAATTAACAGAAAAGGGAGAGTCATTACTCCAATGAAAACTATTGCATAGAGGATGTTTGGATCTATCTTTATTATATCATTTATGTATCTAAACAAGGATGACGTCCTTGAAAGTATGGAGCCGTTCTCTACCAATAAAATTCCTGCCAGGGCAGAGGCAAGAAATGAAAAGGGGAGGCTGAATATATCTATATCCTCTACCCCCGTAGTCGGGAGGTGGAGGGAAAGGCGAAGCGAGTTGTGCCCGCATGCCCTGACGCAACTGCCGCAAAGGGTGCAGTTCTGGCTGTTTTCAACACCATAGGGGTGAAGGAGCATTGGACACCCCTCCATCCCATCCCTGCCGAGATAACATTCATGTGTCGTGCACTGACTCAAACAGAGCTTTCTGTTAGCCTTTATCGTTACAAAGGACGCAAGGGAGTAGATCCCTAATAATCCGCCAAGCGGGCATAGGTACCGGCACCAGACCCTCTTATCATAAAGGATTGAAGATACTATGGCCCCGATCAGTATAAATAGTATAAGCAGTCCTGTATAGAATGGAACGGCAGGCATCACAGTGATACCCTCTGCAAAAAGCACAAGGAGTATCAGTCCGACAAGGTATTTCTCGCTCCTTTTGCCCGCATCGCTTGGGATCGGAATCTTCTTCTGCTTTATCCTTTTAAGAAATTCCCCGAAACTTGAAAATGGACACACAGCGCACCATATCCTCCCGATAGAGAAGGCAGAGACAAAAAGGCCGAACCAACCGAAAGACCATAGCATGATATTTGTGAGACTATATCCAGTCCCTTTATGCGAGATGAGGGAGTAGATTACAAAAAACATGATTATTATGGCTGCGACCTGGACCCCCTTTTGAAGGCGAGTTGTGTAGAAAAATCTTTTTATTGGTTCTATTGAAAACAGATTAAACTCCCATCTCTTCTCTATCCTGGGGATGCCGAAAAATATCTGATTGGAGAGTATCGTTCCCTCATTGGCAAGGATTACCGCCCTTCTCAAGACGTTCTCAAGCTCAAGAACATTCCCCGGCCAGTCATAGCTCAAAAGTCTCTCCATGGCGTTCCCTGATATCTCCATGATCCCTTTATGGAGTTCGTCATTGATATTTTTTAAGAGGTGTGTGGAAAGAACAGGTATGTCCTTACGCATCTTCCTGAGGGGTACCATAGAAAATGAGTTTGCTGATAGAAGATCATAAAGTTCCTTGTTCAGATCTATCCTGTCATCAGTCTTTGTGTCTCCATTAACAGTGGCAATAACCCTGGTGTTTGAGTAGATCGTATCGTGTCCGTGCACCCGGACAAACCGCCCGTCGTTCAGGAACTTGTAGATGGCTATCTGATTCGCCTGATTAAGCGACTCTATATTTCTCAAGAGGATAGTCCCGCCATGGGCCAGTTCAAGAAACCCGAACGAAATCTCACCCGATGATGGATCCCGGTCATCACCAAAGAGCTCTTCTCCCCACGATTCCTTTCGGATTGATTCGCAGTCTACTGTTATAAAAGCCCCCTTTGCCCGCCTGCTCCTTCTATGAATCAGCGATGCCAGGAGATGCTTCCCCGTCCCCTCTTCTCCTTTTAAGAGGACATGCCCGTCATACTGTGCATTCAGATCTATAAATCTGTTTATGCCCCTCACATAACTTGTTTCACCGACAAAATGATCCAGCCCGCCCAATCGTGAACTTGAAACTCCAGTGGCGGCAAATATCCTCTTCCGCAATCTGAAATTTGAGATAGCCATGGCTATATGATTGGCAATAATCCCCATGCTCTGAATATCATTATATGAATAGTCCCTATAGTTCACATTAGCCAGGTTGAGTGCGCCTATGCTTTTCCCCCTTATGACAAGAGGCAGGGATAAAAGCGACTTTAACCTATCCTCCTGGATATCAGAGATAATATGCACCCTGGGATCCTTATGGATATCATATACTGCAACGGGCTCGCTATTCCGGATAACCCATCCGGTGATCCCCTGGGAGAGATCCATCTTTATCTTTCTTACCATCCCCTCCCCTACACCGTCTGCCGCCTCCAGAATCAGTTCGTTTGTTATCGGATCCAGCAGATAGACAGAGCATACATCTGCACCCGTGTATCCCCGGACCTCGCTGACTATGGTATCAAGGAGCTTTTCATAATCCTCCTTAGAACCGATCAGGTTGGTAATCCTGTTGAGAAATGAGATCTCCCTCTCCTTCTCATCTATGCTCCTTGCCTTTTCAAATACCCTTATCCCTTCTGTCTCAAAGAAGAGGAATAGGTTTCTTATCTTCTCAGTGAGGATCCGTGTCAGATATTTATTGAGGGAGGGATGGCGGGAGAGCAATGCCTCCAGATCCCCCCTTTCTATGACAAATAGCTCCACATCCCCCTTTGCCCTTGTTGTTACTGAATGGGGCTCGCCTGTTAATACAGATATCGCGCCAAAACAGTTCCCCTCGCGGAGAAGCGAAACGATAATCTCCTCCCCATTCTTGTCCGTAATTAATTCGTACACCTCACCAGTACGGATAATACTAAAGATGCCCCCATCTTCACCCTTTCGGTAAATAGTCTGGCCTGTGCCATAATGCTCTTCCTTGATGCAGGAGATCAGATCATTAACAATTTGATCAGGAATTAAATTAAAGGGATAATGCTCCTTTAAAAAGGATTTATATTGCTCTTTATTGTCCATGTTATCCATTTTTTATTGTCAATTATAAAAGGCACCTTCTGGAAGGGTGTAACACATTGAATGTATAATCTTACCTTCTGGCCTCTCATCTAGTCAAGGAGAATAAGTCATTCCGATTGAATTTCATGATAGCACAAAAATGGTTGGGAGTACCGATATTAAATCCCATTCTGTAGTATAATTAAACAGATATGTATAAAAACCAGCGAGCCCCTACAAAGACTATTGGTCTATACATCCATTTTCCCTTCTGCCTTAGCAAGTGCCTCTATTGTTCATTCAACTCTGTTCCATACAACCCTGATTCGGCCCGGAGATATATAGACGCGATCAGAAGGGAGATAGTTATAAGGGCCCGGGAATACAGGCTTGAAGGCCGTTCTCTCAAGACCATATATTTCGGCGGAGGTACACCTTCAATTCTTCCTCCCTCAGTTATTAAAGATATAATCGATGTATGCGGCAGAATTTTTTATCTGGAAGATGGGATCGAGATAACTATAGAGGCCAATCCTGATTCGCTGGACAGGGAAAAACTGGATGGCCTGATCCGTATAGGTATAAACAGGATAAGCCTTGGTGTCCAGTCCTTTTCTGACAGATACCTTAATCTTCTCGGCAGGAGTCATGATGCTGATAAAGCGCGCTGCATCTTTAAGGCCTGCAGGTCAACAGGGTTTAAAAACATCGGCCTTGATCTTATATATGCCCTCCCGGACCAGCAGATCAATGAATGGCTTTTAACAGTCGAGGAGGCAATCTCCCTTTCCCCTGAACATATCTCTATATATTGTCTTACAATTGATGAAGGTACTCTCCTTTATGACCGCCTCAAAAAGGGTCAGATCAGTCCGTTATCCGAGGAAAGTCAGATCGAGATGTATCTGACTGCCGCCGGAATGTTAGAAGGGGCCGGCTATTTCCATTATGAGATCTCCAATTTCTGCCTCCCTGGCAGATCAAGCAGACATAATCTGCTCTATTGGGATAGAGACGAATATCTTGCCATAGGCGCCGGGGCTCACTCATATATCAATAACAGGAGATTCTGCAACACAGATTCCATAGAAGAATATATAAGCCTGATTGATTCAGGATGTCCGGATAACAGCGCGGAGATACTCACAAGGGAGGATCAGTTGACAGATGCCATCATCTTTGGGCTTAGAAAGACAGAGGGGATAGACCTGTATGATATAAGGAGCCGCTTTAATGTTGATCCGTTATTGATATTCAGAAAAGAGATAGATACGTTAATCACCGCAGACATAATAACGCTTTCTTCAGGCAGGATAAGACTTACCCGTAAAGGGATCCTTCTTGCTGATCAAATAGCCATAGAGTTCCTCTCCTGTATCAATAGAACTGTAAATTGATCGATTTTATGTTATAATAAACAATTATGGGTGACTTAATCCCTAGGTTTATTAAGGAAAATGAAGCGTTATGCCTAATGCTGATCGCCTGCAAAGACTCAACCAACTTCAAAAGGCCTTGCTTGGCCCTGGGCGTCTCGATGAAAAGCTCAAAAAGATCACGGATGGTGTTGTAGAGATCTTTAATGCCGATTTTTGTCGTATATGGCTTAGCATGCCTGGGGACCGCTGCGATTCCGTCTGTATTCACGCCAAGGCCAAGGAAAATGATAAGATATGCCGCTTGCGAGAACGTTGCCTTCACCTTATCGCAAGCTCCGGCCGCTATACACATATAGAGGGCCCTCATAGCCGGATGCCATTTGGCATGTATAAGCTGGGTCGGGTAGCCGCCGGAAAGATAAGCAAATTCCTCACCAACGATGCAGTAAATGATCCGCAGATCATGGATCATGAATGGGCCAGGGGACTTGGCCTTGTCTCATTTGCCGGGTATAAGCTTCAAGATACCGATGGCGAACCTATAGGTGTTCTTGCGCTCTTCTCAAAGCAATCTATCACCCCTGAAGAGGATGCCATGCTGGAGGGCCTTGCCGGCATAACTGCCCATGTCATCCAGACCGTAAAGGCCGAAGGGGCGGTGAAGGCGGAGCGGGACAAGCTCATCAATATCCTGCAATCCATGGAGGATGGTGTATATATTGTAAGCCAGGCTTATGACATAGAATATATCAACCCTGTTATTGAAAGGGAGTTTGGTCCTGTGGAAGGGCGGAAATGCTATGAATATTTTCATGGCAGGGATAAGGTTTGTTCATGGTGCAAGAACCTTGATGTCTTTGTAGGAAAGACCGTGAGATGGGAATGGTATTCCGCTAAAAACAATAAGACATATGACTTGTTGGACACCCCATTGCATAATTATGACGGTAGTATATCCAAGCTTGAGATCTTTCGCGACATCACTGAACGAAGGCAGGCAGAGGAGGAACTAAAGACAAGCTATAATCTCCTGCATACAGTAATTGACGAGATAATCGATGCTATTTTTGTAAAGGACCTTCGTGGCCGCTATTTACTGATCAACGATCCTGGCGCCCGTCTCATTGGAAAGACAAAGGAAGAGGTGATAGGCAAAGATGATTCCCAATTATTTGTCCCTGAGGCAGCCCGGCAAATTATGGAGGGCGACAGGAGCATTATAGATTCAGGAGTGACGAGGACATACGAAGAAGATCTCGTGGCAGCTACTGGCATTAAGCACACATACCTCACTACAAAAGGACCATTCCGGAATCACGAAGGGAAGGTAATAGGTGTTATAGGAATAGCCCGCGACATCACTGAACGCAAACACGAAGAAGAGATGATCCAGCATCTGGCGTATTATGATGTCCTGACAGGCCTTCCTAACCGGACGCTGCTCCATGACCGCCTGCAACAGGCCATATTTGAGGCAAAGTCCGCAAATAGACCCCTTGTCCTGCTTGTTATGGACCTGGACCGTTTCAAAGAGATCAACAATACCCTTGGCCACCATAGCGGTGACATCATACTAAAGCAGGCAGGGGCTCGTCTTCGGAATGCCCTGCCTGAAACTGCTATATTAGCACGGACTGGCGGGGACGAGTTTGCGGTGATCCTGCCTGATACAGATGCAGAAAACGCAAATAGAATAGCAGACAGTTTCATGAAAAGCTTAAAAGAACCTTTTACCCTGGAAGGGATAGCGATAAATGTCAACGCAAGCATCGGCATGGTACCCTTTCCCGGATACGGTGATGATGCCAATACCCTGATGCAATATGCAGATATGGCCATGTATAGGGCAAAAAATACAAAAAGCGGACTGACCATCTACTCACCCCAGTATAACCAGTACAGCCCGGAACGTCTTGCACTTATAGGTGAGCTCAGACACTCCATAGACTCTGACCAGATGTTCCTCCTCTATCAGCCAAAGATAGACCTCAAAACCGGCAGTCCCGTGGGTGTCGAGGCACTTGTCCGTTGGCAACACCCAAGACTTGGGGTTATTCCGCCTAATCAGTTTATAGCGCTTGCCGAACATACAGGTCTGATAAAGGATCTCACCCTATGGGTAATAAAAGAGGCGCTAAGACAATCCCATGCCTGGAAGCAGGAAGGCCTTCAGGTCTGCGTGGCTGTGAACCTCTCGATGCAAAACCTCCAGGTTCCGGAACTATTGGAACAGATAAAGGTACTGCTCTCCACCTCCAGCGTGACTCCGGATAATTTAAGGCTTGAATTAACTGAAAGTACCATAATGAGAGATCCTGAACGTTCTATGGATATACTGGCACAGCTGGCCGCAATAGATATACATTTTTCTATCGATGACTTCGGCACCGGTTACTCTTCGCTTGGCTATCTTCAAAAATTACCGGTTGACGAAATTAAAATAGATAAATCTTTTGTCATAAATATGATGGAAGATGAACACAGCATTGCCATAGTCCATTCAATAATAGAGCTTGCCCATAGTCTCCGTCTTAAGGTCGTAGCCGAGGGTGTAGAAAATAAAGAGATAATGAAGAGGCTTGGCCTTCTTAGGTGCGATATGGCCCAGGGATATTTTATAAGCCGGCCGATCCCTGGGTCAGAAGTCAAAGGATGGCTTGAACTTGGTGTTAAAGGGGACTGATGGGTAGTTAATCTTCCCTTCCCTTCATATATACAGTCCGGGTCGGGAATGGGATCTTAATCCCCTCTTTCCTGTACCGCTCATGGAGTCTTTTTATGAATTCATGCTTAATCAGGTTCTGGTCAGTGAACTCCCTTGCACGCAGGATTACAGTAAATTTCACGGCGTAGTCGCCAAATGAATGATATCTGACAAATGGCTCAAATTGGGGAACGCCACCCAATACCTTTTTCATAACCTCTTTTGCTATCTCAGTCGTTACCTGCTCTGCCTTATCAAGATCGCATTCATAGCTTACACCGACCTCAATAGAGAGGGCCATCTCTTTTTCCGGAAGGAAAAAGTTTGTAACTACGGAAGATGCCATCTTTGAATTAGGGACGACTACCATATTATTCGGGAGTGTCCTGATGGTCGTATTTCGCCATGTTATATCTGCGACATAACCTTCTTCACCGCTGTCAAGCCTTACATAATCTCCCGGTCTTACCTGTCTTGAGACTATTATATGCAAGCCGGAGAATAGATTGGAAAGCGTATCCTGAAGGGCAAGGGCAACAGCAAGACCGCCGATCCCCAGGGCAGTCAGAATAGGGGTAACGGAGATACCGAGAGTCTGAAGTATGATCAGAACACCAACAAGAAAGACCAGAAGTTTAGTTAAATTTACAAAGATTGATGTTGAAGGCAATACACCCTTCACTCGGGTTGCATACAGACTAACGAAACTAACTGAAATCCTTGCCAGAACTACAGTAACTGAAAATATGATGATCACAATGAGGGTCTTCTGAAGGATACCTAAGTAGGTTGCTCTCATTGGGATATTGATTACGGCCCCATAGATACCTGCAATGACAAACCAGAGGATCATCATTCGTGAAAGGGCTGAGACTATAATCTCATAGCCCTCCCATTCTGTTTTTACAGCTATCTTTCTTAGTTTGTTTAATATAACCTTCTCAAAGATTATCCCGATGAGATATCCGCCTGCGATCAGTGCCAAAGGTAAAATCAAACTCGTTATCTTTAGGGTCTCATTCATTGCACCCTGCTCCGTTGTGATCTCCGCCATTGGTCATACGCCAAACCTTCATCTGTTTAAGGTTCTGTTTGTAGTGATTATGCCATTTGAGCCGACGATCTCTTTATGGAGCGTTGGCCAGGCTTTTTGGCACTCTTCTCCCCACTGATCACAGAAGACAAGCTTATCAAGGGGAAGGCGGGGAAGCCATCCAGCAGCCTCAAGTTCCGGCCTTTCCGGAAAATGGGTAACGTAACCGATGCAAAGATATGCGACAGGGGCAACATGGGGTGGCAGATGAAGTATTTCCCGAATTTCGCGGTCGTGAATAATGCTTACCCAACCTACCCCCAGTCCCTCTGCCCTGGCCGCCAGCCATAAATTCTGAACTGCGCAGACACAACTATAGAGATCCATAATCTGATTCGCAGTGCGGCCTATTACCACAGGGCCAAAGCGTTCCCGGTCGCGGGTTATGCAAATGTTAAGCGGCGACTCCATGATCCCTTCCAGCTTGAAGCCCTTGTACTGCTCCCTCTTTTCACCTGAGAACATCATGGCAGCCTCAACATTCGCCTGCTGAAAGGCGGCATGGATCTTCTCCCGGATCTCCTCTTTTCGGATAAGGACAAAGTTCCAGGGCTGCATGAACCCGACCGAAGGGGCATGGTGAGCAGCATGAAGGATACGCGATAACACCTCTTCTGGGATCGGATCGTTTTTAAATTGGGCCCTTATATCTCTTCGTGAGTATATTGCCCTATAAACCCCTTCCTTTAAGCCTTCATCAAATTCTCCTGTTGCCAGATCAGTCCCATTATTCTCCATGAATTCGCCTCCTTAGTTATTATATTTATTCAGTATTATACATAACGACATAAATCCGAATTGACCCGCCCTCACCCCAGCCCTCACCCCAGCCCTCTCCCTGATGGAGAGGGGGCGTTGGTGGGGATGGGGTATAATCATGATGCTATTTATGTCGCTGTGTATTAGTTTGATTATTATATATACGCCTATATAAAAGTCAAAGGATATCTTTCTTATTGTCATGTCCGATCTTTACCTGATAGAATCGATTCATGTCTTCAAGTGTGAAAATTCCTTCCGACACCTCAAAGGGAAGAATAGCCCTGGTAGCTATACCAAGGAGGCTTGACAAGGTCCTCAACTATGCAATCCCGGAGCGGCTTGTCGGAAGGCTCTCACCTGGAATGAGGCTCCTCGTCCCTCTTGGAAGGTCAAAGATCACCGGTTACCTGATAGGGATATCAGTACAAGACGGATCCCATAACCTGAAAGAGATAATTGAAGCCCTTGATGATATACCTATTACAAATAACGAGATATTGGAACTTGCGAGATGGGCCTCCGAATACTATATGCAGCCATTAGGTCTGATGATAAGGGCAGCCATACCAGGAGGTAATAATATTAAGACCAGGGAGTATTTCAAGCTAAAAAATCAGGACACCAAGATCAAGGCAAATCCTAACAGCACTAAGGGCAGGATCTTATCGGTCCTTAAGGGTAAGTCCGATTGGGTGACGTTATCGGAACTTTCAAGAGATATTGACATTGATTTTAATGAAAGCCGCCTTACCCAGATACTGTCAAATATGAAGAGGGATGGGATACTGGATGAAGATATCCGGATAATCGGGAAAAGGGATCCTTCCAGAAAAAAGAAAAAAACAGCCAGTGACATCAGGCATCCGGCAAGCCTCCCATCTCTTTACGGAGGGGAAGCGGACCTGGTAAATGAGGTCAAAGACCTCATAAATAAGGGTATTTATACCCCTTACCTCCTTGCCGGCATAAATAAGGATACAAGGCATAGGATCTACCTTCACCTTATTTCTCTGTGCATAGAAAGGGGAAAGGGGGTCCTGCTATTGATACCTGAAATATCACCAAATTTATTCCTGATAAAAAGCCTGGAGGATACATTCAGTGGAAGGGTAGGCCTTCTTCATAGCCGCATCTCAGAAGGCAGGAGGTTTGACATCCTCTCACGGATAAGGGAAGGGAAGATAGACATAATTGTCGGAACCAGGTCTGCCATATTTGCCCCCATTGATCTGCCAGGCATGATAATAGTGGACGAGGAAGATGACCCATCCTACAAACAGGACAAAGGACTCCGGTATAACGCAAAAGGAGTTGCCTTAAAGAGAGGAGAGAGATTAAACATCCCTGTAATACTGGGTTCATCCGCGCCGTCTGTGGAGGACTTCTACCACGGACAGACAGGGATATACAAGCTCAGAACCCTGGTTGATGACAGTAATGGAGATGAAAATATTGTAAGAGATGTTGCATCAATAAAGACTGTCGATATGAGGGGTGCCAATGGGAGGACCATCCTTTCCGATCAGCTTAATTCTTCAATAGCCAACAGGATTTCAAAGGGAGACCGGGTGCTTCTTTTTGTCAACAAGAGAGGGTTTTCCAATAGCATTATATGTCAGGATTGCGGCTATACCTTCAGATGCCCGGACTGCGCCCTATCCATGACATACTATAAAGGCTTAAAAAGACTCTCCTGTCATTATTGCAATAAATCCGCAGGAGTCCCTGATACATGCACTGATTGCGGGTCAAGCAGATTGAGGGAAGTCGGTATCGGCACAGAGCGGGTGGAGGAGGAGATCCGGAAGAAATTCCCGGATGTAAGGAGGGTAAGGCTGGATAGCGATACAAAAAAAGAGGGAAATGCAAATGTTGAGTCCAATACCAATGGCGGCGAGATTCTCATAGGGACGGATATCGTGCTCAGAAGTCCCGGCAACCGTCCCTTTGCATTGGTTGGGGTTGTCTCGGCAGATACAGGTCTACACCTTCCTGATTTTCGCATATCCCACAGGGTATACAAACTCTTGCGTGGGCTGATCGATCTGGCAGGGAAAGGTGAGGTGATTATCCAGACCCATAACCCCAGCCACCATGCGATAGAGGCAGTATCTGACCCATCAAATATGGGACTTGACCGGTTTTACCTGAAGGAAATCGGGTTTCGGAAAGAACTAGAGTATCCCCCCTTCTCGTCGATGGCCATAATAACGATAGAGGGTAGCAACCTGGACAGATGCGCGGATAGATCGCAAAGGCTTGGCAAGATCCTGCACAGGAATCTTGCCAAGGGAACAGAATTACTTGGGCCGGCCAGGGGGTATCCTGAAACACTAAGGGGAAGGCACAGATGGCAGATGATCATAAAAGGAGACCGCCCCGTGCAGGAAATCATCAAGAGATCAATAGAAGAGCTAAATACGGAGGTATCCACCTCCGGGATCAGAATTGACCTGGATATTGACCCTTAGCATTGCCACATAGCTGCAAACGAGATACATTTTAGGGCAGAAAAGATCCTCCACCCCTGGAATCTCCTTTTAGATTCTGACATCTTCATGCTTTTAAAAGAGACCTTATATATCTTATCCTCTCCAGGACAGGGGGATGGGAATAATAGATGGCGACATAGAGGGGGTGGGGATAGAGGTTTGAGAGGTTTTCCTTGGAGAGCTTTACAAGGGCGCTCACCATCCTCTCGCCATCTGATGTAAGTTCATACGATGTCCTGTCGGCCTCCCTCTCATGCCTTCTGCTAAGCCAACTCATAAACCACTTTAAGGGCGTGGCTACAATCCCTGCAAGGAATGAGATAATAAACAGCTTTACAAAGAGTGTGTCTGTGCTGATATTAAAGAGCCGCAAAAGGAGATCACTCTGAGTCAATCTGAAGGTCAAAAAGAGGGCTACAAGCGATACGATAGCGGATATGACCATCATCTTCAAGATATGCCTGCCCTTCCAGTGTCCAATCTCATGGGCAAGGACAGCTATTATCTCATCCTGATCCATGCCTGACAGGAGGGTGTCAAAAAGGACTATCCTCTTTGTCTTCCCGATTCCCGTGAAATAGGCGTTTGTATGTCTGCTCCTCTTTGAGGCATCCATCTTTAGTATCCTGCCGACATGTATGCCCACCTTATCTGTCAGTCTGATGATCCTTTCTCTGAGCGATTCGTCATCAATGGGGGCGAATTTATTAAATAAGGGTTCAATCACATATGGCGATATATACATAAAGAATATGCTGTAGACCAAAATAAAAGTCCATACCCAGATCCACCAGGAATCGGGGGCCCATTGAATCAAGAGGAGACCGGCCAATATCAGGAGGGAGTTCATGGCAGTAGAGATAGAGATCGACTTTAGAAAGTCAGAGAGCCAGAGGCGGGGTGTCATTGTATTGAATCCGTACCTTGCCTCTATCTTAAAACTGCTATATAGGCCAAAAGGGATGGAGAGGATCTCGTTTGTATAGAATAGGAGTATAAAGAAGAGCCACCCGGCAAAGATAAAGGGGAGGTTTAAGGATGAGATCCATCTATTATAGAGGCTCAGAAGACCGCCAAAGATAAAGACGATTATGACTATATTGTTAAATAGGGACGCGATCATGCCGAAGCGGACCCTCTCCGACTGATAATCTCCTGCCTTTTTCATTCCTTCCTTATTGATCTTTCCATCAAATTCAGGCGGTACAACATCCCCTTTTCTCATCATGTGATTTAAGTTCATATAGATGACGAGATATTTGAATGCCTCTTTCAGGATGTATGCAATGACTATCAGGAATAAATATATTTTCAATTAAGCGTCTCCTTATTTAGGTCTATTTATAATATAGATCCGTTTAATTATACAACAGATTGGGATTTACTTATATATCTATCCAGTTCAAGAAGTGCTGAATGGAGGGAGGGATAGAATGCGAGGATCGGCCTCAGGCACCTTGGCCAGTGACTTCCGATTTTTCCGCCTCTTGCTGAGAGCGAAGGCGCTCGGCCTTCGACTCATTGATGACATATTCGAGTTTATCATCCGACACCTGCGTCAGCTCGGCGGCCGTGTCCTTGTGAGCCCCGTGCTCAACGGCACGTGACAGTGTTTCGGCCTTTGTCTGTCCCCGCTTTTTTCCCAGAAACGGCTTGACAATCAGATATATCACGTCACGCACAGGCATAAAGCGGAGGAAGCGGCGCAGCAACGTAAAGATTTGAATCGGGTAATGCGTCAGTTTGTAGACAAATAGGCGGCGCATACCCGCGTTGCGCTCCGCATTAATGACCTCACCGGGCAGACAGGTGGGGTCGATCTCCGAGCACTTAAAAAACTTGTACCAGTCGGTCACGTCATTGACCAGGCCGCGCTGCACATATTCCTGCCACAGGGGTGTCCCGCGGTAGACGCAGAGTCGATTGAACGCAAAGGTATCGAGCCTGAGCCGTGACGCAAAGTCGAACGTAGCCCGCATATCCTCCACCGTCTCGTCCGGGGTGCCAACTACGAAGAAGCCGTGTACGATCTCGATGCCTGCTTTCTTGGCGGTCGTCACCGCCGATTCGACATCTTCCAGGGTCTGTTCCTTGTTCAGCCGGTTGAGCACCTTCTGGCTGCCGGTCTCGATTCCAAACATGATCGTTCGGCAGTGCGCCTTTGCCATTACTGGGAAGAGATGTTGGCAAACGGAGTCGACCCGCCCCTCAACACCCCACTCGATTGTTACACCGGCGTCGATGATGCCCCGGCAAATTTCTTCGATCCGTTTGGGCTGGAGGAGAAAGTGATCGTCTACGAAATAAACGGCCCCATAGCCGAGATTCTGGAGATGCTTAAACTCTTCCACTACGTGATCGGCAGTGCGGGAGCGCCACTTCCCCTCATTGAATACCGGGATGTCGCAAAAGATACACGGCCATGGACAGCCGCGGGAGGTCTGCATTGTCGTGAAGCGCTCCATCGACAATACCGCCGGCACATCAAGCGGCATCGACTCGATAAAGTCAAGAGGCAGCCCCTCACGGTCGGGAAACGGCCACTGATTGAGATGACGCTCCATTGTCCGGTTGGGGTTCTGCATCACCTGGCCGTCCTTGGCCCACGTCAGACTTTCCACTGTCTCGGGAGCGTCGAGCCGCTCAATAAGATCCAGGATGAGCTGCTCGCCGTCGCCGCGGCAGACAAAGTCGACCTCGGGACATTGGAGCTTGACCAACTGCGCGTTGAGCGAGGCGAAGACGCCGCCGAACGCCAGCCGAACTTTCGAATCGGTCGCGCGGATCTGACGGGCCAGGATCTTCGCGTAAGGATAACTGGTTGTGCTCAGGAAACTAAGGCCGACAAGCGCGGGGCGCTGCTTGCGGATTTCTTCGATAATAACGTCATTGGGTGTGTCGGGATTTGCCTGATCGAACATCACACACTCGTGACCCGCCAGTTTGAGCACGGCGGAGAGCGACATGATGCCGATGGGAGGAAAGCCCATCACCCGGATATTCCCGTTCTTGGCGCGGGTCTTGGCCGGCAGGGCGTAAAACTGTGGATCACGGATATGGATTAAGAATATACGCATCAGCAGTTTGATTCTACTAGAAAAGGATGCTGCGTGCATGAGATAAGAGACAGATACGATATTCGCATGACGGAAAGAATAACATGTGGCGATCGGTCCGTCAATGGGTTCTGCCATTTCAAACAGCATGAATACCGGCATTATATAATGAAAGAGATGAAGAGTCCAGCGTCGGGAAAATTTTGGGTGAAATTTCTGGATATAGCTTAAGTTGTTAGGTATAATGCGGACTACCATGACAATTAGTTTGAATCCATAGACTAATGGAGGATAGGAAGGGGAGGTTATTTTTAAGGTTATGCCTGTCCGGATTTTTGGCCTTCTTATCTTATAGCCTTTCCAGATTTCCTGTTATCCCGCTATATGCGGAGAGCCTCGGTGTCGGCCCTAAGGCCATAGGTCTGATTGTTGCAGCCTCTACCATAACCGGCATCTTTGGGAAATTTTTATCCGGGGGGCTCTCCGATATATATGGCCGAAGGCGCCTCCTGATCGCGGGTTTGCTCGTCTTTGCCTTTGCCCCATATCTATATCTATTGGTAAATGGCTATATATCGCTGCTTGTTATCCGTTTTATACATGGCTCAGCTACTGCCATATTTGGCCCTGTTGTCTCTGCTATCATCTCTGATATTGTCGAGAAGGAGAGACGCGGGGAGCGGCTTGCAACTTATAGCTCTGCAGCTATGATAGGAAATACTATTGGCCCGTGGCTGGGAGGTATACTCATATCAGCAGGGGGATTCACCTATCCATTTGTGGCGTCTGGTATTGCCGGGATTGCTGCTTTGATTTCTATCCTCAGGTGGCCGGAGACAATCCACAAAACTAACACTGGTGACCTATCGATAGTAAAAGGCAGATTTATTGATGGTCTCAGGGAGGTAGTATCCAACCTGTCGATCCTTGGGGCAAGCATAACCCAGGCGCTTCAGTTTTTTGCAACAGGTGCAATTGAGGGGTTTCTACCTATCTATGCAAAGCAGGTGGCAGGGCTTAAACCATGGCAGATTGGTTTTCTCTTTGGGGTCCAGACCGTTTCTACACTTATGGCCAGGCCTATAATGGGCGCCATGTCGGACAGGATAGGGAGAAGACCTCAGATTATTGCCGGCCTTTTATGCGGTGCCTCCATTATCTGGATGATTCCGCATGTAAGAATATTTTATGGCCTGATTGCCCTTGTTGTCATATATGGCCTTGCTGTTGCCGTTGTGATCTCTGCCACACCTCCCCTTATTACAGACCTGTGTAAAAGGCATAATTATGGTTCTGCACATGGCCTGTTCGGAACGATAACAGATATGGGACATGCAGGCGGTCCAATTGTAGCCGGTTTACTGGTGGCTGGTTTTGGTTACAGTGTGGCCTTTGGATTCTTTAGTATAGGCCTGTTGTTTGCAGGTATCTTCTTTTTTGTTGCTGTGAAGGAGAATAACAATCGATAATCTTTGGTGAGCCGCGATGGATTCGAACCATCGACACCCGCCTTAAAAGGGCGGTGCTCTACCAGGCTGAGCTAGCGGCCCACTTACAATCTTTCCGAAGGGTATCAAATCCCTCATCGGGTGTCAAGATAAGGATTGAGAAGTATTGGGCTATATTGTATAATTTTATCGATATTTTAAGAGGATCTGCCTTCATAAAATATGACGCTTCTTGAAACAAAAAGCCTTACCAAGGCATTTGACGGGCTTGTAGCCCTTGAGGGGATAGACCTTTCTGTATCATCAGGGAATATAACCGGACTTATAGGCCCAAATGGTGCAGGGAAGACCACCTTCTTTAACTGTGTAACAGGGGTACATCGCTCTACAAAAGGGGAGATTAGATTTAAGGGTAGGGATATCGTAGGGCTAAAACCCCACAAGATAACTGAAGGCGGCATTGCGAGAACCTTCCAGGGGATAAGACTCTTTGCCGGCATGACCTGTGCGGAGAATGTTATGGTGGGGGCCCATTGCCGGACAAGGGGCGGGTTTCTGGGTTCACTCCTCAGAACAAAAGGGGTTATCAGAGAAGAGAGGGATCTCCTTGATAAAGCACAGATGCTGCTTGATTTTGTCGGGTTAAAGAATGTGGCGCATACCCTTGGAGGAGGTCTTTCTTATGGGGATCAAAAGAGGGCAGAGATAGCAAGGGCCCTTGCCAGTGATCCTGAACTCCTTCTACTTGATGAGCCGGCCGCCGGAATGAACCCGATGGAGACCAAGATGTTGATGGACCTAATCAGGCGAATTAGGGAAAGGGGGATAACGGTCCTCCTGATAGAACATGATATGCGTCTTGTAATGGGGATCTCGGACATGGTTGTGGTGCTCGATCATGGGGTCAAGATAGCGGAGGGGATGCCTGATCAGATCCAGAGGGATGAAAAGGTAATCGAGGCCTATCTGGGCAGAGAGATGACAGGTGCTTAAGGTCAAGGATCTCCGCACCTTCTATAGATCTATCGAGGCGCTAAAGTCCGTTTCCATGGAGGTTGAGGAAGGGGAGATTGTTGCGCTGATAGGTGCCAACGGCGCGGGAAAGACAACGATGTTGATGACCATCTCAGGGATGCTCAGGGCCAGAAGCGGTTTAATAGAGTTCAAGGGAAAAAGGATAGACGGGCTTAAGCCCCATGAGATTGTCCGGTTGGGTATATCGCAGGTACCGGAGGGGAGGAGGATATTTCCGGGGCTTACTATCCTTGAAAATATTGAACTTGGCGGATATATGGTGAAGAATAAAAAAGAGTTGTTAAACCGGATTGAGATGGTCTATTCTTACTTCCCTGTACTAAAGGAAAGATCGGCTCAGGCTGGTGGTACACTGAGTGGCGGTGAACAGCAGATGCTTGCAATCGGAAGGGCATTGATGGCGAAACCAAGATTGCTTTTATTGGATGAACCTTCACTTGGTCTTGCGCCTATAATGGTAACAAGGATCTTTGAGATAATAAGAAAGATAAATAGCGAGGGGAATACGATCCTGCTTGTAGAACAGAACGCCAGGGCTGCCCTGGAACTTGCCAATCGTGGCTATGTAATGGAAACAGGGAGGATAGTCATGACCGACAGGGCGGAAATCCTGCTGCAGGACCCTAAGGTGAAAGAGGCCTATCTTGGAGAGAGGGCATCGGCATGAGGAGGACCCATCTTTTTGAGATCCACAAAAAATTAGGGGCCAGGATCACCGGTTTTTCCGGCTGGGAGATGCCTCTTTCCTATTCCGGAGTAACGGATGAGCACAGGACTGTAAGGGAGAGTGCAGGCGTTTTTGATATAGGGCATATGGGGAGGATTGAGATCCGTGGAGAAGACGCAGGGTCTATGCTGCAAATGATTACTGTAAGGGATGTTATGAATATGCCCGCAGGATCAGCCCAATACACCCTTATATCCGGGCCTTCCGGCGGGATTATGGATGATATCCTTATTTCGAGGAGGGAGAAGGACAGATACATGCTCTGTGTAAATGCGGCAAACAGGGAAAAGGTGATAGACTGGATAATGGAGAATGGCGCCAGGTTTGAATTTAAGATAAAAGATATTACAGATGACACAGGTATGATCTCCCTCCAGGGACCAATGTCCGCTTCTGTCCTGGAAAGAGCAATATCAGGCCCTGCCTCCTCTATTAAACCATGGCGACTCAAAGAGGTTAAGTTCGGGGGTCTGCCCTGTCTTGTATCAATGACCGGTTATACCGGTGAGGTTGGATACGAAATAATAATGGATGGAGTCTATTCCGGGAAGGTCTGGGATATTTTATTGGATTCCGGGAAGGAATTTGGCATCAAACCATGCGGGCTGGGAGCGCGGGATACGTTAAGGCTTGAGATGGGCTATTCATTATATGGAAATGACATAAATGATGATACAACGCCCATTGAGGCAGGTCTTGAATGGGTAGTAGACTTCAGTAAGGATGATTTTATCGGGAAGGCGGCCATGCTGGAACAGAAGAAGAATGGCCCCAAAAGGAGACTGATATTCTTCGAACTCCTGCAGAAGGGGGTCCCAAGAAAGGATTTTAGGATCTTCTCTGATGGTAAGGAGATAGGCCTTGTAACCAGCGGTAATATTTCACCCATGCTGAATAAGGGGATAGGGATCGGTTATGTCCTGCCAGAATATGCAAAACCTGGGATAGAGGTTCTTGTTGATATAAGGGGCAGGGTGGTGCCGGCTATTATAGTGAGGAGGCCATTTTATAGGAGGAGATCTCCTTCAAAGGTAACGCTATGAGGATCATATCCGGTATTGCAAGAGGCAGAAGGATCAGGGCCCCAAAGGGGTTGGAATTAAGACCCACCTCAGACCGGGTAAAGGAGTCCCTCTTTAATATCATAATGGACAGAGTAGAGGGGAGCAGGTTTTTAGACCTCTTTTCGGGCACAGGGAGTGTCGGCATAGAGGCATTAAGCAGGGGGGCCTCGGAGGTTATATTTGTCGAAAATAATCCCAGGTTCCTGAGAATTATCAGGGAGAATCTGTCGCTCCTTGGGATCGGGGTTAAGGGAGAGATAATTTTATCAGGGGCTTTGGAGTATATAAGGAAGGCAGCAAGAGAGGGGAGGAGATATGATATTATCTTTTTAGATCCGCCCTATAAATCAGATATCCTTGAAAGGGAGATCTGGCCGCTGCTGGGAGGCGCAGAGATCCTTGCCCCCGGTGGTATGATTATAGTTGAACATTTTTTTAAGAAAAGATTGGAGCCTGTTTCCGGAAAAATGGAGCTAAAAGATGAATATAGATATGGGGAGACGCTCCTTTCTCTCTATATATCAGGAAAGGATGATGAGGCGTAATGGAGATGAAGAGTGCCGTCTATCCCGGGACGTTTGATCCAATAACAAATGGGCATATTGACATCATAAAAAGATCCCTCAGGATCTTTGACAGGGTGATAATTGCGGTTGCACCTAACCCAAAAAAGACCCCGCTCTTTGATATCAACGAGAGGATCTTTATGATAGAAGAGGCTACCAAGGGGATGCAGAATATAGAGATCGAACCCTTTGAGGGACTTCTTGTGGATTATATAAGGCAGAAGGGCGCCATTGCTATTATAAGAGGCTTGAGGGCGGTCTCAGATTTTGAATATGAATTCCAGATGGCCCTTATGAACAGGAAGCTTTCCGATACAATTGAGACGGTCTTTATGATGCCAAGCGAGGAGTATTCATATCTTACGTCAAGTCTTATAAAAGAAGTAGCGAGCTATGGCGGGGAGGTGAAAGACCTTGTGCCATCAATAGCAGCAAAGAGATTAAAGGACATTTTCAAGAGGAGAGATTGATGAAATTAGCTGAAAGGATAGGAAGGATTAAGCCTTCGCCTACACTTGCAATGTCTGCAAAGGCCAAGGCGATGAAGGCCCAAGGGGTGGATGTAATAGATTTTGGGGTAGGGGAGCCCGATTTTGATACCCCTGATGATGTAAAAGAGGAGGCAATAAAGGCCATCAGGTCAGGTTTCACAAAGTATACAGCGCCATCCGGGACAGATGAGCTAAAAGATGCAATAATAGGGAAGTTCAAAAAGGACAATAATCTTGAATATGAAAAATCGCAGATAATAGTCTCTTGCGGCGCCAAGCATAGCCTTTACAACATAGCCCAGGTGCTCTTCGAGGCAGGCGACGAGGTGATAATCCCATCGCCATACTGGGTCTCCTATCCGGATCAGATCATCTTAAATGACGCAACACCGGTATTTGTCAAGACAGAAGAAAAGGATCAATTCAAGGTAAAAGCCGGCACCCTGAAAAAACATATAACCCCAAGGACTAAGGCTATTATCCTAAACTCACCATCAAATCCCACCGGTTCGGCATATGACATTAAAGACCTTGAGGAGATCGCAGAGATTGCATTAAGGCATAATATTCATATCATCTCCGATGAGATATATGAGAAGATAGTATATGATGGATTTAGGCATACAAGTATTGCCTCACTAGGGAAGGAGCTTAGGGATCTGACAATCCTGGTAAATGGCGTATCGAAATCCCATTCAATGACGGGATGGAGGATCGGTTATACCGCAGGCCCAAAGGAGATAATTACCGCCATGTCGAACCTCCAGAGCCAGTCTACATCAAACCCGACATCCATTTCACAGAAGGCCGCAGTCGCTGCGCTAAAGGGCTCTGATCATTTTGTAAATATGATGGTCTCTGAGTTTGATAAGAGGAGGAAGTATATAGTAGATCGCTTGAATAGGATTAAGGGGGTAAAATGTTTGATGCCGCAAGGGGCCTTCTATGCCTTTCCGAATGTATCGAGCTATTATGGAACGAGCGTGAACAGCAAGAAGATTTCCGGCTCCTTAGATCTTGCGACATATCTCCTCGAAGAGGCAAAGATAGCCGCAGTGTCAGGCGATTCATTCGGCGCAGATGAATTTATCAGGTTTTCCTATGCCACCTCCATGGAGAATATAAAGAAGGGGCTGGACAGGATGGAGGCGGCACTTGAACGAGTACAGAGCCTTGACAATCGGATTTATTTATAGTATAGTTTGATTACCATCAATTAAGAGGTCTTGTTGGTGGGGTAAAATAAGAAAAGACCTTACAAT
>CAYZUL010000004.1:48152-69792 GCA_964481895.1 uncultured Nitrospirota bacterium | reverse complement strand
CCGGTGGAGGGGGCGACGCGAGCCCCTTAGATAGGAGAGATAGATTGAGCAAGATAATTGATATTTTGGCAAGGGAGATACTCGATTCACGCGGATACCCGACTGTTGAAGTCGATGTCATTACCGAGGCAGCCTTTATAGGCAGGGCCTCTGTGCCCTCCGGCGCATCAAAGGGAGATAATGAGGCTATTGAGTTAAGGGACAATGACAAGAAGAGATATCATGGAAAGGGCGTAAGGACTGCCGTTTCTAACGTGCGCAACGAGATCCACCCCAGGCTGGCAGGGATAGACGTCCTGGAGCAGGTCAGGATTGACCAGATCATGATAGACCTGGATGGTACAAAGAACAAGGGCAGGCTTGGCGCCAATGCCATACTCGGGGTCTCACTGGCATGCGCAAAAGCGGCGGCAGAGGAATCAGGCCTTCCCCTCTACCGTTATATCGGTGGGGTAAATGCAAAGGAGCTTCCTGTTCCCATGATGAATATTATCAATGGCGGGTCTCATGCCAATAACAGCCTTGATATCCAGGAATTTATGATCATCCCTTCCGGGGCAAGCTCTTTCTCAGATGCCATCAGGACTGGCACAGAGGTATTTCACAGGCTTAAATCAATCCTGACAGAGAAGGGCTATTCAACTGCAGTAGGTGATGAAGGGGGATTTGCCCCTGACCTGAAATCCAACGAAGAGGCTATAGATCTGATAATCGATGCAATAGGATCAGCAGGGTATACCCCTGGAAGAGATATCCAGATCGCCCTCGATGTAGCTGCAAGCGAGTTCTACGAGAAAGGCAAGTATAAGTTGAAACTGAAAGGAAACAAAGGCAAGGAAAATGTAGCAATGACCAGTGATGATATGATAGTTTACTATCTAAAACTGATCAAGGCCTACCCTATTGTATCAATTGAAGACCCGCTCTCAGAGCATGACTGGAAAGGATGGCAGGCCTTGACCCAAAAGATGGGGGACAAGGTTCAGCTTGTTGGAGATGATATATTCGTCACCAATATTGACCTCTTAAAAAAAGGGATCACTGAGGGGATAGGAAACTCTATATTAATCAAATTGAACCAGATAGGCACCTTGACGGAGACCATAGATACGGTTACCATGGCGAGGAAGGCCGGGTATAATACCATTATCTCGCACAGGTCAGGGGAGACCGAGGATACAACGATCTCAGACCTTTCTGTAGCCTTAAATGCCGGCCAGATCAAGACCGGATCGCTTTCAAGGACGGAGAGGATTGCAAAATACAACCAGCTTATCAGGATTGAGGAGGAGCTTGGTTCTACCGCACTCTTCAAGGGCAGAGAAGGTTCATGGCTAAGGTTAATAAAGGGAAAATAGCCGGGCGGCAGAGAAAAAGGGGGATCTTATTTCTCCTTTTCTCAGCCTTTATCATTATTTATGTAGCGGTTTCATTTATAACGGGCAATATGGGGCTATTCACGATAATAGAAATGGGGCACACCAAGAGGGACCTGATCAATCAGATTACGAAACTGGAAGAAGAGAACAAGAAACTCAGCGAAGAGATCTGGAAAATAAAAGAGGATCCGGATCATATTGAGGCAATAGCAAGGGATCGTCTTGGGCTAGTAAAAAAGGGTGAGATCGTATACAGGTTTGTTGAATAAAGAAAGTCAACAAATTGTGTCTTGGTTACCGATCATGTCAATTACTTGTGGATAAACGTGAATTCGCTTCATTCAGGGTTAACAGGCATCGATAGAAAAGGTCATTATTATTATAATATGTTGTTTTTATTGATTTATTATCTGCCTAAATGTTGTGCATTCTGCTCTTTTTCTAATAGCTTTAAGGCTCCACAAAATGGATTTATTGGGTTATGCACAGCTTTTCCACATTTGTTGTGGAAAGAGACATTAACCCCTGATTCTACTTAGAGAATTTCTGGAGATATTAATTTATTAACATCAATTTAACATCTAAGCTATGAAAATGGGTGCACCTGAACTTAAAGATGGAGATTCGATAGAGGGGATCTTTCTGGTCCGATCTAAGCAGGTTTCAACATCAAGGACAGGCAACCTCTTTATATCCATAACCCTGGCAAACAAAAATGGTGATCTGGACGGTAAGATATGGGATGAACCTGAGGAGATGGGCAAGAGGTTTAACAAGGACGATTTTATAAAAATAAGAGGCCGTATCACATCCTACCAGGGAGCAAGACAGATTAATATAAAATCCCTCGAGAGGGTCGAGGATGATATGGTTGATATATCTCTGTTTATCCCTGCATCAAAAAGGGATATAGAAGAGATGGTATCTGAGCTGCAATCTGAGATTGACAGGATCAAAAACCCTCACTTAAAAGGCCTTCTTAAGGCCTTTTCCAATGACCCTGAATTCATGGGGCTATTCAAAAAAGCACCGGCAGCAAAAGGGGTTCATCATGTATATATCGGCGGCCTCCTCGAGCATACCCTGGAACTGGTCATGCTCTGCAGGGACATAATCAGGCATTATCCGGATGCCGATGCTGATCTACTGGTAGCAGGAGCAATCCTCCATGATGCTGGAAAGGTATACGAATTAGGATATAAGAAATCAATAGACTATACAGATGAGGGCAGGCTGATAGGCCACATATTGTTAGGTTTCAGGCTTGTAGATGAAAAGATAAGGATGCTGGAGGGATTCCCTAAGGACCTTGCCATGCTGCTCGAACATATTATTATAAGCCATCAGGGAAGATATGAGTGGGGATCCCCGAAGAGGCCCAAGACACTTGAGGCGCTCATCCTCCACTATCTGGATGAGATGAATGCAAAGATCAAGTCCTTTAGGGAGACCTTTGAGAGGGAAAAGATCGGCGCAGAAAACACAGAGGACCAGACAGGATGGAGCAATTACAACAGGATCTTTGAGAGGTTCCTTTATAACAGGAGATACGGGGGGAAATGAACATCCCTAATTTCCTCACGATATTAAGGATCCTCCTTGTCCCTGTTTTTATCAACCTCCTGATCTACGGATACCATATCTCCGCCCTGATAGTCTTTCTCCTGGCCGGCCTTACTGATAGTCTTGATGGTTTTATTGCAAGGGTATCCAATAAGAAGACGACCCTGGGGGCCTACCTTGACCCCATGGCCGACAAACTCCTTCTCGCAGCAGGCTTTATCACGCTAACAAAACTCCACCTTGTACCTGTATGGCTGACCATTATTATATTGAGTCGTGACGCGATACTCCTCATAGGTACATTAATGATACACCTGATCCATGAGGCCTTCAATATCTCCCCCACCATTATCGGAAAGGGCACTACCCTGTTCCAGCTAGTCTATATAATATCTGTACTCATCTCTATTGAAACAGAGAGGATATCTTACATCCTTCCTCCCCTTGCGCTCATAACAACCATATTAACCATCTCCTCAGGACTCCACTATATATATCGCGGGATCGTCCAGATTAATTCCAAAGAGGCGAGATAGGTGACCGGCGTTGAGGTAACACTGGCCGGAGGGATAGGAGAAAGATCCGGCATTAAACCCGGGGACCGGATCTTATCAATTAATGGTCATGAGATCAGGGACCCCATAGATTACAGATATCACGAAGATGGCTCGACCCTCAGGATCAAGATAGAAAAAAAAGGGGGGGGCATAAGGAACATTAAGATAATAAAAGAAGAAGGCGAGGGATTGGGTCTTGATCTTGCCCGGATAGAAATAAAGAGATGCAGGAACCACTGCATCTTCTGTTTTATGGACCAGATGCCAAAAGGGCTCAGGAGAAGCCTCTATATTAAGGATGATGATTACAGGCTCTCCTTTCTCTTCGGGAACTATATAACATTAACCAACCTCACCGGGGCAGAGAAAGAACGGATCATCACGCAAAGGCTTTCACCTCTGTATGTCTCGGTTCATACTACCGATCCCCTGCTAAGGAGATATATCCTTGGAAACATGAAGGCCCCTGATGTAATGAAGGACATAAGAGATCTCGCCGAAAATAAGATCAGGATGCACACGCAGATAGTTGTTGTCCCCGGCATAAATGACGGTAAACATCTGGAAAGGACTATTGCCGATCTGTCATCCCTCTACCCCTATGTATCCTCAATAGCAGTAGTCCCTGTAGGGCTAACAAGATGCAGGGACAGGCTCATACCCATCCCGACTTTCACAAGGAGAGGAGCAGAAGACCTCCTGGATATCGTGCATTCCCGGCAGGGTCAGTTCAGAAAGGCGTTCGGCACAAATCTTGTTTTTGGGGCCGATGAGTTATATATTAAGGGAAAATGGGAGTTTCCGCCTATCAAGGATTATGAAGACCTCCCGCAAATCGAGAATGGGATCGGCATGGTTCCATATTTTTTGAATAGGTTTGGGAGGATGAGCCCAATGTTGAAGATGGGGGATAAAATTAATGGGATTGGTATTGTTACAGGTGTAGACTTCTCTAAATATCTAAGGATGCTTTTTAAGGATATAGGCCCGGGACTCAGGATTATCCCTGTAGCTAATAGTTTTTTTGGAAAAGAGGTAACTGTAACAGGGCTGCTCACAGGTGCTGACATACGAAGGCATATAGGCGGACTAAGGGGGGTCAGGACCTTAATCATACCTTCAGTAGCCATAAATGATGACGGCCTCTTCCTGGATGACATACATATTGATGAGGTCAAGTCATCGTGTAACATCCCGATCAGGGTCATTGAACCTGACCCCGAGGCGCTCATAGAAGAGCTGGAGGCCCTGTGTTGATTACAGGCAAAACAAGGATTGTAGGCATATTCGGCAATCCGATAGAGCAGACCATGTCACCGTATATGCACAATGCGGCCTTTGAGGCATTATCTCTTCCATACTGCTATCTACCCTTTAATATTAACCATAATGACCTTGAGGCCTCCATCAGATCTATAATCCCTTTAGGGATTAAAGGGGTAAACATTACAATACCTTTCAAGTTGAAGGTGATCCCCTTTTTGGACGAGCTGGACAGGCATGCCGGGCTTATAGGGGCCGTAAATACCATAGAGGTCAGGGAAGATAGACTGATCGGACATAATACCGATGGTAACGGTTTTATAAAGGCATTCACAGAAGAGATTGATCTCCCTATATCCGGGAGGAGGTTCTTAATAATAGGCGCAGGAGGGGCGGCAAGGGCCGTGGCATTCGCTCTTGCGGAAGAAGGGGCAGGAGAGATCATCATAATAAACAGGTCAGTCGAAAAAGGGGGCGTGCTGGCAGCAGACCTCGCGAAGAACTTTTCCAGCCTCAAGATTTCAGTAATGCAGTTCAATACTTATGGAATGAATAACCTGATAACAGACGGAGATGTCATCATAAACACCTCATCCGTGGGCATGAAGAGCTCTGACCCGCTAATAATCCCCCCGGATATCTTAAGGCCCTCTATGGTGGTCTGCGATCTTATCTACAATCCTCCCGAAACACCGCTGTTAAGGGGGGCAAGGAAGTCCGGAATCAGGGTCATGAACGGCCTCGGGATGCTGCTCTACCAGGGGGCTCTCTCCTTTGAGATATGGACCGGTTTAAAAGCCCCGATAGAGGTGATGAGGGAGGCCCTAATCAAGGAAGCATCGAAAACAAAATGCCGGACGGAGTAGCGGTTCATCCATACATTAAATGGAAGTGTTGTCCCATTGTTACTTCTACTTATGACACGTAAGCCTTTTTTCAGATACCTGCTTGTCCAACTTCACATTCCTAAAAAAGCCTTTTTTACCTCTTTACTTTCAAGAAGATTCTTACCTATGTCTTCCATGAATATTTTCCCTATCTTAAAAACATATCCCCTATGAGCTATTTCTAAAGCCATTCGAGCGTTTTGTTCAACAAGAAGAACACTTGTCCCTGATTTATTTATCTCAATGAGCTTTTCAAAAATTATATCTATATAAGAGGGGGATAAGCCAAGCGATGGTTCATCAGCCAGAAGAAGCTTTGGTTTTTGCATCAAGGCCCTGCCAAGGGCAAGCATCTGCTGTTCACCTGTGGAGAGCACACCAGCCTTTTGTTTTCTCTTATCCTTTAAAGCAGGAAGAAGTTCAAGAATGTTTTCTATATTAGCCTTACCATTATTACCCTTCCTTAGAAAAGCACCCATTTCAAGGTTTTCTATAACCGTCATTGAAGGGAACAGCCTTCTACCTTCAGGTACAAGGGAGATTCCCATTGAGACATGTTTATCAGGTCTTACATCTTTAATGCTTTCCCCATTAAAAAGAATGTCGCCTGATAATATATCAACCATCCCAAATACAGCCTTAAGAGCGGTTGATTTCCCTGCCCCATTAGGGCCTATCATTGCCACTATCTCATTTGAATTGACATGAAAAGTTACATCCTCTATAGCCTTCACTGCGCCATAAGAAACACTTATGTTTTTTGCTTCAAGCAACAATTTTTCTCCTTTTCCCCATATACGCATCAAGGACATCTTCATTACTCTGTATTTCAGATGGTGTACCTTCAGCAATTTTCTTCCCGTGGTTAAGGACAATGATATTGTCGGAGATATCCATCACAACCTTCATGTTATGTTCAATAAAGAGAATCGTCTTGCCTGAAGCCTTAAGACCTTCTATAATCTCAAGGAGTTTAGGTATTGTGTTCGGGAAAACACCTGCTGTTGGCTCGTCAAAAAGGTAAAAATCAGAATCAGTCCCGAGAGTCCTTGCTATCTCAAGCAGCCTTCTCTGTCCATGAGAAAGATTTCCTGCAAACTTATCCCTTTTCTCCATGAGTCCAACGGTGTTAAGAAGTTCCATCGCCTTCTCTTTGTTCTCTTTTTCTTCCCTGAGCATTGCAGGTGCTTTAAATATTGCTGCCGAAAGACTCTCTCCGTGATTATATTCAAGACCCAGCATTACATTATCAAGCACCGTCATCTGTGGGAATAAGCGTATGTTCTGAAATGTCCTGCCAATACCGAGATTGAATATTTTATGTGGCGCAAGATAAGTGATATCTTTTTCTCTAAAAAAAATTCTGCCTGCTGTTGGTTTGTAAAAGCCGGTAATCAGATTAAAAGTTACTGTTTTTCCTGAGCCATTAGGACCTATGAGGGCAGTGATTGTCCCCTTTTCAACTCCGAATGAAAGGTCATCAACAGCCCTTATCCCATCAAAGCCTTTGGATAGATTTCTTATCTGAAGTATTTCCATTTACTTAAACCTGTATTCTCCGACGATTCCCTGTGGTCTCTTAATCATCAAAACAATTAAAAGCAGTCCATAAATCATCTGCCTGAGCGGCGCTGCTACCGAACTCGGCATTCCCAGAAATCTGAGCATTTCAGGGAATATCACAAGTATTAAAGCTCCGATGAAAGAACCCTTGATATTTCCCATTCCGCCAAAGACAACCATTAAAAGGACAGCTATGGATTCCATGACAGTAAAGCTTGAAGGGTCAATGAAAGTTATATAATGGGCATAAAGGCTTCCTGCAATACCTGCAAAAAATGCCCCAATGACAAAAACCGTGAGTTTATATTTGTTAACGTTCTTGCCTATTGAAATACTTGCTATCTCGTCTTCCCTGATGCTTTTCAGGATTCTGCCAAAGGGAGAATCTATAATCCTGTTAATCACAAATGATGTGATAAAAACAAATGCTATGACTAACACTAAATAAGCCCATACAGGCTGAAGCTCAAAACCAAGAAATGAAAACCTCGGTATTCCGGGCAGACCCATTGGTCCCCTTGTAAGGTCAACCCAGTTTTTCGATACAGAATAGACAATCACCCCGAAGCCAAAAGTTGCAAGGGCGAGATAATCGCCTTTCAGCCTTATTGAAGGAAAACCGATAATAAGTCCGAGTATGGAAGCAAACCATGCTCCGATAACAAGTCCAATCCATGGTGATATGCCATAATTTAATGCAAGGAGACTTGATGTATAAGCGCCGACGCAGGCAAATGCAATATGCCCTAAAGCAGGAAGTCCTGTAAAGCCAACTATGAGGTTAAGGCTGAGGGTAAGAATTATATAGATGCCTGAGATTATGAGTATATGTAAAAAATATTCCATCAGAATCTTTCCTTATCTGTTTTACTTCCAAGTATGCCCTGGGGTCTCAATAAGAGAAAAATTATAAGAACTGCGAATGCGATAGTGTCTTTCCACCCTGCCTGTATCTTCCAGATGCCGAGGTTTTCGACTATACCTAATAAGAACCCACCCAAGACGGCCCCGGGGACGCTTCCGATGCCTCCGATGATTGAGGCGATAATCCCTTTAAGGATAGCGCTAAATCCCATCATAGGCTCTATATTCGTCTCAAGGGAGATTAAGACCCCCGCCATCCCGGCAAGGACAGAGCCGATCCCGAAAGCATAGAGGATGACCCTTTCAGGATAAATCCCGGACACACTCGCGCCAACAGGGTCATCTGCCACCGCCCTTATGGCCTTGCCCATTTTCGTCTTGTCTATGATAAGCCAGAGGGCCGTAAAAAGGATTAAGGAGACTGAGAGTATGAGTATCTGGATTGGGGTTATGACTGCCGAGGCAATTTGGTAGCCCTCTACCACAGGGCCTGTCCTTATAGTGAGGATTTGAGCACCATACAGAAGCTGAAGGAGGTTCTGTATAAAGATGAATACACCGAAAGAGGCTATGAGAAAGACCAGGCCCGGAGAATTGCTTTTCCTAAGGGGCAGGTAGACTACCCTGTCAATGGCTATGCCAAGGACGGCTGAAAGGGCCGAGGCAAAAAAAAAGAGAGTAGAGGGGTGATGCCTAAGGATATTGAGAGGGTGTAGGCAAAATAAGCCCCTGCTGTATAGACAACACCGTGGGCGAAGTGAAAGAAGCGGACGGTTTTGTAGATGACCGCAAAACCAAGGGCTATGAGGGCATAGATAGAGCCTGCGATAATGCCGTTTAAAATCAGTTGATTAAACATTTAAATCCCATATCTTATATCTTCAAGATTTTTCTCTTTGATTTCAGTGTAACCTCTAATTATTTCCGCGCTGATTTTAGCTTTGAACTGAATCTCTGAAATATATTCTCCAAAAACTTCATCTGCTTCTTCACTCCCTTCAATAATAAGCCGTCCGAAATTGCCTTCGCCCCAGTGAACAACTCTGTTTTCTTTAAAAAAAACTCTTCTGCCTTGCTTTAGATAAGATACAGCAACTTCCTTCAAAAAAGAAATATAACAATCAACAAGCTCTCTTTCGCGCCTTTCAAATTCTGATTTTGTTCCTTCCCATAAAGATTTCAAGTTCTGCATCTCTCTACCGTCCGCCATAATCCGCCTTTGTAAAATCTTCTGGAGACACAAGCTTTATCCCCTCAAATGTTTTGATTTTTAATATGTGCGGGTCTCTGCTTATAACACAGTCTGCATTTACAGTTGCTGCGCATTCCAGAAATTTGTTATCACTTGGATCATCCTTAATTATTTCTACCTTGACCTTTGTTTCTACAAAATTGCCGACTTCCAATATCTGATCCAGAAACTCGGAAATTTCATCCTGACGGAACTTCAATTTAGGATAATTTAAGACTCTCTTAATTTCATCAAATATCTCGGCAGAGATGAACAATTCTAAATCGCCGTCAATGCAGTTGTTGAAAATATTTCGGGATGCCCCTTTCCATCCCAGCGCTGAAACAAACACATTCGTGTCGAGCACTACCTTCTTGCCCATTTAACAGCCTCATCCACCACATCCTCTTTTAACCCTTCCTTTTTGAATCGTTTCTCCACCTTTTCAGAGAGGCTCTTAAAACGCTCGGAAAGGGAAGGTCTCTGAACCTTTTTGATTACCAGATAATCCTTTCCACTGAACAAGAAAAGCTCATCATCAAGTTTCAAGCCCAATGATTTCTTTATCTCCTTAAGAAGTCTTGAATCTCCAGTTTTGTCTATCTTTAAAAGTTTATCCATAGCATCCTCCGGTAAATCATTATTTGCCTTTTTCTAAAATCTCATGACTAACATCCACTGTCTGCATAATTCGTTCTCCTCTCTCCATATCTTATCAGAAACACCATGAGTGAAATGGAAGAAACGGACGGTTTTGTAGATTGTCGCAAAGCCGAGGGCAATCAGGGCATAAATACTGCCGGCCATGATGCCATTTAAAAGTAATTGGTTAAACATTCATTCCTCTTACTTCACTAAAGAAACAAGTTTCAGTCTTAACGCCATTGAGATGGTCTATAATCCAGTCTGTATCTATCAGATATTTCAAAACTTTGCCCTTGTCCTTGTTGATATAAGCCTGTCTGAATTTATGTCATGTTTTAATTTCTCTGTATCAACAAGCCCTCTCCATGCACCTGATGTCTTTTTCAGTAGTTTCAGTGTCTTTTCTGATTTTTTGCTTTTGAGGTTCTCTATATATTCAAGCAGTTCTTTTTTCCCATCATCTGGTAAGTCTTTCAATTCAGTAATGATTTTATTTTCTATTGTCTTTGCAGATAACATTGGTTATCCCCCTTTCATTTAGGCACACCATAAAGATAATGGTCATGATGCTCGGCAAAATCTTTAATCCCGGTTTCAACAGCAATGTCTCTTAAGCCATAAAGCGGGTCATTTCCCTTTCTAACCTTTTCCTTCTTTTTGCTTTCCTTCATCCCTGTTTTCAGATAATGAATTATCTCAAGCAGTTCCGGCATATCTTCCACAGGCATATCCTGTAACTCTTTAATTATTTCGTCTTTATATTTGGTCTGAGTTTGCATAATTCATTCTCCTTTCTCTCAAAGTCCTTTGTCTTGTGTCTAAAGCCCATTATCTAAGTTTTCTCTCAACCCATGAACTAACAAACTCATGAACTTAAAATATATATCCCCTCAAATGTTTTGATTTTTAATATGTGCGGATCTCTGCTTATAACACAGGTTGTTGAAAATATTTCGAGATGTCCCTTTCCATCCGAGCGCTGAAACAAATACATTACTATCAAGCACTACCTTCTTGCCCATTTAATAGCCTCAACTACCACATCCTCTTTTAACCCTTCTTTTTTGAATCGTTTCTCCACCTTTTCAGAGAGGCTTTTAAAACGCTCGGAAAGGGAAGGTCTCTGAACCTTCATCATCTACCTCCGCAAGAGAATTAGTAAATTCTTTAGCGATCTCATCCCTCACCTCTATCTGATAAAACTTGCTGAAATAAGACATTCTACTCCTCCTTTTATATCATAGAAGGTTTGTCTTATTCATATGGCGTCTTTTTATTTTTAATCCTCATGTGAAAAGTTTTCAAGAAACTCAGCAACATTCACTATTTTTATAGTTCCATACTCTCTTATATTGAGCAAATGAGAATCACCTGATATGATAAATTCAGCATCCGCTTCTATTGCACATTCAATAAACTTATTGTCATTAGGGTCATCTATTATAATTGGGCGATGCTGTTTAGGCTCAACAAATTCAGAATAAAAAAACACAAATTCAAGGATTTTGTCTTGTAAGATTTCAGAAAATTTAAGTTTAGGATAAGATACTACCTTCTTTAACTCCTCAAAGATTTCAGAACTTATATGGCTCTTTATGCGATTATCCCGTAGGAGTGCCAATATTACCTCTGGTTTTCCATCCCAGCCAAAACCCGAAATAAAGACATTGGTGTCAATGACTACTTTCTTGATCTTGCCCACTTTATTGCTTCCTGAACAACTTCAGGTTTAAGCCTTTCTCTTTTTACTATCTTACCCGCCTCTTTTGTTATTTCCTCAAGAGTCGGCGGCACAAAAGACTTCTGTCTAAGTAACTCTCCAATAATCCCCTTTAATTCTCTTGGACTAAATTGAGAGAGCGCATTGATTATCTGTTTTTTATTTATCTCTATCGTTGGATTAGCCATCTAACACCTCCTGATAATTTTTTATCCTGAATTACGCCAGGGTGCATGTAAAAAGCCCGGCAATTGTCATTCCGAGCGAAGCGAGGAATCTCGTTTTAAGTGAGTGAGATTGCTTCGTCGCTTCACTCCGCGCAATGACATCTGGGTGAGCCTTGCGTAATTTGGGTTTATATAACTTCTATCCCTCCAACTTATTAACTCAATTCCCTCTCCCAAACAGCAGAGCTGAAGAGTATAATCTTCTCAGGCTTATTTTTTTCAATAAGATGGGATGTGAGGTTGTTGAGTTGTTTTAAAAAGGTTGATTTATCCATAACAGGTCTCTGTATGAACGTTAGTTAAAATGCCGTGGGCAAAGTAAAAGCAACGGACAGTTTTATAAATGACAGCAAAGCCGTGGGCGACGAGGTCATAGAGGCTACCTGCAATAACGCCGTTTAAGATAAACTGCTGAATCAATCTCCTTCTCCCACTATTCTAATAAAGCCTCTCTTATTTTTGGTTTCCATTAATAGCTTATCTGCTTGGTAAAACATATCTGGATATTTTGGGTGATCCCTACCATTAGAAGGAGAAATTGCAGCACTGAATGATAATTCTTTAAAAAGATGGTTTGTGCTTACCAACTCTTTAGCAGTATCAAAATCCTCATCACCTAATCTTCTCTCTAAGGTCATTTTCTGTAACTCTAATACGAGTTTCTCCCCTAACCACTCCTCGTTACTTAACGTTAATCTCGCGGTCGTTAAAATACTCTGCAACTCATTTCCAGTTCCCAGAATAGAGAGAAGAAATTCATCACCTCCGTACTTACCGAAACAGCTTTCTTTTTCTTTCACGGCCTCTACAATGGAAACAATAAATATTCTCAGGGCGAGAGTCCCGTATAAGTGATTCTTCAGTTGGTCATTAAAGCGCTTTAGGTGGTCCAAATCAATTACGGCTAAAGAAAGTGGTCGGTTATCTTTCTTAGCCTTATCCGCCAATTTGGCGAATTTTCTTTGAAAAGCTGCACTGCTCAGCACCAATGGGAAATCCGGGACAAGCTCAGAAAGGAGATAGCCCTTGGCTAAAAGGAAATTGCTAACAAACTCTTGTATAACTATCAGTTCAGATGGTGAAGGCAGTTCAGTAAAACCAACTAAAATCCCTCCAGATGGAATGTCAGGAGTTATATGCGATGGGAAATATGCCACAAGTTTTGTTTCAAGATCATGAGCAACAAGCCAACATAGATATGAGGCAAGTTTTACCAAAAAATCATCTTCGTTTTGAATTGCTGGAGATAATTTTTGTATATCGGCATAGAACTCTTGTTTTAGGTAATCTAGAACAGTCCTAGAAAAACCATCGGTCGATCCCGACATGGTCCTGATAAAATGATCAAAATTAAATTTCCCCTCAGCATCGTACCGGAAACTATACGCTTGAATTTTAGGTGAGATAAAATCGTAAAATCTTTTGAAGGAGCAATAAACAAACCCGCAATGAACTTCCAAATATTGATGTCTAGGATAGGAATGAAATAGGCTTTGTTTGGCTTGATCATACAGGACAACCAAAGGTTTTTTGTTAGCGCACCTTGTAAATATCAATTGGTTGAGCGAGATAATCTTGCCGCTTTTTAAGAGCTTGTGGAACTCGTTTGCCATCTTACTAAATCTTTTTCGCTCTTGATTATTTCTCTCCCAAAAGTTTGCCGGCTCAGATTCTGCATGATCTGCCGCCGTGCCCGGTTTGCCAATATCCCACCGGATGCGGTATGGTTCCTCTATAGCAGAGTGCCATCCAAGTGCCGATAACCATCTGAAGGACTCGATCTGCGTAAGAACTGAATACAGGGGGGAAAAAGCTAATAGGTTTTCCTTCTCTGCTAATCTATCTTGATGAGTATGAATATCCCTGATGCATTGGTCTATTTCATCAATGTATTTCAGAAATATATCCTTGGACAGAACAGATGCGAATAACATCTCAGATGGCAAACTCCTTCCATCATCAGGGATATCCTGAGTATAGACAAGATACTTGAAATAAAACTGACTAAGATCCTCACAAGTATTTAGAAAGTCTTCTGTTGGCTGCTTACTCAGGCAAATAATTACGCCACCGGACTTCTGCCCGGCATCATCTATGACACTTTGTTTTTCTGGAATATAAACCCAATACTTAGCATTTGAATCATGCAAGTACAGCCAGAATAGAAACTTTGAGAGCTTGGCGTTATCAATAGTCACGCTTATTCCTAATTCTAATTTCAGCATTCTGATAAACTCTGCTATAAAAGTCTGTACTTCGGATAGTTGGCATGTGTCTTCTAATTTTTGATCAAGGTTAGTAAAATTGGAAGTCAGGTCTGTAGTCTCTATTTGTTGAAACTTCAAATATAAATCCTGAAGCGAAAAAGTAACGAAACCCTCAATACGAGCCGCTTGGGGAATAGTAACAATTACAGAGCGTGGGGGGGATTGCATTCCAAACACCAATTCGGACAAAGGTTGAATGGGAGGGCTTTCCTGTTTTTCATATTCCCTGAGGAGAGAATAGAGCTTTTTTCTTTCTTCATCATCTGTTGTGCTCCGGCAATTAATGGGACGTATATACCTATTTTGATTTGGGTCCCAGATGCAAACAGCAGCCCACAAAAAACCGTTTTCCTCCCCTATCTCAGACTTTAAATACTTTAGTAGCGGGAAGAAAACTCTGTGAATTCTATCGTTCATTAGAAGCCTCTATCAATTTGCCGCTATTTACAACCTTGACAATTTGTCCAAATCGCACTTCTCGGTTTGGCTGAATAACTGCCTGTCCAAGTGTTAAATCTAAGTTTTTAATATCGAGAAGAGCTTTTCTTATTTTTTCTGGCTCGTATCCTCCTTTCTTAACTGCTTCCGCTATAAGAATAGTAGTATCGTATCCGAAAGCAGGATAGTGACCCGGCAACTTGCCAAATTTCTGCTTGTAATTATCAACGAATTCCTTCTGCTTTCCCTCTAGCGGACTAGATGGATCGTAGTCGCTTACAGTTACAAAAACGCCTTCTGCCGAATCGCCTGCAAGCTGCAAAACTTTTGGATCGGCCAGCCCTGAATAAGAAAAGAGTTTTGTCTGGATTTTCAATTCCTTGATTTGCTTGAGAGCTGTAACAAGCGCATTATCGTAAGAAACGATACAAATCCCCTCCAGCTTGGCAGCCTTCAACTTAAGAAGTTGTGCTCGGAGATCAACATCTGTCTTCTCATAACTTTCTGCTAAGATCACTTTACCACCGTTGCCCTCCAATCCGCTTTTAAAAGCCTCATAACCTGTCACCCCATAATCATCATTTAGATAAAGCACTCCCATCTTTTTAAGACCAAGTTTCGTAGCAACATAAGTAGCAAGAACCTCTCCTTGAACATCCGTAGTGTAATAGTTCCTAAAGACCCATTCGCTCGATTCCGTAATTTTGGGTGCAGCCGTTACTGTTGCCACTAGAACAACTTTCTTCTCGGTTGCGGATGGAATTAAAGCCTTAGTAACCGAACTCATGGAGGAAATAATAACTGGCAGTTTGTCAATGTCTGTCAGAATACGAAAAGCCGAGAGTCCTTCCTTAGGATCATTCATACTGTCGTGATAAATGACTTTTACTCGTCGGCCATGGATGCCGCCTTTTCTATTAATCTCTTCAACCGCTATATCTATTCCTTCTTTTGTTTCCGTTCCTAAGAGAGCGGCTGTGCCCGTTAATGGCAATATCGCTCCAATCTTTATCTCTTCAGGCTGTTTTTTTGCACAACCAAGAGAAATTATCAGCGCGGCGAAAAATAATAGGGTAACTGTAAAAAGTTTTTTCACCATTGCTCCATTCTGATCAGTGCAGACCGGAAAACTTTGCCAGGTCGGCACCTTTCTAAAATTTTGATAATTGTGTCAAAAGATGCGATTTTTGTCAATTATTCACATTTTCGGGTAGTGTCCTAATTTAAATTTTGATTATTGAAAACGTTTTCAAAAATACTCTATCTACCTTCCCCACTTACCTCTTTTATAAAGTAGATCTATTTGGCAGAATTCTATAAAATTAGAACATAGTTAATTTGACTATTTGAATCTATACAATTTGCGTTATGTCCAATCACAAAATATCTCTTACTCTACTATATATCTAGATATCTTGGTATCTTTACCAATTATATGGTAGAGCGTGTCTGATTGCAAATTATCTGAAACACAAGCAGATTACTTGACTTTCGTCTTATGATTGGTGTATACTACAATCAACTGATATTTAAAACTAATACGGAAGGAGGAGAAATGGTAAGTCAGGACATAAATAGGGTAATAGAAATCATCGACCAACGTATTACTTCTTTGCAGCAGATTCGCAAAATGCTATTAGACGAATTTGGTATAGGCAACAATTTGTCAGCTACAGGAATAGTAACCCAAGCACAGATATTTGGAAAAACAGGATCCCGCAAGAATGCTGTAAAAACTCTTTTGGAAAAAGAAGGCTCTTTGGGCATCAGAGAAATTATACAAAAAACTGGATTTCCTAGAGGAACAATAACTGCTGCATTAAACGATAAAAGGATATTCGGAAACAAGGAGGGGAAATGGTATTTGCTTGCTGCTAATGAAGAGAGGATAAAAGAGGCCCCACTATTATAGTAGTGGAGCCTCTTACAATGTGGCCCCGTGGTTCAAATGGATAGAATAGAGACCTGCTAAGTCTTTCATTCCGGTTCGAATCCGGACGGGGCCACCAAACTTATTAACCTGACTACCCAGTGCTTGTAACACTGAGTAGTCGCAACCTCGAAGAACCCGTGAAGATCATAACCGAGATTACACCCGCTAGAGTAATTTTATTATGACCTAGATCGGGCCGTCTGTCAAGGAGGCCACAACGAACATAACTAAAGGGGACTCGTTAATTGACAAAAGTGGCAATAGGATATATTCCAACCATGCCAAGGACAGCAAGAGTAGCTCCCAAAGGGCATATCTATCATATACTGATACGAGGGAATAATCGTCAGGATGTATTTGAGGACGAGGAGGATTTTAGAAGATATCTGGACCTACTCCTTCGTTACAAAGATAAATACCATTTCAAGCTGTATCACTATGTTATGATGACAAATCATGTGCATCTGGTCATTAAGCCGTCAGAAGGAGGGGGAAGCTTATCTGGCATAATGAAAGGGATCAACCTGGTCTTTGCCCAGCATTATAAGCGCAAATATAGTCATACGGGGCATTTCTGGCAGGACAGATACAAGAGCATAATAATCTCAAAAGACGAATACCTGCTTTGCCAACTTCTCTTTCTAAAACTGTACCGCCTTCAGAAAGAGGATGTTATTTTCAAGGTGTACATGCTTGTGGAGGTCGTCCTCGAACTCCTTGAGTTTCTGGTAAGTGACCACAAAGGTATTGCAGACATCGCCCGGTATAGCATATTCCTTTGCGAGATGGTTGATCGTGTGCATCGCATCACCAATTACCTCGTGCTCCTGACTGAGCTTGTTGAGTGAGCTCCTGATCGTTTCGATGTCATTCGCTTCCGGTGCTGAGCCCGCCTTTCTGGCTGCATAGGCTCGTTTGATGGCCGGAAAGAAAACCTCCTCCTCTTCCTGCAGATGGACCGCCATATCGATTGCAATCTTGTCAAAGATGCCTGCGATCTCGATCAACTCGGGATGATGAGCGCCATGGACAGCAGCGATCTTATGTGTATAGGCAGCGATCTGCCCGGTATTCTCTTTGAGATAGGTATGGTGGGCATTGATGATATAGTCGGCCAGAAACGTCATCTCCCATGAGGCATAATTCTGACTCCGCTCGGCCGGTTCACTCTTCACCGCCTCGAGTTCCCCTGTTATCGTGGCAAGATCGATCCCTTTTGCCGCGCAGATTGCCGCGAGAGCAACATTGCCTCCACAACAGAAGTCTATCTTATGGTTGTCGAAGACCTTAGCGGTCCGGTAATCGTCGGCGACGATCTCGCCTATCGTTCTTTCTGATGTTTTCATCGTGTTTGGAGAAAAAAGATCCTTTATTAAATTCTGGCTCCCCGGGCCGGATTCGAACCAGCGACCAAGCGGTTAACAGCCGCTCGCTCTACCTACTGAGCTACCGGGGAATGGTGGCTACGCATTCTTTTTAAGCTCTAAAATTACCTGCTTTGCTATCTCCTTCAGGGTATCAAAGACACCCGTTCCGGTTGTTGCAACGGCCTCAAAATAGCGGGTGCCTTTTGGGTTTAAGACACGGTTCATCTCATCGACCGGCACGATATTAGCTATGTCCCTCTTATTGTACTGTATGGAAAACGGAAGGCTTTCCAGGCTAAATCCCTGGTCCTTAAGGTTCTTCCTTAAATTCTCCATGCTCTCTATATTTGCCTCCATCCTCTCCATTTGTGAATCTGCTACAAAGATGACGCCGTCAACACCCCGTAAGATGAGTTTTCTGCTTGCGTCGTAGAAGACCTGGCCAGGGACGGTATAGAGATGAAATCTAACCTTAAAACCCCTGATGCTCCCCAACGATAAGGGGAGGAAGTCAAAAAAGAGGGTCCTTTCCGTCTCTGTGGCAAGGGAGATCATCTTCCCTTTACTATCGGGATTAGTCTTTTTATAGATATAAAGGAGATTAGTGGTCTTCCCGCATAGGCCCGGACCGTAGTAGACTATCTTGCAGTTGATCTCCCGTGTAGAATAGTTGATAAACGACATTCGTTGATTCGCACTTTACAAGCCCCTTAGCAGATCCTAGCTGAAAAGCTTGTCTATGTCCTCCTCTGTTATCTCTGCAAAGGGTGATCTTACCGTCTCCTTTACAAACTTTTCCTTCTCTACCTTCTTGAAGATCTTATCAAAGATCTGAGTAAAGGCCTCAGAGCTCTTTTTAACCCGCAGCCTGACAAGGCCCAAGGATGATCTCTTGTCGAATATTACTACCAGTATTATCCTGTCCCCAATGAGTGATATATGGATATTCTCCTTTTCTCCCTCATGGAATAGGATAGAGAACTCTTTTTCGCCCAGGAGCTTTGCCATCCCCCCCGCAGCAGCTATATTTCCTGCTGTCAGCGAGGCGAGGGAGGTCGTATCGATATCCTGAATGTCGCCTATGCTTGTTATCAGCTGTCCGTTCTTGTCAACAAGAAAGGAGACCGTGGCATTAGCCTGTTGATGCAGCTTGGAAAGCTCCGCATCTATCTGCTTGAACTCCTCCTCATACATTATTGTGGCAGGATCGGCCATCAGGATCTCCACCCAAGTTTATAAGTTTATATCATAAAGACCAAGCTATTTCAAGCAGTAGATACCAACGGGCGAGAAGCCCCCTCTAAATCTAACCAGCGAGTAAAGCGAGCGTTGAGGGGGAGGCTCCATCCAGCTTTGCCGGTGGAGGGGGCGACGCAAGCCCCTGCAGATCAGAGGAATGGGTGCTCATGTTTTGCCTTAAGCCTTACCCATCTCCTGTCGACCTCTTTCTGCAGTGAGTCGAGGACTTCCTTATATTCCGGTCTTAATAGATGTTTTGTCTTGCCCATCATCTTGAGCCATTCTGCAACAGGTACCTTCTTGCCCTTCTCTTCGGGGTTATAGTTTAAAATGGTCTTTCCATGTTCTATTTCATAGAGGGGGAAGAAATTGGAGTCTACTGCTGCCTGGACTATCTTTGATCCCATCCTCTCATCAGATTTCCAGCTTAGCGGGCATGCGGAGAGGAGTTTCCCGTAGACAAGTCCTTCCTTTGTATATCTCTGTGCCTTTGCTGCCTTCTTAATCAGATCCCTGTAATCCGATTCTACTGCAGTAAAGATATAAGGGAGATTACACGCTGCCATGATCTGTGGTGTGTCCTTGTGGTGTGTTGTCTTTCCAAACTGTCTCGGACCAACATTTGATGTAGATGTTGCATGACCGTAAGGCGTGGAGAATGAAAGCTGATGACCGGTGTTCATGTATCCCTGGTTGTCATATTCCAGTATGATCATGGAGTGGTTACGCAGGGCGGTTCCGATTGCAGGCCCCATACCTATATCTAGGCCTCCATCACCTGATACCATTATGAATGTTATATCCCGGTCAGCCGGTATCTCGCCTCTCCTCTTTTTCTCATCAAAGGCTTCAACTACCCCGCTCAATGTAGGGGCGCCGTTCTGAAAGAGGTTGTGGATATATGTGACGTTAAAGGCACTGTAAGGGAAGCCTGTTGTTACCACCATCCCGCACCCTGTTTGAAAGAGGATGACCACATGTCCCTGTATGCCTTTAAGGAACTGATCTACGCTTGGGAATATACCGCAACCGGGGCATGCACCATGTCCGGGCGCAATCCTCTTTGGCATGGCAGTAAGCTCCCTGGCGGATACACCCTTTACCTCAAGCCTTCCGGTTGCTTCAGACCTTTCTGTCTTGATCAGGTTTAAGGTAGTTGCCTTCTCTGTAAGTGGATCTGTCACACGTTCAGGCATATATCCGGCATCACCCTCTGTTGCCCCTATATACGCAAATGGTGTTTTTATCTTTCCTGCCAAGGCTGCCTCAAGGGCCTCTTCAAAAAGCATCTCTGCGTCTTCCACAAAGAACTCCTTACCGCCAATACCATAGATCCTGCTAATAACAAGGCTCCTGTTATTAGGATCGTCTTTCAATGCGGCCTTGACCTCGAAAGACATATTGCCGCCCCACCCCCCATAGCTCTCCTGCCTGTCAGCCACAAGGACCACCTTCGTCCCCCTTAGGGCGGATGCAATCTCTTTTGCGGGAAAGGGACGTAAAACTGTCGGCGAAATCAGCCCGACCTTCTTTCCGTTTCGCCTCATCTTGTCAACTGCCTCTTTTCCTGTATCTGCCGCAGAGTTTAAGAGGATTATTACCGCCTCGGCATCCTCAGTCCTGTAGGCGTCTATAAGATCGAATCTCCTTCCGCTGATCCTGTAATATTCCTCAAAGATCTTCGGGAGGAGATTGTAAGCCGCTTCCATTGCCATGCTCTGCTGTTTTTTATTGTTTATCAGATCCGGATCATTCATGACCGGCCCGAATGTTACAGGATTTTCAGGATCTATAGAGGTGTATTGCGGCTTCGGATTTCCCAGAAACCCCTCGATCATCTTTCTGTCAGAGAAATATTTTACCCTTCTTTTCTGATGGCTCGTAAAGAAGCCATCAAATGCAACGATTACAGGTAGCCTCACATCCTTTGCCTCTCCGATCTTCACGGCAATGATATTCATGTCGTATGCCATCTGCGGATCCCTGGCAAGGAGTATGATCCAGCCTAAATTTAATGCCATCATAAGGTCACTGTGGTCGCACCGTATATTAAGTGGTGCAGAGATCGCACGGCATACAAGGTTCAGCACCATCGGCAGCCTCGTGCTTGACTGAACAGGCAACTGCTCTAATGAGAAGAGTAGACCCTGCGAAGATGTTGCGTTGAAGACCCTGGCCCCTGCAGTCGTGGCCCCAAAACAGATCCCTGCTGCACCATGTTCCCCGTCACCTGGAATCAGATGTATACTGTGCTGTCCCTCCGCAAACATGGCGTCAAGTTCCTCTACGATCTCAGTAGATGGCGTTATCGGGTAATAACCCATAATGTCATAATTTATCTGGCTTGCAGCAAGCGCAGCCATCTCATTGCCGCTTTTAAAGCCTACTGTCTGGCTCGCAGCCTCGATGGATTTCCTCTCCTCAGTTACTTCCTTCATGTCCCTCTCTCCTATTTATAGGGGCTCGCGTCGCCCCCTCCACCGGCAAAGCCGGATGG
>CAYZUL010000004.1:0-48142 GCA_964481895.1 uncultured Nitrospirota bacterium | reverse complement strand
GCCTCCCCCTCAACGCTCGCCTTGCTCGCTGGGCAGACACCCACGTATAGCGGCTTTTAGTCGCCCTTGCATCTACCCAGCCATTACTTCCTGATCTACCTGGGCCTCCTTTTGAAGGCTAAGCGCACCAGTCTTGCATATCTCTATGCACCGCATACACCCCTTGCAATACTGGTAATTTATCCCGACCAGTACCTGTGCCTGTTTCCCTGTCTTTGTAATACCCCTCTCCCATATGAAGCAGTAATCAGGACAGGTCATATCGCACTCTCCGCAGTTTGCGCATTTTGCCTTGTCAAGGACAGGGATGAAGCCCTCCCTTGATGCGCTAAGATCCTTTAGCCTTGAATTGCCGGGGTTAATTATAAGACCGCCAAGCGGGGCATTTAGATAGCCAAGTTTGGGACCGATCCTGAGACATGGCATTGAGGAAGATGTCGCATCCGTCTCATACTCCCTTAGTTTGACCTCATCATATCCCCTGCAAAAGGCCCTGATATTCGGATCAACAAGCTTGGGGTATTTTTTGGAGAATGTCTTTTTTATTGTTTCAACAAGGGCAGCCTTGCTTAAGAACCCGGAGATCCTTACAACTGCCCCCAACATCACTGTATTTAACTTAACCTTTTCCTCAATTGCAATCCTCAGGGCATCTACCACAGCGATAATCTTGACATCCCTTTCAAGTGTTTCATATATATCTTCCGGTGACTTTTTGGTGTTTATGATTAAAGATGTTTTCCCGGAGATACCATCCAGGGTTGACGGTATTTTAATGAGATTCTCGTGGAATATGACCAGAAGATGAGGCTCCACTATCGGGCTATTTATCCTTACCTCGGCATCAGGATCGCAGAATCTTATAAATGCCTTGACAGGTGAGCCTTTTTTTTCTGACCCGTAGCTTGAAAAAGCAGACCCGTTGAATCCCTGCTCAAGTATTCCGGCCTCAGCAAGCATCTTGCCGGCAAGGTTCGCCCCAAGTCCGCCTATGCTCTCCATCCTTATTTCATAATAGCCCGCCTCGTTCTTCCTGGGCAGACATGTACATGCTAAAGGTATAGTCATCTATCCTCCTCTCTATTATCTATGGGCTAAAAAAGCCCCGGAATGCCAATACCTCCGGTAATACCCTTCATCTCCTCTGCCACGAGGTCCCTGGATTTGCGGAGTGCCTCATTTACGGCAGCCAATATCAGATCTTCAATCATATCCTTGTCATTCTGGCCAATGATTTCGGGCTCTATTTTAACAGAGACGATCTCCTGTTTTCCATTCGCAACCACAGTTACCATGCCCCCGCCTGATGAGGCCTCTACCATTTTTCCTGCCATCTCTTCCTGTGTCCTGGCCATCTTCTCCTGGATTACCTGGGCCTGCCTCATGAGATCACCAAGCATCTTTTTAGACATCGACATGCTATTTTCCTCCCTCTAGTCTTCTGGAATCCACAACCTCTCCGCCAAGGATATTTAGGGCCTCCATGATGATCTGATCCTTATTTGATCTCTGCCTTCCGGATTTCTCGCCCTCAGATCCGGCAGATCCAAAACCCTCCTTGGATATCTGATTGCCTGATAACTTTGTTATCTTTATCCTCCTGTCTCTACCCGAAAGATCCTTAACTACAGCGCCTATAAACGCGATATTCTCCTCCCTGTTTAATAACTCTGCCAGGAAAGAGCTTCCTTCGTCAAATCCGATAGTAATGTCCGTATTGGTCATATTCAATAAAACACCCTTTTCAAGGTACGAGCAAAGGTTGGGCCTCCTCTCTCCGATTGCAGCTAAGATCTGTCCCCAGGAGACCGGCTCAGCCGCAGGAGGGGCTAAAGCTTCACTCCCGACCTGCCTGTTGTCTGTCTGCAGGCGCTCTTCAACAGGCGCTTCCCCTGTAAGGGCTTCAGACTTGTTTCTCCCCTTTTTATCTTCTATTTTTCCGGTTTCCACACCCTTGCTATTTTTGATTTCATCGGTTGATATCAGCCTTTCAATCTCAGATAACCTTTGAACTATATCCTCAATAGGCTTGAGAGGCCTTAACTTTACTGCCTTTATCAGTGCAATTTCAAGGACGAACCTTGGATAGCCTGATCTTGCTATCTCATCGTGCGCCTGCTGAAATATAGCGAAAAGCCTCTGTAATTCATCCAGAGAGAATAGGCCGGCTTCCTTTTTTATCAGTTCTATATTTTCTTTTGGCCTTTCAATCAGATGGTCCGGGGCCTCCACTACCCTGGCAATAAGTAGATCTCTCACATATTCCACATACTCCTTTGAAAAAACTCGTATATCTATACTATTATCTACGAGAGTCTTTATGAGTTCAAGTCCAATCTTTGCATTCTTGCCTGCAATGGCATTTGTGAGCCCAGACAGTCTTTCCCTTCCGACTAACCCCAGTACTGTCTCAATATCATTCTGCCTGACATCTTTGCCGCAATAAGAGACTACCTGATCGAGGAGGATTAAGGCGTCCCGCATACTCCCTTCGGAGGACCTTGCTATGATTGACGATGACCTCTCATCAAGCGATATGCCCTCTTTTCCGGCTACAAATCCAAGTCTCTCCATAATCTCCTGATAGGTGATCCTCTTGAAATTGAAATGCTGACATCTAGACAGGATGGTTTGGGGGATCTTATGCGCCTCTGTTGTAGCAAAGATAAAGATTACGTGCGGGGGCGGCTCCTCCAGTGTCTTTAACAGGGCATTAAAGGCCGAGTTAGAGAGCATGTGGACCTCATCGATTATATATATCTTATACCTCCCCTTAAGGGGTATATACCTTACGTCCTCTTTTAGCTCCCTTATGTCGTCCACCCCGGTATTAGACGCCCCATCAATCTCAACAACATCTACGGATGTCGCAGAGATTATCTCGATGCACATACTGCAATTATTGCATGGGCTTGCAGTCGGCCCATGCTCACAATTTAATCCCTTGGCTAATATCCTGGCCAGACTTGTCTTTCCAAGCCCGCGACTCCCGGAGAAGAGATAGGCATGGGCGATCCTACCCTTTTCTATGGCATTTGTAAGGGTCTTTACTATATGAGTCTGTCCCACAACATCATTGAATGTCTGGGGTCTCCATTTTCTTGCAAGGACCTGGTAGTTCATGACCTTTCCTTAATAAATTTATTTAAAGGGGCTTGCGCGCCACCTCGCCCCTACAACTCAACGCTCGCTGATATGTAACTGCGGGGTCTGCCCGTGGGTATCTATGTTGTCTATGAAGAGACCGGGTTAACCTGCGGCACACAGGATTGTCCGTTTACCGCTGCTTCCTTCCGGACCTGACGGGGTTCACAGTATCCTGTTGCACAGGGCCCAGTCTCTTCAAAGATGATTCGCATCCTATGTGATGCGAATCATCACTCATAACTTGCAACTTATAACTCCTAACCGTTAATGGTTACAAGTTAATAGTTACAAGTGAAAATTGTTCCACAATTTTCCTGGCGGAGAGAGAGGGATTTGAACCCCCGGTACGGTTACCCGTACAGTTGATTTCGAGTCAACCGCCTTCGTCCACTCGGCCATCTCTCCTGGGATGCTTCGCATCACGTATAACTTATAACTTACAACTTATAACTCCTAACCGTTAATAGTTACAAGTGAAAATTGTTCCACAATTTTCCTGGCGGAGAGAGGGGGATTTGAACCCCCGAGGCAGCTTTTGGCCGCCTACACGATTTCCAGTCGTGCTCCTTCAGCCGCTCGGACATCTCTCCTGGGATGCTTCGCATCACTTATAACCTATAACTTATAACTCTTAACCGTTAATAGTTACCAGTGAAAATTGCCTTGCCATTTTCCTTCTCCCTTAATCCCTTAAAGAAGTCCTGCAATAGTTCCCTGCTCTGTTCTGCCAGGAGACCCCCTATAACTTCTACCCTATGATTTAGACGCTCCTCCTCAGGGATATTTATTATGCTGCCGCAGCCTCCCCCTTTTTTATCATATGATCCGAATACCAGTCTCTTTATCCTCGACTGTACAATTGCGCCTGCACACATGGGACATGGTTCGGATGTAACATAGAGTGTAGACCCTGTCAGCCGCCATTTTCCAAGCCTGCTTGAGGCATCACGGATTACGACTATCTCTGCATGGGCAGTCGGGTCGTTCAATGATTCCCTCATGTTATGACCCCTAGAGATAATCTTATCGTCAATTACTAAAAGTGCCCCCATAGGTACCTCACCTGACCTGGCAGCGATCCTCCCCTCTTCAAGTGCGATAGATAGAAAGAATAGGTCTTTCTTTGTTACCATATCTGTACTCACTTACCCCTAGCCCCTAAACCCTAACCCCGGTTTCTCTGGTGCGCCCAGCAGGATTTGAACCTGCGACCTACGGATTCGTAGTCCGTCGCTCTATCCAGCTGAGCCATGGGCGCATCCGCATAGGAGATTCATTAAGTCGCTGCAATGGGCTCCTTTAGTGTTATCCCAAACCGTTCGTGCCTGAAAGGGTGGATGTCTGGAAATAGTGAAAAGAGCCATCCCTTAAACACGATATTACCATCATCTTTAATCACTATATGGACTGCCGGGTTTTTGAGTTCATTGGTTTCCGATGTAAAAATAGTCCCCTCTTTTCTCTCGTCTATTTTTAAATCTGGAAGGAACTCAACAACCTTTATTGTCACCCTGGATTCAGGTAGCTTGAGTTCTTCACCTATATTCAGGCTATATTCATCCATAGATTTACGCCGCAGATCCTCAACCACAAGTCTGACACCCTTCCATTTCTTTCTTATATCCTCAGGGATAATCGTCTTCGGCTCACCGGATATTACAGGGATATCAGATGGAAGATCCTCTGGCCTGGTTAGCTGTTCGATCTTCTTTTCTTCGACAGCAGGCTTTTCTTTTTCCCTGCCGCATCCGATAGTATGCACTGTGGCCAAGGCAAGGCTTATTATCATAAGTATCGTGGTAATTTTACTTTTTTTCATTCCGGCTACTCGTTTAGGGCTAAAGACAATAAGTGAATTTGTATTTTATAAAAAATCCATAAGGAATGCAAATGGATTTTGAGCTAAGTTTTCATTTATTGCATTGACAAGCAAATATACATTACGTAAAATATGTTTATCATATTTTACGTAAAAGGAGAGGTCTATGGAAAAGACAATCAGTGCAACAGAGGTTGTTAGAAAATTTTCGGAGATATTGAACTCCATAAAGTACAAAGGGGATCACTATACGATCTTAAGGGGTGGCAAGCCTGTTGCCTCCATCTCTCCTGCAGAGACCCCTGCAAAAGGAAGAACATTGGGAGATCTAAAAGAACTTCTGAAACGCCTTCCCCATCTTGATGATGAAGCTGAAAGGTTTGAGAAGGATTTAAAAGAAATAATAAAACATCAGCCATATATGCCTGAGAAAGACCAATGGGCGTGATATTTGATACCGGTGTTCTTATTGCAATAGAACGAGGGTCTCTCAACATTGAAGAGCTTATAAAAAGACGGGAAGAAGAACCATTCGGCATAAGTGCAATCACAGTCTCAGAACTTTTGCACGGTGTTCATAGGGCTGACTCAGAAAATAGGCGACTAAAAAGAGAGGCCTTTGTTGAGAAGATTATAGAGACCTTTCCCATCTATCCATTTGATTTAAGTGCTGCAAGGATATATGCAAGAATCTGGGCAAACTTAGCAAAGAAGGGAATTAGCGTCGGGGCTCATGATCTTATCATAGCGTCCACAGCCATTTCACTCGGATTTTCTGTCATTACATCTGACATAAGAGACTATGGAAGGGTTAAAGGACTAAAGGTAGAGCAATTTTGACAAGAAATAATTTTTGACAGTTTCTCCGTCAATAGATATACTTTTTTTAATTGCCCGTAATAATATAAATGATAGGTTAGACAACAGGAAAGGTGTATGGGAAGGCAATATTCCGAAATAAGCGAGCCTCGACGGGAAACCAACAGGCATATTTAAAAAGGATATCCCGTAGCAATGTCAACAATGTCAAAACCATCTCTGGCCACAGATGACAGCCTAGGGGAAAAAGTAACCGCAATGCAAGGAGTTAAATAAGGCATGCAGTAGTTAAAGAGTTTTATGGTATCTATCCCTTATTGCAGCAACTTTGGTTGAATAAGGAAATCATGAAAGATACGACATTTATATTTGCAAATGAAAAAGATGAGGGGTCTATCAAAAACCTCTTGTTGGAAGCAAGCTTGCCTCATCAGGATATATCCGCCCACTTAGGCCATTTCTTACTGGCAAATAGCAATAATACCCTTATTGGAGTGGTCGGTCTTGAAGTGCATGGCGAATTTGGCCTGCTCCGATCGCTGGCAGTAGCATCACCGTATCGTGGTAAAGGTATTGGAATGGTGCTCTGCGAGAGGATCTTGGACTATGCCCATCTCCAGGGGATTAAAGAATTATATTTATTCACAATGACCGCAGAAAATTTCTTCGCCAGGTTGGGTTTTATTAAGATAGATCGAGAAAATATCCCAAAAGAGATACAGGGTACAGAGGAATTTAAGACCCTTTGTCCTTCTACTGCTATTTGCATGTTTAGAAGGATTGAAAAAGATGCAAAATACTATCCAAAAGATCTACTCTCTCTTAAACCTGTCATTCCAGGGGCAAGGATGTGGGGTGTGGCGTTAGAAAAGACCATGTTGACCTATTTCAAGATAGAGCCAAACAGCCGGTTTGAAAAACATAGTCATAAAAGTGAACAGATTACAATGGTCATTGAAGGAGAACTATTTTTTGAGTTATCAGAAAGAACTATTTCTGTTAAGCAAGGGGAGGTCATAGCTATCCCATCAAATTTACCCCATGCAGTATATACAAAGGATAAATCAGTCAAGGCAGTTGATGCCTGGTCTCCTGTGATGGAAAAATATGGAAAGCAAACATAATAATTGAATAACAAAAATAAAAAGAGGGGGTAGGGTATGGAAAGCTTTAAAATAAAAAGATCAATGATTAAAGTGAATGGACTGAATATCTTCTATCTAGATTCCGGCTCTAACCGTCAGACTATGCTCTGTCTCCATGGGAAATATGGCAGAGGTGAGACATGGATGGATCTGATGTCTCGTTACGCAGATCGGTTCCGCGTGATTGCACCCGATCAGCGAGGCCATGGACTAAGCGATAAACCAATCGCGCGGTATGCCGGGGAGGATTTCGCAGCAGATGCTTATGAACTTATTAAGGCACTCGGCTGTGGCCCCGCCTTTATAGTCGGCCATTCTATTGGGGGTAGGAATGCGGCCTATCTTGCGGCACGGTATCCACAAGCAGTTAAATCGCTGGTCATTATTGATGCTAAGGCTGATGGGCCGGAAAATCTATCAATCATGCCTTCTGATCAAGTTCCGGCCGTTGACGCTCTTACCGGTTGCTGGTCGACACCGTATGGGTCTTATCAAGATGCGGTAAATGATCTTTCCAGGCGTTTTCCACGCGAAACAAACGTCAGATATTTCTTGGATAGTTTAGTTGAATCAGTCGAAGGCTACGATTTCTTATTTTCGCAATATGCGATGTCGGCAATAGATGTCTATTATCAGGGCTGGCACCAGATCTTAAGGCAGATCCAATGCCCAGTTTTACTGGTTCGTGCCGAAAATAGCTGGTATCTCTCAAAGGAGGAGGCAGCTACAATGAGATCTCTAATAAAAAATTGCACCTACTTTGAGGTTTCAGATTCCGATCATATGGTTTATGTTGATAATCCAGATGAATTTTATCCTGTTTTCGAGGAATTTATTACGAAACGGTAAAGGTACATGGTCCAATATAGAAAGATCCAGTATCATGAAAGATAAACTTGAGCTTAAAGAGGTGCCACCTCTTGGTAGATCGCTTGCCGAGTACTTCCTCTATTTTTGGCTAAGTGAACTTGAGCTTGCGGGTGAGCGAATCTTAGATATGGGGGCGGGGGTTAGTTCATTTTGTGCGGAGATGAGCGAAAGAGGATATGATGTTACTGCGGTGGATCCCATATACCATCTCCCTGTCGAGTTGATCCGGCAAAAATTTAAAGCCGGCTTAGAAGAGGTAATCTTCCAGCTTCCGGAGGTAGCCCACAAGTATAATTGGGTCTTCTATCGGGATATAGAGGATCTCAAAAGGCACAGAGAAAAGGCCTATATCTCATTTTTGCACCACCAGCATAAGAATCCCACCAGGTATATACCCGCATCACTGCCGGAAACATGTTTCCAAGATAACGAGTTTTTCATCACCCTGGTTTCTCATCTCCTTTTCCTTTTTGAGGATCGGTTTGACTATGAATTTCACAAGCGTAGCATTCTAGAACTGGCAAGGATTACTAGACGAGAAATCCGTATATACCCTCTGACAAATCTACGGGCGGAAAGGTCATCCTTGGTTGAGAGGCTTATGGAGGATAAAGATTTCACAGATTTAAAATTTGCAATCAAGAAAGCGAATTTTGAATTTATTAAGAATGCTAATGAGTTTTTAGTTATCACAAAAGGAGGAATGGCCGAACCAGGTTATGGCCACCCTCAGGAAACGTGAACGAAGGGAGGCCAATAAAGTACATGGTCTCCTGTGATGGAAAAATATGGAAAATAAAATTGATTTTTCAAAAACGGCTGGAATATATGAAGATTACTCATCAGCACAGAAATCAGCTGGGGCTACATTATTAAACCTTTTAAGGATTGGGAATAATGAGGATGTCTTAGATTTGGGGTGTGGTGTCGGCAATCTTACACGAAAAATAAGGGAGATAACCAGAGGCAAGGTAGTTGGAATTGATCTCTCAGAAGGGATGATAAAGGAGTCAAAAGGAAAAAGCAGAGGTTATGATATAACCTTTGAGATAAAAAGTGCAGAAGATATGGATTATAAGGATCATTTCGATCTTATATTCTGCAATTCTTGTTTTCAGTGGTTTAAAGAGCCGCAAAAGGTGATTGAGAATTGTTATGCAGCCCTGAGGAAAGAGGGGAGAATGGGGGTGCAGGCGCCGGCCAAAAAAGTATACAACCCTAATTTTATTGAGGCAATTGAAAATGTAAAGAAAGATCCAAGAACAAGGGATATCTTTGCCTATTTTAAGGAACCATGGTTTTTCCTTGAATCATCTGATGAGTATAAGAAACTATTTGAGAGAAGTGGGTTTAAAGTGGTTTTTTCTGAAATAGAGAATATAAAAACTGAGGCTACACCCGAGGAGGTCTTTAATAATTTCTCTTCCGGCGCTATTGTGGGCTATCTAAGCCAGGATTTTTATAATGCAGAGATTAGTGGGAATTATATTGACAGTTTTAAAGAGATAGTTAAGGAAGTCTTTGTTCAACAGGCAAATGATCGAGGAAAAGTAGAACTGATATTTAATAGGGTATTCTTGGTGGCGATTAAGGAATGAATAAAGTGAGCGAAAATAATTTTGATTTTCAAGAGATCTATAAAACCTTTCAGCCGAGGATATTGCGCTATCTGGCACGCTTAGTAGGTAAGAATGAGGCGGAGGACCTGACTCAAGAGGTTTTTATAAAGATCGGTCGAGGTCTGAAAGATTTTAGAGGCAAGTCCCAACTCTCCACATGGATATATCGGATTGCAACCAATGCAGCATTAGATAAACTCCGCAGCCCCTATTTCCAACAAACTATTCAGAAAAGATTAATGAGCAATTCAGATGTAGAAGGCGAAGAGCATGAGGAGCATAAGGATGTCTGGACAGGAGAAATTATACATCCCATTGATCAAGATCTTATCCGTAAGGAAATGAATGAATGCCTTCGAAGCTTTATTGAAAACCTTCCGGATAACTACAGAACGATAATTGTGCTTAGTGAGCTGGAGGGCTTAAAAAATAGAGAGATTGCCGTGATTCTTGGGGTTAGTCTTGATACGGTCAAAATCAGACAGCATCGTGCCAGGCTGAAACTAAAGAAAGAGCTGGAGGCCCACTGTATTTTTTATCGGGATGATAGAAATGAATTAGCCTGCGATCTAAAGAGCGCCTTTGAGGGATTCCGGAATGCCTATTGACTAAAGGTGTATCTTTTCCACCTACGACGATGTTTTTTAGCACAACTCTATCCGCTTTTGGCATGGTTCTACCACGAAAACTGAGGGGCGCGGCAATTTTTCACCGCGTCCCTCATCAGCGGAATGTTATAATCGGTTATATTTCTATGGACAACATTCACTGCCAACAGGGCAACATCTTTCTTCTTTAACATCACCAAACAAGCTACTGGCATTTTGTTTGGTTTTGTTAGCAGCACCTGTTTTTACACCTTCTGCCACCTGAATTGCTGCTTGCATCTCTTCCTTGCTCAACCCCGCTTCAATTGACCTTTCCTTATGGAATTCCATACAAAACTGGCAATTCACGGCATAGGCTACTCCTAATGCTATCATTTCTTCTGTCTTCTTGTTCATGGTGTGTAGTCACCTCCTTTCTAAAGGTATAGACGAACTTCAGGAAGAAAAAGATACACATATCATAATTGATAAGTTGGATTTGGTAAATGAGGATAAACTTAGATGAGAGAAATATTTGACACCTTAATCAATCCATTATATGATAATCCGTAAGTGGATTAAGTTTATAAATGAATGTTGAGCTTCTTGGGATTGTGATGTATCAAGTCAGGCATCTATTCTTAGGGGTTATCATTATATTTAGCTTTGAATTGTATGGCTGTGCGACGATCCGGACTATGCCGTCATTAGCCGCTTATGGCAGTCCCAAGATCTATAGCGGTACAAGGCTCGATATCTATTCGATAATGAAAAATGAATCGGGCCTCAAAAAGTTCAAGGTGGAACCGCCTGAATATCCTCTGTTTGATCTCCCTTTTAGTTTTGTTCTGGACACAGCTATTCTTCCAACCACATATCCGGTGGCAGCTTATGAATTTCTCTTTTATCGGAAAGGTTCAATGAATTAGGGAAATAGAAATCCATGCGTATCGAGTATCGATCACCAACGCTTTCAGAATATACAAAATTGAGGGTCTCGGTCGGATGGCGGAAAACTGAAGACAAAGCTACAGAGACGGACCTAAAGAACTCCCTGTTTTCTTTGGTTGCCTTCGATAACGGCGATGTGGTTGGAATTGGGCGCATTATTGGTGATGGCGGTCTTTATTTCTATATTCAAGACTTGATTGTCCATCCAGAATACCAGAACAAAGGATTGGGAAAGACATTGATTAATGAATTGCTCCACTATATTAAAACCAATGCGAAGCGAGGGGCTTTTGTATGCCTCATGGCGGCAAAGGGATACAAAAAATATTATGAGCAATTTGGATACATGGCGCGAGATGCCGATGCCCCGGGAATGTATCAGATAATCAAGTAATGGAAACAGATAGCAACCCGAACTGGCAATCTCGCTGATCCTTCTTTATCAGGCTTGAAGCCATGTTTTTTCTATGTAACTCATTTACGGAATAAATGATGCAGATACGCGGTTGCAAAATCGAAGATTTTGATGACATCCTCAAATTACTCTATCAACTCTGGCCTCAAAAGATGCTTCACCCAGAACTTCTCAGAGAGGTCTATGAAAGGGGGATCTGCTCCAAATCCAATAGATATATCTGTGCAATAACAGATTCCAAGATTGTTGGTTTTGCCTCATTGACGGTTAAGGGCAACCTTTGGCAAGAGGGCTACTTGGGGCATATTGATGAACTGGTAGTCGACGAACCGTATCGGAGGCAAGGCATAGGAACCCGACTTCTGGAACATATGATCGACCTTGCCAGGAGAATGGATTGCCGCAGGATCGAGGTCGAATCTGCGTTGTATAGGACTGATGCACATAAGTTTTATGAACAGAGAGGGTTTGAGAACAGGGCTTATCTCTTCTCAAAGGCATTGCAAGGAGGCGATGAGGAGGTATAGGGAGTGCACCTCGCCCTTGAAGTCATTCCAATGATTCAATTATCTGGATGTAACCTTTACACTACTTGAGGATCTCACGCCCAGGGATAATGCCGTGGCTGTGAAAAGATGGATGGGCTTTGAATCGGGATTGTGCGACCAGTCTGAATAACGATAAAATTACTTGACTTTTGATTCGATAATTTGATAATTATAAAAATATGATCGATCGGAAGTCACCCGTTCGGCCCAGGCTGGAGGCTAACGAACCTCATGTAGAGGCATTTAAGGCCCTCGCCCATTTAACCAGGCTTAAGGTCTTCTTCTTTCTGGTACAGTCGAAAGGGGAGGTGTCTGCAGGAGAGATTCAGGGGGCAATGAATTTACCGGCCCCTACCCTGTCCCACCACCTGGATCTATTGCGTCGCTCCGGCCTGATCGAAAGACGAAAGGAAGAGCGATATGTCTACTATTCAGTCAGGCGAGAGATGGTCTCTGATCTGGTCCGGCTCCTTACCGCCTGTTGCTAGGAGAGGATAATGGAATTTAAGATATCAAAATAAGGATAGGGGGCCTAGATGACCAATAAGGAATATTTTGATGAGGTAGCCAAGAAATGGGATAGGATGCGGGATGGTTTCTTTTCTGAGGCAGTCAGGGAAAAGGCCCTTGCCATAGCAGGTGTCAAGCCAGGTAAACTTGCTGCTGATATCGGGGCCGGGACAGGCTTTATTACCGAAGGGCTTATCCAAAAAGGTTTAAAAGTGATTGCCGTTGACCAGTCCGAAGATATGCTTATAGAGATGAGGAGGAAGTTCGCCGGCCTTGATGGGATCGCATACCGTATTGGAGAGGCTGAAGACCTGCCTATTCCAGATGAAACTGTTGATTATGTCTTTGCCAATATGTACCTCCATCATGTGGAATCTCCTCTTGCAGCGATCAAGGAGATGGTTCGGATTCTTAAACCAGGGGGAAGGCTTGTTATTACGGATCTGGATGAGCATGCCTTTGATTTTTTAAGAGAAGAGCATCAAGACAGGTGGATGGGATTTAGAAGAGATTCGATCAGACAATGGCTCGAAGAAACAGGGTGCAAAGAAGTGATTGTGGATTGCATAGGCGAGGATTGCTGTGCCCAATCGAATTGTGGGGCCCAGCATGCAAGGGTAAGCATATTCATTACCTCAGGCGAGAAATAATCCTCCTACACAGGGGAGATGAATCGGGTGAAAGACCCTCAATTAGAATTCCAAAAAATATATGACACCTTTCAGCCGAAAATCCTCCGCTATCTAACACGCCTCATTGGTGAGCATGAGGCCGAAGACATAACTCAAGAGGTTTTTATTAAGGTCAATCAGGCCTTGAAGACCTTTAGAGGCGATTCTCAGCTTTCCACCTGGATATACAGGATCGCAACCAATACTGCATTAGATAGGCTCCGCAGCCCCTCTTTCAAACAGATGGCCCAGGAAAGGTTATTAAAGGCATCAATCGGAGACGGTGCAATAGCGGATGATGATAAAGATCTATGGACCGATAAAAATATGCCTTCAGTTGACCAGCAGCTTATCCGGAAGGAGATGAATGAGTGCATCAAGAACTTTATTGAAAATCTTCCATCGGACTATAGGGCCGTTATTATAATGGGCGAAATAGAGGGACTGAAAAATAGTGAAATTGCCGAAGTCCTTGGTATTAGCCTTGATACCGTTAAAATCAGATTACATCGTGCTAGGACAAAACTAAAAAAAGAACTTGAGACCCATTGCACCTTTTATCGCAATGAACAGAGCGAGTTGGCATGTGACCTAAGGAGCGCATTTAAGGAATTTAGAAGGAGATATTAAAGGTGTATCCTTTTCCGACTAACATCCGTCTATAGGGTCAGAAAGGAGGTGATACATTATGATACTTGATAATCGGATCAAAGAATTGATAGCAATTGGGGCATCAATCACTGCGAATTGCCAGCCCTGCTTGCAGTACCATGTAAACAAGGCCCTCGAAAATGGCGCCGATAATCTGGAAATAATAGAGGCAATCGGGGTTGGGAAGGCGGTAAGGAAGGGCGCTGCATCCAAGATGGATAGATTCGCTTCTAGCCTTACACAGGCTGTTCCTGTTACAGGAAACCCGGATGAGGGGTGTGGATGCGGATGATCAGGTCCGATTGTAACAGCTTTGTTTAGAGCCTTTTAGTAGGACTTTGTGAATAAAGACCAAGCTAACATAATTGAAGTTAATATTCCATCTGAAACAGCAACGTTGAAAAGGGTAGTGGTGTGCCTTGCTAATCCTATATCTATTTATCCGATCCTCCGCTATGGATTAATAGATCAGGCAGCACTTTATCAACTTTGGCACAACAGATTTTCCTTTTACAACTATAGGAAAGTGCGTTTGCAACAAAAGGCCTTTATGGAGGTCATGGAGGCGAACGGGATTGAGATATTATTGGCATATGAAGTGCCTGGTTGTAACACGCAGCATTATATAAGGGATATAGGCTTTGCAATCGATGATACCTTTTTCTTTGCAAATCCAAGACGTTATTACAGAAAGCGAGAGATTGAAGGATTGCGTAATCTTCTCCCTCGTTTCTCCAAGGTTATCAGACTCGAAAGTGGGTCAATTGAGGGTGGAGATGTAATTGTAGATGATTATCACATTATCGTCGGCCTTGGAGAGGAGACCGACATAGAGGGAATTGAGACCCTGAGAAAAAAATTGAAGGAGTTAAAGATAGACAGGGAGATAATTACCATAGAGTTTACACATAGGGGGATAATTCATCTAGATACAAGGTTTAATATTCCTGCCAAAGGAATCGGGCTTATTCACCCTAAAAGTTTCAAAAAAGAAAGTCTTAGATGGCTTGAGAACCATTTCGACTTAATAGAGGCTACAGATGAAGAGGCGGTAAATATAGAAATCAACACCTTTACCCTGTCACCCAAAAAAGTAGTTATGCAGGAACGGAGTAAACACCTGGCCTCGTTGCTTGAGGCTAAGGGGATCGAGACTATCCTGATTGATTATTCGGAGGTAACGAAGCTGCCAGGCTCATTTCGATGTACCACGCTGCCGATTGAAAGGGCGAGATAAGAAACAGAGGGAAGAAAACTACTTATCATCTTGGTTGAAAAGATATGAACACAAAATCTTTGAGCGTTTCATTGATCTTTCAAAAAATTTGACACCCCACGAAGTCCACTATATAATCAATACATTAATGGCATAAGGTTAAAAGTGGATGTTATGGAAAATGATAATAAATGGCGCGAAAGGTCAGAGACCTTATAAGAGATTTGAAAAGGGCAGGTTTTGTTGACAGAGGAGGCAAGAGAAGCCATGGAAACTTTGTTCATCCAAAGGTTGCAAAACCGGTCACTATGGCGATGAACGAAAAGGCGCAGTATTATCCAAGAGAGGCGCTTTCTCTTCGTGAGGATGTGTCAGGAGCCAGGATGTGGGCAGTAGCATTGGAGAAGACGATGCTTACCTATTTCGAGGTGGAACCCAATAGTCGTTTTGATAAGCATAGTCATGAAAGTGAACAGATTACCATGGTCATTGAAGGAGAATTATTTTTTGAGCTAAGAGAAAGAACTATATCGGTTAAGCAAGGTGAAGTCATTGCTATTCCATCATGTGTCCACCATGCAGTATATACAAAGGATAAATCGGTTAAGGCCGTTGATGCCTGGTCTCCTGTTATGGAGAGATACAGCAAATGAGGATAATTGTGGCAAGCTGGCGTCGCAAGAGATATATTTTCTTCAATCTATGATATAATTCCTACATGCCGGTCATTAAAAAGATAGATATACCAAGAGAGCTCCTATGGGATTATACCCAGGCGCCTGATGACCTTTTATGGAGGCTTCAAAGGATAGCCGACTTCTTTCCTGCTTACGGAACAGACCGGGAAACAGTTAAGCTTCTTTATGAGTATAGGGACAAACTGAAGCTGGAAGAGGGAAAATTGAGGCTAATAGAACTCTATTACGGGGCGTGGTGTGAGAAGACCCTTAAGAGGAATTAGCGATAACAGGATACTTACATCCCAGCAAAAGACCTTTCTGGAAGAATTTACCAGGACAGAGCTAAGGAATGCCTTCAGGCTTACAGGCGGGACAGCCTTAAGCGCATTCTATCTGGAACACAGGTCTTCAGAAGATCTAGATTTTTTTTCATCCGAAAAGATCCCCTTTTATGTTACAGAGGAATTTCTAAAAAAGGTTGATCTCATAAAGGATATCCTCTATACAAAACAGTTCGATAGAAATATATTCAACCTAAGCCTTAAAGATGGCACTAGACTAAAGGTAGAATTTACATATTATCCACTTATAAATCTTGAAGATATCGTCTTGATTGATAATTTAAGGACTGACAGCCTTCTCGATATTACCGTTAATAAGCTCTGTGCCATAGCGGACAGGATCGATGCAAAGGACTATGTTGATCTTTATTCTGCCATAAAGGGTGGCGACCTTTCTCTTAAGGACTTAATGAGCCTTGCCGAAAGGAAATGTGAAATAAAAGGGATAAGTCATATACTTAAGAGCAGGCTTTTACAGATACCTGAGGGAATAGAGTATATTCCCCTAAGGGTTGATATAAAAAAAGGGGAGATCAAAATTCTCTTTGAACGGCTTATAAAGGAGATTATTAAGGGGGAGATAGATGAGGGTTAGCTGCATTTAGCTATTCTTCTGCCGAATGGTAGGATTGCAGAGCCGTATGATATTGCCGGTGTCGTACCCTTTCTCCTATCTGATATATCCAATTACATGACAGGAGAGACTATTTTTTTGTCGATGGCGGATTTAAAATATCAAATTGTGCAGGCGAGAACTGCTGTGCCCGATCTAGTTGTGGAGATGGATATGCCAGCGTCAGTATATTTGTGGCCTCAGGTGAGAGATGCATGAGGGGGCTCAATCCTTGGAAATAGATGAAGAGCTAAGGGACTTTATTTTGAAGCAGAAGATTTTCTTTGTAGGGACTGCCGCTTGCAATGGCCGGGTTAATATTTCGCCGAAGGGAATGGACACGCTGCGTGTTATTGGAAAGTCCAGGGTTGTATGGCTCAATCTGACAGGGAGTGGAAATGAGACGGCAGCTCATCTCTTGGAAAATGATCGAATCACCCTGATCTTTTGCTCTTTTGAAGGAAATCCGATGATCCTGCGGATTTATGGCCACGCAAAGGTATTCCATCCTAGAAATGCCGAATGGAACGAACTGATATCCCTTTTTCCATCTTTTACTGGTTCCAGACAAATCATCGATATTGATGTGGATCTTGTGAAAACATCCTGCGGTATGGCAGTGCCATATTTTTCTTACCAGGGTGAAAGAGAGGAACTTAAGCATTGGGCAGAAAATAAAGGCTCAGAAGGAATAAGGGCGTACTGGAAAGAGAAAAATCAGGTAAGCCTCGATGGAAAACGGACGGGAATATCGGATTGATTGCTGCTTAAGGAAAATCAGATAAATGCACGGATGTTTGCAGATCCCTTCGGAATACAGGAAGGTCCTGTCACCTGTGATGGAGGAATACAGAAGGTAATATGACAAAAGGGTTGAATAAAAAAGCTATTATTATAGGGGCAAGTTCTGGCATTGGAAGGGAACTGGCAAAGATATTATCTTACAACGACTATATTGTAGGGTTAGCAGCAAGGAGGGTTGACTTATTATCCACCCTTCAAAAAGAGATTATTGCAAAGACATATATTAAACGGATCGATGCCTCTAATACAGAAGAGGCGAAGGATCTCCTGGAAGAACTTATCTCTGAACTGGGAGGGATGGATTTAGTTGTGATCAGCTCTGGTGTCGGCTTTATAAATCCTGATCTGGACTGGGAAAAGGAGAAAGAAACAATTGAGGTTAATGTGATGGGTTTTATGGCAATGGCAAATGTTGCTTTTAAGCATTTATTAAAACAAGGCTCAGGCCATATTGTCGGGATCTCATCTATAGCTGCCTTAAGAGGTGGAGGTGAATCGCCCGCATACAATGCAACTAAGGCCTTTGTTTCTAATTACCTTGAGGGATTAAGGTGTAAGGCAATCAAGATGGGGATCCCTATTACGATTACAGATATTAAACCTGGTTTTGTGAATACTGCCATGGCAAAAGGGGGCGGGCTATTCTGGGTTGCACCTATGGAAAAGGCGGCCTGGCAGATATGGAAAGCCATTAATAATAAAAGAAACCATGCCTATATTACAAAAAGGTGGCGGGTGATAGCATGGCTGCTTAAGATTATGCCTGATTGGATTTATAATAAGTTATAGAATTATTCTTGAATATGACCCGAATCTCTCAGTCTATACTTATTCTTATAGTTATTTTTTTACCGTTGAGGTTCACTCAAATTAGCACACTTAAATTTAATTTACCACCCTGGGACGATAACCGGTTTGCTCATGTTCTTATTAGCCCATCCTTTTTTAAAGAATCCCTAAAAATCCTCCACGAAATCTAACAGATAATCGATTATTTAAAAATTACCTTGACTCCATACCAACCGGTAGGTATAATTAACTTATGAATGAACTTCGGGATCCGTCCCATGCAAGAGAAAAGATACTTGATGCGGCCCAAAGGCTGATGCTTACAAAAGGCTACACTGCCACTACAGTAGATGAGATATGCAGGGAGGCGGGTCTTACAAAGGGGAGTTTCTTTCATTATTTTGAGAGCAAAGAGGATCTAGGAAAAACCACATTAGATCGGTTCGCATCGAATATGTTCAGCATGATGAAAGCCGCAGAATTTAACGGAAAGGAAGACCCCCTGGCTCGAACATTTGGTTTCCTTGACTTTATGCTTGGAATGGTCAGGGACCCGATGATTCCAAAGAGCTGCCTGATAGGGAACTTCAGTCAGGAACTCTCAGAAACCCATCCCGAAATAAGATCCCTTTGCGCAAGCTACTTTGCCCAGTGGACTGATGCCCTGAAAAAAGATCTGGATGAAGCCAAAACGAAGCATGCGCCGCGGGTCTCGTTTGACACCCAAGGTCTGGCAAATCATTTCATCGCTACCCTTGAGGGTTCACTGATCCTCGCTAAGGCCAATCAAAACACAAAAGTTATTGAAGGAAACATACTTCATTTAAGGCAGTATCTAAAAACCTTGTTTAGTAGTGAAAAGTCGAACCAGGGGATTACAAAAAAGAAAGGAGTTAAACATGGCAAACCCATTTGTGCACGTTGAATTACAGACACATGATTTAGGTAAGGCCAAGAAGTTTTATAAAGGCCTCTTTGACTGGAAGCTCGAAGATACCCCTATGGACTACACGATGGTCGATGTGGGAGAGGGAACAGGAGGGGGGATGTGGGAAAATAGCGCCGTCCCTCCCCACTGGCTGGCATATGTCCTGGTGGAGGATGTTGTGGCCACAACGAAAAAGGCAAAGTCATTGGGCGCCAAAGTATGTAAGGATGTGACAGAGGTGCCAGGAATGGGCTGGCTAAGCATTATAGCCGACCCTGCAGGGGCTGCCTTGGGATTGTGGCAGCCAAAGACCAAAAAATAAGGCATTAAGAGAAGGAGATTATCATGTTAAAGGAATACAAACAGCTAGGTTGTATGGATGTAGATGCAAGCGCATGCTGCGCATTTCAGGTGCGGACAGAGACAGAAGATGAACTCTGGAAATTAGCTTCCGAACATGGGAAATTCGCTCACAATATGGAGGCTATCCCGCCTGAGCTTGCCGCCAAGTTGAAGGCCGCAGTAAGAACTGTGAAGGTCGAGGTTTAACATCCGGCCTATACTTTGAATTAGGAGCGCCTTTTTGGCGCTCCTAATTCCTTGTCCCTATGATATGCAAGGAGGCTAAAGAACAGTCGTCGCATTGGAAAGGAGACGGCCATGAACGGATCAATACCGAAAGCCCTGATTACTTGGTCGGGGAGAAGATTAATGTGTCTGGTTTTAGCCGGATTTTTGATCTCTTGGGCACAAAGGTCATTGAAGAAGGGGAATGGGGATGGTACAGGACGATTGTGGATCCCACAGGCGCTATGATCTATCTGTTTCAACAGAGACGAAAGAGAGTGTGATATGCAGGGGCGATCATATTTTGACCAAGAACTCTTTGAGTTCTTAAGTGATCTCAAGGCAAACAACAACAGGGTCTGGTTTCAGGCGAACAAACCCAGATATGAGCGTGAGGTAAAAGGGCCGATTCTCCGGTTCATTGCTGATTTCGGGTATCATCTGTCTACCATCAGCAAGCACTTCAGTGCTGATCCGCGTCCTAATGGAGGTTCGATGTTCCGCATCTATCGCGACACGCGCTTCTCTCATGACAAGAGCCCTTACAAGACCGCTGCTGCCGCCCATTTCCCCCATAATAGTTGCGGTAAGGACGTCCATGCACCCGGCTTTTACCTCCATCTGGAGCCGGGAGAATGCCTTGGAGGGGGAGGCCTCTGGCATCCTGATGGACCCTCACTCAAGATGGTTAGGGATCGGATCGCAAATCAAACTAAGGAGTGGAAGGAGGTATTAAGTACCGGAATCATAATCGAAGGAGATGCGCTTATGCGGCCACCCCAGGGGTATAGTCCAGAACACGCATTCATCTCAGATATCAAGCGGAAGGATTTCTATAGCATGAAAACCATTTCTGAATCGGACGTCTGTTCTCCCGACTTTATGGAACGATACCTTGATGCCTGTAGAACCGCAACCCCGCTCGTGACGTTTCTAACTAAGGCTGTCGGTCTACCATGGTAAACCAAAGAGGCATCCATTAAAATGAAGACAGAGTATCTCGACAAGATTGCAAAACTTCTAGAGCACACTCACCCTAAACTTGCGGATACCTGCCGTTTATCATTCAAGAATTGCTTTGGGGCAGTGGCTGGTTATGTGAATGGCCGTATCTTCATTTCATGCAGAAAGTTTGGGGTCGCTCTAAGGCTCCCGCCTGAAACGCTTGAGGACGTATTTAAAGAAGAGTGTGTACGGCATTTGAAATACTTTCCAAACGGTCACATCAAGAAGGAGTATGCGGGGCTGTCTAACGAAATAATAGAAAACGAGCGCCAATTTAAAAAACTCGTGGATAAAAGCATAATGTACATATCATCGCTTCCGTAGCCATGATATATGTCGCCAAAGAAAGTAATATGAAAACAGACAACGAATGGAAATAAGCTATGAAAGATGACTCCTTCAAGGAATTTATCCTTGATCATTTATCTGGTTTCGAAGGGATAAATTGCCGGGCCATGTTCGGCGGTCATGGGATATATTGTAACGGAATCTTCTTCGGCATTATTCACAAAGGGAGGCTCTATTTTAAGACAAACGATAAGACCCGCCCTGAATATATTGACGAAGGCATGAAACCTTTCAGGCCCAATGTCAAGCAGACCTTAAAGAACTATTATGAGGTGCCGGTAGATGTGATGGAAGACCCGGATAGGCTTGTAGATTGGGCCGTGAAGGTTATCAGTATTTAGCCTCACACTCTCCAATTCTCTATCAAAAGACCAGAAATTTTGTTGAAATGGGCAATATTAATTGTCGTAAACCTCATTAAAGGAATATTATATAAATATTGCAATATTGTTAAATTATCTCCGCTCTACCCAAGCAGAGCCTCCGTTCAACAGTTTGGGAGACCCCCACACTTGAACTATTGGCCAAGATCTCAGCGGTGACGAATAAAACATTAGTTTGCCTCTGTGTCAATAATGTTGAGACACCTCCCTGATCTACTTCTTTATCTTCTGCAACAGATACCCCTGGATAAACTGATCTATATCACCATCCATCACTGCCTGAATATTACCAACCTCGATGTTCGTCCTGTGGTCCTTTACCATCTGATAGGGCTGGAATATGTAGGAGCGGATCTGGCTGCCCCACGCGATCTCCTTCTTCTCTGACAGAAATGAAGACATCTCCTCTTCCTTCTTTGCCTTCTCAAGCTCATACAACCTTGACCTCAATACCTTCATGGCCATAGACTTATTCTTATATTGAGATCGTTCGTTTTGGCACTGCACGACAATCCCTGAAGGGATATGGGTAATCCTGATGGCGGATGATGTCTTGTTTACATGCTGGCCGCCTGCGCTTGATGCACGATAGGTATCAATTCTCAGATCTTTTTCATCGATATGTAGATCCAGATCCTCTTCGATCTCAGGGTAGACAAAGACAGACGCGAATGATGTATGTCTCCTCTTGTTGGCATCAAAGGGTGAGATCCTGACCAGTCTGTGGACACCAGCCTCTGATTTAAGATAACCGTAGGCATATTCACCTGAGATGGAAAACGTGGCAGACTTAATGCCCGCCCCCTCACCCTGCAGGAGGTCTATCTCCTCTACCTTATAGCCCCCCTTCTCACCCCACCTGACATACATCCTGAGGAGCATCTCGGCCCAATCCTGAGATTCAGTGCCTCCTGCGCCCGGATGTATAGAAAGGATGGCATTGCTTATATCCTTCTCTTCAGACAGCAGGAGTTCTGTCTCCATTCTCGCAATATGTCCCTTTAATGCCTTTATCTCCTGGCCGATCTCGGCATCAAGGGAGGCATCACCCTCTGAGGCGGCAAGCTCAAGGAGGTCAGTGACCCCCCTATACTCCTTCTCCATGGCCTCCCACTTGGCTGTCACCTTTTCAAGCGTTGATTTCTCCTGGGTCAGACGTCTGGCCTGGGCCTGATCCTTCCAGAAATCAGGCTGGGCAGTCTCCCTCTCCAGTTCTTCTATGCGCCCCTTCTTTTTAGGCAGGTCAAAGATGACCTCTTAGTCCTTCCAGGTCCCTTCTTATCCCTTCTAAGTCTATCTTATAATCGGCTAACATAGATCCTCCTGTATATTATTATTAACGCGGTCATTATAACACAAAGATGGGCGAACAGATCCCCGTATCTGGTGTAGACGGTTGTCCTGTCCCTCAATACAATCTCATCAACAACCTTATCTTCAACAAATATATCAGTAGACTTTCTTATCCTCCCATAGGCATCTATGCTCCCTGATATCCCTGTGTTTGCCGCCCTGACAAAGGGTACCCTGTTTTCAACAGACCTGAAGACCACCATGGAAAAATGCTGATATGGCGCTGAAGAGGCCCCAAACCAGGCATCATTGGTTATAGTTGTCATAAATTCTGCGCCATTAGAAACAAACCTCCTGACAAGGTCGGGGAAGATCACCTCAAAGCATATTACTACGCCGAGCTTACTACCACCTGCATCCATCACGGTATACTTATCTCCGGGAACAAAATCACCTATCCCAACGACCATCTTATCGATAAAGAAGAGTAGTTTTGACAGAGGGACATATTCCCCGAACGGGACAAGATGTATCTTGTCATACCTTGATGCAAGGGTACCTTCAGGAGACAAGAGAAAAGCGCTGTTCAGGAGCTCTATCTTATTATTCCTCTCCCTGATATCAGGTGAACCAAAGAGGAGATATGCACGATTGTCCAGTGCCTGACGCCTAAGCTCTTCCCTGTATACACCCTCTCTCAAAAAGAAGAAGGGCGTTGCCGACTCGGGCCAGATAATTATCCCGGCACCGGCATTGGCGGCATCCCTGGTCAACCTCTTATAGATCTCAATGGTCTCTAGTCTATACCGCTCATCCCATTTCTTGTCCTGTTCGATATTACCCTGCAATAAGGCAACCTTCAGCTTTTTCCCGGCTTGCCCAATATCTTCCCCGAGACGCTGATATCCGTAAAACAGGACAAGGATAAATAACAACCCTGCCAGAAAGACGGGACATGCGTCTTTCAGTGACACCATGACCTGCCTCCTCTCCATTATCATCATAATAACCCCTGCAACGGCTTCGTTCACCATCACAATCAGAAAAGAAACGCCATAGACAGAGGTAACATCTGATATCTGTATGATCGGGAGGAATCTATACTGCGAGTACCCGAGTAATACCCAGGGGAAACCTGTAAAGATGTGCGCCCTGATAAATTCCAGTGATGTCCAGATAATAGGCGAGACAAATATAACTGTCTGGCCGGAGGAGGCAAGAAGACCCCGGAGGAGAGAGAATAGACCAACATACAGGGCAAGGTAGAGGACAAGCATTAACATTATAAAATAGCTTATTGGTAGCGGTACCTTGCCATAGTTGTACATGGAGTTTACTACCCAGCTTACTGTAAAAAGGAAATAGAAGAATCCTGCAATAATACCCAGGAGTAATGAAGCGCCTTTTGGTTTCCCCTTCAGGGAAATAATGAGCGGAACAAGGGAGATCCAGGCAAGAGGCCAGAGGTTAGGGGTCGGAAAACTTAAGGAGACAAGTATGCCTGAGATAATGGATAATATTATGTCTCTTTTAGAAAGATCTTTGAATATCCCCTTCAATTATTCCACTTTAATAGTCATCGATGCTGTAAAGAGCATCTCCCTGTCCTGTCTTGATCTGGCATCCTTCAGGAGGATAGAGGGGTCTTTTTTTATTAGGCCCTCAAAGCTGACTTTCCCGTTAGTAACAATGGTTACATCCTTAGATAGATCGACAATCTTATCATTCAGGAAGAGGGTATATGACTTCACCTTTTCAGATTTGACCTCAATCCTGTTTCCATCTGCAACCTTTACCTCAATACTTGTAAACAGCGCCCTGTTCTTTTTTCCCTCTTTCTTTTCTTCCGTTTCGTCTATGGTCACCCAGTAATAACCTCTCCTTCCATTCCCATTCATAAGAAATGTAAGTTCCTTTGGATAGGGGGTTCTCCTCTTTCCGCCCAGCCATTTTACAAGGTCCGGGAGTTCCTCTGCAGGAAAGAAGTGACCTCCTGCCTCCGGGTGTACCCTGTCATGTTCCTTATAAACAACGTCATATCCGAGGTCTGCAAGCCTGCTGTTGATCTTCCTGCTATATTCCACGGACATTACCTGGTCCTTTGACCCATGTATGATATAAATAGGGGTATTCTTGAGATTCTTGAGGAACGGCATCGCCTCAACAGGCATCGCACCGGCCATAGGGGCAACACCTGCAAACCTGTCAGGAAAGTTTATCCCTATCCTTAATGCCCCTACCCCTCCATTTGACATCCCTGTTAGAAATATCCTGTTTGTATCAATATTGTATCTTGCCTTGATATCCTGAATTAATGAAATGACCTGGACGGCAGCCTCATCAGTCCACCACATTCCGCCTTCAACAGAGGGACAGAGAATAATGTATGATTCGCCAAGCCTTGTGCTCCAGCGCTCAAGGTATCTGTTTCCATCAAAACCTGCGCCATGAAGACAAACGATAAGGGGATATGCAATCTGAGGACTATAACCCTCCGGTACATATAAGGCGTATTTTATATCCCCGGATCCTATTGCCACCTTCTGGTCAAAAAGAGCCCCCTTTTTCTCCTCCTCATATCTCTTCCACCTCTTAAGCTGGATCAGTATCTGATCAATATCCAGAATGGGATGAGAGAGGATATGTCCTAATATCTCATCCGCCTCCTTATCATCCCTTGTTGAAATATACTTCTCAATACTTGCCCTTGCCGCCTCTCCTTCATCCATCTCGACCTCCATTTTTTCCTCGTGTGCAAAGGCAGAGACCAGACCGAGAGAGAGGATCAAGGAAAATATGAGCAATAAACTATGTCTTTTAAATTTCATGTTTTTATATCCTGTGCGACAAGGAATCCTTTTTGGGCATATGCCGCCTCCCGTTTATCACAGGTTACATAACCCTCAACAATAATATCTTCACCCATTTTTTTTATTCTTATATCATGAACGCGGGTCACCTCTTCCAGGTTTTCCGGAGAGACCCCCCCAATTGAACTTAAAGACCTCTGACCTCCCATGATCTTAGGGGCTAAGAAGAAGATCGCCTTATCCACAATGCCCTCCGCCAGGGCCGATGCATTGATCTCGGCGCCCCCTTCTATCAAAAGACTCGTAACCTCCATCTCACCAAGCCTATCCATGAGGGAAGAGAGATCCACAAGACCATCCTTCTCCTTTACGGCAAGGACTATCCCTCCCCTCTCTTCGATCTTCCTTATCTTTGCCTTCTTTGTCCTCGAAGCCCCATCTATTGTTGCTATATATGTCTTTGAGGGGGAATCAAGGCTTAATACCTTTGACCCGATTGGTATACGAAGCCTTTCGTCCACTACTATCCTGATCGGGTCCCTCCCACCCTTAACTCTGCAGGTCAGAGAGGGATCGTCATTTAGTATCGTCCCTATCCCAACCATGACTGCATCCGACTCTGAGCGGAGCCGGTGTACAAAGCGCCTGGATTTATCACCTGTGATCCATTTCGATTCGCCAGCCTGCGTAGCTATCTTACCGTCAAGACTTGATGCTATCTTCAAAATTACAAAGGGGCGTCTTCTGGTTATATATTTAGAGAATGTCTCATTAAGCCTCTCGGCTTTATCCTTTAAGATACCGGCAACTACCAAGACCCCTGCCTTTTTTAGCTCCTCTATCCCTTTGCCTGAGACCAGCGGATTCGGGTCTATCATCCCGATTACCACCCTCTTGATCCCGCTCCTGATAATCTTGCCGGTGCAAGGCGGCGTCCTCTTCTTTGTATGTACGCATGGTTCAAGATTTGTGTAAAGTGTGGCCCCACGGACCCCTGATCCGGCATCGGCCATGGCCAGAACCTCGGCATGAGGCAGGCCGGGCCTCTCGTGAAAACCCCTTCCTATAACCTTTCTGTCCCTGACAACGATTGCCCCGACCATAGGGTTTGGACTGGTCTTCCCCCTGCCTTTCCTAGCGAGGGAGAGGACCATGCTCATATAGTCTTCATCGGTCATTATCTTTTAGCGCTGCCTGTGCGGCAGCAAGCCTGGCGATCGGAATCCTGTATGGAGAGCAGGAGACATAATCAAATCCACTCCTATGGCAGAATTCCACAGATGCAGGGTCTCCCCCATGCTCACCGCAAATGCCTATCTTTAGTCCCTTTCGCCCCTTCCTCCCTTTTTCAATGGCAATCTTTATAAGCATACCGACGCCTTCCTGATCCAGGGATTGAAATGGATCATATCTCAAGATGCCTGCCTTTTTCTCATCCACATAATCGGTGAGAAACCTTCCTGCATCATCGCGTGACATTCCAAGCGTCATTTGCGTAAGGTCATTGGTGCCAAAGGAGAAGAACTCTGCAACCTCGGCTATCTTATCTGCAAGCAGGGCCGCCCTTGGGACCTCAATCATCGTACCCACCAGGTACTTGACCTTTATCCGGGGGTATCGTCTCTTTGATTCTCTAATTGCTGCATCTGCTATTTCCCTTGTTTTTTCTTCAAGTATCTTCAGTTCCTTTCTATCTATTATAAGCGGGTGCATTATCTCCGGATGGACACTGACCCCATCTTTAGCACATTCACATGCCGCTTCAATAATTGCCCTTACCTGCATCTCGAGTATCTCAGGGTATGTTATGCAAAGCCGGCAGCCCCTGTGTCCCAGCATCGGGTTCAGCTCTCTGAGCCTCTCAACCCGACGCCTGACCTGCTCAAAAGAAACACCTATCTTATCAGCAAGATGCCGCTGTTCTTCCTCTGCGTGGGGCACAAACTCATGCAGGGGCGGGTCAATGAGTCTAATGGTTACAGGCTTCCCATCCATTGCCCTGAATATCCCCTTAAAATCCTCCCTCTGAAATGGAAGCAGCTTGGCAAGGGCTGCCTTTCTTGTCTCAAGGTCTCCGGCAACTATCATCTCCTGGATTGCAAGACGGCGCTCCTCTGTATCAAAGAACATATGCTCTGTCCTGCAAAGCCCGATACCCTCTGCACCAAGCTTTACAGCATTGATAGCATCATAAGGGGTATCCGCATTTGCCCTGACGTTTAATTTTCTCTCATCATCTGCCCATTTCATAAGTGTATAATATGCATCCGGAAGCTCCGGCTTTATAAGATTCATAGCGCCATGAAATACCTCGCCGGTAGAGCCATTGATGGTTATCTCATCGCCTTCCCTCAATACCATCCTGCCTGCTGTCATATTCTTATTGGTATAGTCTACAACAAGCTCCTCACACCCTACGATGCAGCATTTTCCCCACCCCCTGGCGACAACTGCCGCATGGGAGGTCTTGCCGCCTGTTGCAGTCAATATCCCCTGTGCAGCATGCATACCGCCAACATCTTCGGGGCTTGTCTCCTTCCTTACCAGGATTACCTTTTCGCCCCTGGCGGCCCAATCTTCCGCATCCTTTGCACTGAAGACGATCTTACCGCAGGCAGCGCCTGGGACAGCGGCAATACCTGTTGCAAAGTGGTGTCTGCTCAACTCTTCCCTTGAAATGGCCGGGTCAATAACAGGATAGAAGAGTCCCTCAATCTCCTTATCAGAGATCCTTAATATGGCCTCTTTTTTTGTTATCAACTTCTCTTTGGCCATATCAACGGCGATCCGGAATGCCGCGCCAGGCGAACGCTTACCAGAGCGGCACTGGAGTATGTAAAGCTTCCCCTCTTCCATAGTAAACTCAATATCCTGCATCTCCTTGTAATGTTTTTCGAGCTTCTTTCGTACAGTGCAGAGCTGGGAATATATCTTCGGCATATTTTTATTCAAATCGCTCAGATGGAGCGGGGTCCTGATACCTGCAACAACATCCTCTCCCTGGGCATTCATAAGCAGGTCGCCGTAAAATACATTCTCCCCTGTATTCGGGTCCCTGGTAAAACAGACGCCTGTGCCGGAGGAATCACCTTTGTTTCCGAAGACCATCTGGACTATATTTACCGCTGTGCCAAGGAGGCCCGAGATCTTCTCTACACGGCGGTACGTGACGGCCTTTTCAGCCATCCATGAACCAAAAACCGCATTGATTGCACCCCAGAGCTGCTCTTTAGGTTCCTGGGGAAAATCTTTTTTGGTATGCCCCCTGTAAACCGCCTTCAACCGGAATATCAGATCCTCAAGTTCTTTCTCATTCACATCCGTATCGAGGATCTTATTGTTTGTTTTATTCAGCCTCTGTCTTGTCCTGTTATTTTTTATCCACTCAAATTCACGGTCAAACTCCTCCCTCGGGATGCCCATCGCAATTGCACCATACATCACAATAAATCTACGGTAGGCATCAAGGGCAAATCTCCTGTTATCTGTTCTTTTCGCCAACCCTTCAAGGGATTTATCATTAAGTCCTAAATTTAAGATTGTATCCATCATCCCCGGCATCGACCTTGCAGCCCCTGAACGGACAGAGATAAGAAGGGGGTCATCTGCATCACCTAACCTTTTTCCGACAAGCCTTTCAAGCCTTGCAATATTTGCCGAGACTTCCTTATCCAACCCTGGGGGATATTTTCTATTAGTCTTATAATAGAGGGCGCAGACCTCGGTTGTTATGGTGAACCCGGCCGGGACAGGCAGGCCGATGCTTGTCATCTCGGCAAGGCCCGCACCTTTGCCTCCGAGGAGATCCTTCTGCCTGCCATTTCCTTCAGCCTTGCCATCCCCAAAAAAATATACGTACTTTTTCTTTGCCATGCCACCTCCCTACAGAATCAAAAAATATGATTCGCCCTGAATGAGTTGTTCCAGATAAGCTAAATAATAAAAGTTCAAATGTCAAAATCCAAATGCCAAATAAATTTTGAACTTTGGGTTTTGTCATTTGACATTGTCTTACTCTCCCTCTTTCCTCCTGCTACCATAGAGGCCCCGAGTATCTCTGACTTATTACCTTTGCGTCTTCCGTCCAAAGTTTCTCGCTTAAATACTTCCATCCGCCATCAGGCAGGACAATAACTATATTACCGTGGGTCATCCTTTTGGCCATCTTTATAGCCTGATATACAACCGCACCGGATGAGATACCGGCAAATATACCCTCCTCCTCTATAAGTGCCCTGACGGTCATAAAGGCATCTTCGTCCTTAACCACCTCATTGGCATCGATCCTATTCATATCCAGAAGGGGCGGGATATAGCCATCAAGAAGACTTCTTAAGCCCTGGAGTCCGCCTTTGGAATAGGGTTGAACAGCAACGATCTTAACATTCGGGTTGACCTCTTTAAGGCGCCTGCCTACCCCCATAAGGGTACCCCCTGTACCGAGACCTGAGATGAAAATATCAACATGGGGGACGTCTTTAATGATCTCCTCTGCGGTTGTTTTGTAATGTGACTCCGGGTTATTCTTATTGCTATACTGATCGAGCATATAGTACTGCTTATCTTCTTTCAGCATCATCTGTGCCAGTCTTATAGCGCCATTCGTTCCCTCGCTCCCCTCGCTCAGGATAATCTCTGCGCCAAAGGCATAGAGGAGTTCCCTCCTCTCAACGCTCACGCTCTCAGGCATGACAACCTTGACCCTGTAACCTTTGATCCTGCCGAACATCCCCAGGGAGATACCAGTGTTACCGCTTGTCGCCTCAAGCAGTATCCGGTCATGCGTCAGTTCGCCCGATCTCTCAGCCCCCTCTATCATGGCCTTGACTATCCTGTCTTTTATGCTCCCGGTAGGGTTAAACCCTTCAAGCTTTGCATAGATCCTTACGTGTTGGTTAGGGTTCAGCTTCCCGAGTTCCACCATCGGTGTATTGCCAATGGCCTCTGTCAGATCCCTATACAGCATTACTGCTCCCCGGCTGGGCGATCTTTGAAAAATCCGCTATCTGGAGAAAGATCCCCCTTATCAGGGAGAGCAACGCAAGCCTGTTGTACCTTGCGCTTAAATCCTTATCCATTACAAGGATCTTATCGAAGAAGTTATCTATCGGTCCCCTAAGTATAGATATCTCTTTTAGGAGTTCTTTATACATACCCTTACTGACCAACTGACCCATCTTCGTCTCTATGGTCTTAAATGCATCATAGATCTGTCTCTCTGCCGGCTCCTTCAGCTTTTCAAGGTTTAATTCATACGTAAAATCCTTTGGTATGATATTTATTGCCCGATTAAAAGAGGTCATAAGAAAATCAAAACCTTCCTCTCTTGATGCAGCGGAAAGGGCCTGGGCCCTGTTATATGCATCTGAAGGTCTATCAAACCTTGACGAGACGACTGCATCTATAAGGTCATACCTGATCCCCTTTATGCTTAATATATGCCCCATCCTTTGCATCAAGAATTGCAATACCTCTGCCTTCACCTTTTCTCTTTCTCGTTTAATCTTTCCGTTAAGGAGGGTCATTGAGAGGTCTATAAGTTCTGGAAGTGAAATAAGCTGTAGCTTCTCAATTAGGATCTGTATTATTCCTGCGCCCTGTCTTCTTAATGCATATGGATCCTCAGATCCGCTTGGAATCAGCCCAACGCCAAAACATCCCACGAGTGTATCCATTTTATCCGCAACGGATACCATAGCACCAATCTCTGAAGGTGGAATAGAATCACCGGCAAACCTTGGGAGGTAATGCTCATCTATAGCCCTTGCCACATCCGCATCCTCCCCATGGATAAGCGCATATTCCCGGCCCATTATACCCTGAAGTTTCGGAAACTCCCTGACTACCCCTGTAAGCAGGTCTGCCTTGCATAACCGGGCAGCCCTTTTAACCTTTTCAATTGGAACATTACCAATGATATCGGCAAGATAGGCAGAAAGACCTGATATCCGCTCTGTCTTGTCGTAAAGACTTCCAAGCCTTTCCTGGAATATCACTCCCCGAAGCCCCTCGATCAGACCTTCAAACTTTAATGCCTTATCCTTCTCAAAATAAAAGGCCGCATCCGACAGCCTTGCCGCAAGGACCCTCTCGTTTCCACGTCTTATGAGTTCCATATCCTCGTTCTTGATATTGCACACGGAGATAAAATATGGCAGGAGTCTCTCCTCCTTGTCCACCAGAGAGAAATATCCCTGGTGTTCCTTCATGGCATTGATCGGCAACTCCTTTGGCAGTCCTGAAAATCTTGGATCAAAACTTCCAAGTATCGATTCAGGATACTCCACCATATATACGGCCTGATCTATCAGCTCCTCGTCCTTAAGGATCCGTCCCTTCTTCTTTTCTGCTATGATCCTTAGTTGATCCTCTATCATCCCCCTCCTCTGTTCCTGATCAATTATCACAAAATTCTTCTCAAGCAGCCTTTTGTAGGATTTGAAGTCCTTTACCTTGAAGGAATTTGGCGCCATAAAGCGATGACCATAGGAGCGTTCCTGAGACCTAAGACCGGCAAATTCAAACTCTACGAGTTTTTCATCATATACAGCCATTATCCATCTTATAGGTCTGACAAAGGGGATACCAGATCCGTCCCAGCGCATCATCTTAGGGAATGCAGTAGAGGAGATGAATCTCGGAAGCAGCTCCCTTAAAAGAGGACGTGTTTCCTTCTGTTCCTCCATCTTTATAATTGATACATACTCCCCCTTCTGGGTCTTTTTTATCTTAAGGTCCGATATAGACGCCCCCTGCCCTGTTGCAAAACCTATGGCCGCCTTAGTGGGCTGACCTGTTGCGGGATCGAAAGAAACAGTCTTGGACGGACCGACAACCTCTCTTGAAAAGGCTGCCTGTCTTTCGGAAAGGTCAGTAACCTGGAGGACAAGCCTTCTCGGCGTGGCATAACAATTGACCTCGCCAAATTCCAGCCTCTCCTCTTTAAAGAGCGAGACTGCAAGATCTCTCATCTTCCCCAAAGCGGGGTCGATAAAATTGGCAGGTATCTCCTCAGTACCGACCTCTAAAAGGAGTTCTCTCATGCTCATGTCTTAGATGATAACATCCCGGTCCGGTTTTGGGCTTCACTGGTAAGCATACTGCTATCTTCCTGCCCCCCTGGTCCTGATTTCAATAGATCCTTGCTTGCAATATATGCCTGGGCAGAGAGCTTGGCAAGATTCCTTACCTTTCCTATGTAGGCTGTCCTCTCTGTGACGCTGATTGCCCCGCGGGCATCAAGGAGGTTAAATATATGCGAACACTTTATGCAGCAGTCATATGCCGGGTAAACAAGACCCTTCCCTACTAATCTCTTAGATTCCGCCTCATACATCTCAAAGGTTTTTACTAGAATAGAGACATCGGCCTCATCAAAATTGTAGGTCGAGAACTGCACCTCCGTATCGTGATGTATCTCGCCATATTTCAGTCCATTACCCCACTCAAGCTGAAAAAGATTGTCCACCTCCTGAAGATACATGGCTATCCGCTCCAACCCGTAGGTTATCTCTACTGAAACAGGATTTAACTCAACGCCGCCCACTTCCTGGAAATAGGTGAACTGCGTTATCTCCATCCCGTCCAGTCTCACCTCCCAACCAAGACCCCAGGCGCCAAGTGTGGGAGACTCCCAATCGTCCTGGACAAATCTGATATCATGGGCCTTCAGGTCTATGCCAATGCTCTTAAGGCTGTCTAGGTATATGTCCTGGATATCATTAGGTGCTGGCTTTAAGATAACCTGATATTGATAGTAGTGCTGGAGCCGATTCGGGTTTTCGCCATACCTGCCGTCAGTAGGTCTCCTGCAGGGCTCAACATAGGCTGCCCTCCAGGGTTTAGGCCCTAAAACCCTCAAAAATGTAGCAGGATGGAAAGTCCCTGCGCCAACCTCCATATCATACGGCTGGAGGATTATGCAGCCCCGATCAGCCCAATAACGATGAAGGGTAAGGATCAGATCCTGAAACGTCAAGTCCTTCTCCAAAGATTTAAGTCTTGAGTCAAGTTAAAATTAATGATTTTCAGACAGTCTAAAACTAACAAAAATGCGCCACCATTGTCAAGACAGGGTGATGGGCCAGACCTTCTTCCCCGATTAGAATCTTAGGAGTCCTTGTCCTGGCAGGCATAGGTTATAATGCACTATCCCGAAGGTCGATCTTTTGAAAGGTGAGCGTGGAAGATCAGGGGAAATATGGGAGGCGTCCTTAAACCCTCTTCAATAAGGCCTTTATGCCAAATTATGGCAGAAGCAATAACATATTCAGCTCGATACATTGCCTTATGAGACACCTTGCTTAACATATACGTATAGATATAGTAGGTTATACGCATATTATGGAGGAGGATATTATGAGACAACTAAAACGTAAAAATTACTGGTTGGATGAAACCACAATCAAAAAAGCACAAAAACTTTTTTGAGCAATAGCCTTTTAAAAGGTTCGAGAACAAGGGCGTCCGGATACATATGGTATACTAATTTCAGTAAAACATTTTTAAGGAGGTTTCTTATGAGAAGGATGTATTTGGGTGTTGGGGTATGGTTATTCCTGGTCCTATTCGCCGGAGCCTTCAATCCATTACTTGCAGCATCTTTGGAGGATATCAGTCCGCATGGAATTACAGCAACAAGTCCGGAGGGGAATACCAGTGGGGTAGATATAAATACCCCGGTTAGCGTGACCTTATCGGAAGGGATAAATCCTTTAGCATTAGATCCTAATATGATCCGTCTTTATCAGATGGAAGCCTCCGAAGATCTCGCCATTCCGGGAAAGATGAAATATGATGTAAAGACAAAAACAGCATACTTCAACCCTGAAAAGGATTTATCGTCGGCTACAAACTATAAGGTGGTAATGGAAAAGGATCTGGAAATCGCCTCAGGCGGCCCCTGAAGGCTGGATACTCATGGGAGTTTACAACCAGGATTGATACAGGGGGATGCGGTGGTTCATGATAACAATTTACGGTAAAAGAAAAAATGAGATGGCAGACAAAGATATTAAAGGGATACTAAAAGAATATAGGACTGTAGCTGTAGTGGGGCTTTCTCCAAAGGAGGAGAGGCCGAGCTATAATGTTGCCAGATATCTGAAGTCTCAAGGGTACAGGATCATCCCCGTAAATCCGAATGCCAGAGAGGTGTTGGGAGAGGCATCTTATCCTGATCTAAAGTCAATACCTGAAAAGGTAGATATAGTCGATATCTTCAGGCGATCATAGGATGTTCCTGCGGTGGTAGATGAGGCGATCGCCATAGGTGCAAAGGTCGTCTGGATGCAGGAGGGGATTATAAACCATGAAGCAGCGGAGAGGGCAAGAAAGGCAGGGCTTGAGGTAATAATGGACAGGTGTATGCTCAAAGAGCATAAGAGGTTAATGAGATAATGAAGAGGCCCTTGAAACACAAAACAGGAAAATTAAAAAGGAGGATAGGGTGATAAATTGGACAATGGTCATACTCGTTGCTGTAACATTTATGAGTCTGTCTCAGGTAGATGGCCTGGCAGTAGCAGCGAGGACCGAGACAAGTCTGTTTCTTAGCACCGGCTACAGGGCAGATAATTTAGACTTTAACATAGCAGGAGATATCAGCGGGTGTTGTCCAAATGTATTATCCGAGTTGACCTGGAATGATTTAAAGATCTATCAAGTAAAGACAGGTGGTAAGGTTATTGTGAATGAGATCATCTATCTGCAAGGTTCATTAAGTTATGGCTGGATCGTCGATGGCGTAAATCAAGATTCGGACTTTTTAGGTAATAATCGTACCTTTGAATTCTCCCGCTCAAACAATAGTGCCGATGATGGGAACGTACTGGATGTCTCTTTTGGGGTTGGGTATCCATTTAGATTCGGATCAGGTAAATTGGGAATTACGCCTCTCGTTGGCTATTCACATCATGAACAAAATCTTAGAATAACAAATGGATTCCAAACAATTTCTTCCCCAATGATGACTCCCCCTCTTGGACCCTTTCCAGGTCTAGACAGCACCTATGAGACGCAATGGAATGGACCATGGGTCGGTTTAGACCTCCTCTTTAAGACCACCAAAATACTTACCCTTTTCGGGGATATAGAATATCACTGGGCCGATTATGAGGCTGAAGCAAACTGGAACCTGAGGGATGACTTTGCCCATCCAAAAAGCTTTGAACATATAGCGGATGGAACTGGCATTGTTATATCAGTTGGTGGGAGCTTTGCCATAACTAATCGTTTGTCCATGAACATAGACCTAGCCTTCCAGCGTTGGTCTACTGATCCTGGTATTGACAAGACCTTCTTCGCTGATGGTTCTACTGCCACTACACGTCTAAATGAGGTAAATTGGGATTCCAGGGAGATTATGCTGGGCGTGATGTTCTCCTTCTAGACCAGCTATACTATCCGACTCAGCATCTTATCCCTCAATAATCTCCACATTTGCCCTCGGAATAATCACGCGTCTGCCATCAGGGAGTTCAACCTCAAGGACCCTTACCTTGCTCCCGGTCTCAATCACCTGAAGCTCATGGGGGAGCGAGGCTATCTTCCCTATCAGGCCGAAGTAGGGCTCTCTTATTATTCTTACGGGGTCTCCTGCAGAAAGACCCACCCTCTCCATTTCCAGATCAGCAGTAATCTCCTGACTCCTGACTCCTGACTCCTGACTTCCTGTCCCTGCCATCGGTATTATGATCTCAGGTCTTATCACACCTGCCCTTATCTGTGTTGCGCCGGAGATACAGGCTTTCTTCCCGGCTTTCTCGGAAAGGAGATCAAAGGTCCTTGATGCCATCGTTATCTTTCCAAACCCCTCTGTAATAATAAGGGTGATTCCAATATCCTCCCTCCCAGTTATGGCAACGCCAAGATCATAGCCTAATAAACCCTTCAGGTCCTTATCATGGATACCGCCAACAATAATCCCCTTTACGCCAACCTCTCTTGCCTTCTTGATCGCCTCCCAATCGATAAAGGAGCCCCCAACGATTACCCTGTCCTTGAATCCAGCATCTATTATCTCCTTTGTGACGATCTCATTTGGATCATTTACGGCCATCTCAATAATCCCACTGGTTTCACCTCCCACACCAAAAATACCCTGAATAAATGAGCAGAGGGTCTCGACAACAACACCCTCCCTTTCAATTACCTCCGTTACATGCCCGTCTATATATGCAAATAGGTTTAATGGTCTTGGGGGTTCCCTCAGAAGTACCTGGCCGGTAATACTAGATACATTCTCAATATTACCGTTTATGGGTGATCTTACCTGGGTCTTAAACCAGCTTATCATTGGCCGGTTTTCTGCAATCACCTCGTCTTTACTGACAGGGCCTCCCTCTTTTTTTAGCATAAACTCCCTGATCTCGGAGGGTGTTATGCCGAGCTGATTAACCACGTTTACTGTATAGACCTTCCCTGGGAGATCGGTCTTTGCCACGATCCTTGAGGAGTCTACCTCCTCTCCCTTCTTTACGAGAACCTCGCCCGGTATAGGAAGTATCCGCAGCTTACTTATTTGGGTCCTCTTTGCTACCCGGAGACCAGGGTTATATGCATGGGCCATAGTTTTATCTCTTATACCGATTCGCCTTCATTCGGCTACCTGCGTTGGCTTCGTCGTCGGTTCCTCAACGTACAAAAAGTACGCCTGCGTCGCCTTCTCCTCACCGCCTTGGTATCCTGTTGAATGCGAATTGGTATTAACCATTAACTATCAACTTCATGATAAAGTCCCACAGAGGAAAACCACTTTTTTAAAAGATCTATCCTCTTTCCTTCATCATTGGGGAGTTCGAGCGGTCTTCCCCTTGCATCCAATACAAGTCCTACAACCCCGCCTCTTGCGACCCCCTTAACCGGTCTTCCTCTTCCTTCGCCGAAGTCCACACCCCTGGCCGGGCTTAACTCTACCTTTGCATCTATTCCGGCGGGAAACGGATAAAGCCTTATATCCCCAAATGAGATACTATCTTCAATGACATTGCCGTCAGGCATAATAATCTTAAAACCAAAACAGGGCTCCCCCTTCTTGCCCGTACTAATTGGGGATATAGATGCCCCGAGGTATATCATGCAATCCTTGACAAATACGTCTGTGGCAGCCTTTTCATTCACCTGAGAAAGGACTCCCAGATGGGGCATCATAAAGATGCTATCAACTGAGATTTGGGTTATACCTAAGGGCTGATAGGCATCGATCAGCATCATCATGGACTGGGCCCTCCTTGGTGCATGGGAAAGGATCCCGCCGCTTCCGACTATAAGATCAAGCTTGAGCATATCTATCAGGCTCTCACCTGTCCCCTTCTGTTCAAAGACATCAGAGATGGACCTCTCCTGCTGCACGCCCTTCAACCCGACCGCAAGCTTCCTGTGGTGCTCTAAGGCAAGGCGCAGCGCCTCCCTTGCTATCGCCTGTTCGACCTGAAGCTCTTCTAAGGTCTGTGGTATGGTTGTAGGCCTGATCATCTTGTTCTTTATCCTGTTCCTTAAGTCCTCCTCATCTATATGAAAGGGTATCCATCTGGTGATGTTTGCAAGTCCTGCCTCGGCAAGGACATTCGATATGGAGTAGCTCATCCCGAGGTTGGCACTTACGGTTCTGTTGAAAATCCCATTAAAGACTGAGAATGTATCGGTTGTTGCCCCGCCTATGTCAACACCGATCAGGTTTATCCCATCCTTTTTGGCAATCGTCTCCATGATAAGGCCGACAGCAGCCGGAGTAGGCATGATAGGCGCCCCTGTCCAGGACATTAGCTTTTTATATCCCGGTGCCTGGGACATTACATGTTCCAGGAATATATCATGTATCTTATTTCTTGCCGGTGTAAGGTTTTCTCTTTCGAGAACAGGCCTTATATTCTCCGTAATATAAAGGGCGGTCCTCTTGCCAAGGATCTCAGAGACCTTATCCCTTGCGTCGCGGTTTCCTGCAAAGATAAGGGGGAGGTTGTAACCTGACCCAAGCCTTGGCCTCGGATCTGCCGCTGCAATATATTCTGCAATCTCCACGACATGTGTTATCGTACCGCCGTCGGTCCCGCCGGAAAGGAGGATCATGTCAGGTCTCAAGTCCCTTATCCTCTCTATCTTCTCATGCCCCATCCTCCCGTCATTGGACGCAAGGACATCCATTACTATAGCGCCGGCTCCAAGGGCGCACCTCTGTGCAGACTCGGCAGTCATGCTCTTTACTGCCCCTGCAACCATCATCTGAAGTCCTCCGCCTGCAGAGCTTGTGGAGATGTAGATATCTACACCGGTCTTCCCATTTACAGGAGTTATAATCCTCTCACCATCAAGTATCTTAATGCCTGAGAGCTCCTCCATCTCTTGTATAGAATTTAAGACCCCTTTTGTAACGTCCTCAAAGGGGGCTTCTACAGTGGTAGGCGCTTCCCCCCTGTAGGTCTGGCGGTATTCACCATCAACCTTTTCAATGAGGATTGCCTTTGTAGTGGTACTTCCACAATCAGTGGCTATAATCCTATTTAGCTCCTTCATCCCTCATCCTCTCAAGGATCTTAACAAAAAGGGGCAGGCTGTTCCTCTTCTCAAGGATTATGGCCAGCCTCTCAATCTCCTTTGTATTGCAGGAAAGATCAAGGAGCGGCCTCAAGAAATGGATAACCTGGCTCCCGATAAAGTTCATTGGGCCGCAGGACTCAACAAGGAGTATAGCCGGATCGGTCATCCTCCTTTTAACTACCTGAGCCGCTATCCTCTCGAGAAGCAGGATATCCTCTTTATCAATTGCTCCTTCACCCGGTGTCAGGGTAAAGGCCCTTTTAAAGCCATCGGAAAATCTCTTCAGTATGGACTGACTCATTGGCATCCTCAAGGTTGCTGCCATGGCCCAATAGCAGTATGCCGGTCTTCAAATCATCCTCTCGGAAAGGCATCCGATGAATGATGTAACCGCTTCAGTATTAGATGCAAAATGGAGATGGATATAGCTTGCAACAAGATTTTTGTAGCCAAACCCTTCCACGCTTATACTCCCCCTTTTATCTGTTACCTGATACAGGTATTCGATCTTCTTGCCGTTATAGTCATGGGGGTTCCCTTCAAGTCTCGAATAATGAAACTCATGCCCCCTGATCTTATTTCCTTTCCTGCCAAGGATGCAATCCTTTAAAAGTTCTACCTCCCTGTAGCCTATTGCAGCCAGTTTCTTCTCCATCCTGGCCCTTTTAGGAATTATCCCTGCCATTTTATAGAATATGCCGTCCCCTGAAAAGATACCTTGAGATAGATATATCATCCCGCCGCATTCAGCATATATTGGAAGACCATCGTCAGCCAGCGTTCTTATCTCCTCCTTGAGAGGGCTATTTTTTTCCAGTATCTCAGCATAGACCTCAGGATATCCTCCCCCTATATAAATACCTTCAACTCCTTCCGGGAGCCTTTGATCTTTTAATGGAGAAAACCAGCAAAGCTCTGCCCCCAGGGCCTCCAGCATATCAAGGTTGTCCTGATAATAGAATGAAAATGCCTCATCATATGCAACTGCAAGCCTTACCTTCTTAGAAGAAGGCTTAGGCTTAGGTTTAGGCTGAGGCTGAGGATTTCTTTTCTTAACCTTAGCCTTAACCTCGACCTTTTTAAGAATGGCGTCAAGATCAACCCCCTCTTCTACTGTCCGGATCAGTTGTTCAATGGTCTCATCAGAGGGCCTGTTCTCTATTGCAGTAACGAGGCCCAGGTGTCTTTCTTTAATGCCAATAGCCCCGTCCTTTTTCATATATCCGAATAGTTCTGCCCCCCATCTCCCTGATATAGCCTCTAATATCATCTTGTAGTGAATATTGCTTCCGACCCTATTTAATATTGCGCCTGCTATATTAAGCCTTTTATCATAATTCTTAAGACCATACAGGATAGCCCCGGCTGTCTCAGCCATGCCACCGGCATCAAGGACAAGGATAACCGGTAGATCCAATATCCGTGCAATTTCGGCGCTGCTTGTGTCTCCACCGTCAAGCAGCCCCATCACACCCTCAATAATGGCTATATCGGCCCCCTCTGAATGCTTCCAGAACGACTCAATAACATACCTTTGGGGCATCATCCAGGTATCAAGATTAATAGATGGCCTTCCGCATACGATGCTATGATAACCCGGATCTATAAAATCGGGCCCTACTTTAAAGGGCTGGCAGATAAGCCCCCTCTTTCTAAAGGCGGCCATAAGCCCCATCGAGACAGTAGTCTTGCCTGCACCGCTTGATGCAGCAGCTATGATGAATCCTTTCATAGATGACTATCTTACAAGACTTTCAGTGAAAGATAAAGGGTGAATAGATAAAATGACAGGGATTAAATTATGGGTCAAGTGCATTGATAATTATCCGGGATGTCTCCTCCACATTCTGCTTCTTTATAAAAAGTTTTTACCCAATTGATCCGAACCCGATAGTATTAATTTTAGCTTTTCTTTTTTTGATAATTTTTTTATACGAGCTTCTTCTTTTAAAGAATCAGATCTGTTTTTTATTTCTGAGAGATAGACAACTTTTACCGGTCGTCTTCCTCTTGTATATTTTGGCCCTTCGTTAGAGGAATTGTGTGCTTTTATCCTTTTTTCTATATGAGTCGTTATACCTGTGTAAAGTGTTTTATCAGGGCACTCTACGATGTAGATATACCACATTATTTTTTATTGCTTTTCTTTTCCATCTTAATCTGTCTCTTTTCTTTAGCTGTATGTTTCGGCGGTTTTTTAGTGGCTTTTTTCGAATCCTGCCCTTTGCTCATATATCCTCCTGTTTGTTATTATTTGTGGTTATAAATCACCTTTACTATTTTTCATTATAGCTTTCTTATCATAAAAAAACAAAAACTTAGTGAATAGCGAATAGGAACTATTCTATAAAATCAAGCTTTTGTTAGGCATAACAACCCGCCTCATCTGCCATAGTGAAGGGCCAGGCCTTTTATAAATTGGGTAATGCAAAGGATCAGAAGCATGGGACGAAGGATCAGGGGCACGTCTATTCATCTCGCATGTTGTAGAAACGTCCAAAATAACTGTCAATTGTGTAGACCTGGCCCTTTGGCCTCCCATAGTCTGTCGGCTCTGGCTTACAATATCAAGCGGGCGGTCAACATCGTGGCGTTAGAGGGCTGGTGGCAGCGGTAAGCTAAAGTCCTTACCGTGTCTACAGACAAAAGACTGTAATACCCCAGAGGCGTGGGCTCCTCTTATCGCTCATCGATGGAGCAGTCCATCAAACAACCTCTAACGACAAGAGGTTTTCACACAGTCTGTAGTCTTGTTGGACGGTCATTTTAGATTCTCCTTGCCCTTTCGATTGCGGACGGTCGCGGAGGGTGTCTTGGGACTGACTGGGAGGACGATATGACGATACGTGACCGCTCCGAGCATGACATCATCTGGCGGTGATAGATCTGGTTGGCAGACAAGCACAACGTACCGTGTTCGCTTCAACTGGGTGTCTCCGAGTACTCCCCCGCTATATATCGCAGCCTGTTCTCGGGCTTCTTGAGCTTTTGTCGCGATTTCGGCTAGACTTCTGACAAGTTTCCACTCCGTAAGGATCAGGGTCCGTGCGGTTCTCCTTACAACCTGCGAATGATGCTCTACCGGGTCGCCGAACACAAGGTCGGTAGCGCCGCCAGGTGCCATGAATTTGAACGCCCAAATACCGTGGCTCAAGAGATGGATAGCTCCAAGTCTTTCACAGGCCGTTTCGCGTGTTTTAAAGGCTTTCTGCCATTTCGTCCTGATATCGTTATCTACTACCAGATGTCTCCGGAGATGCTCAAACGCCAACTCCGTAATATTCCGCCCCTCGATTTCAGAGTCTCGAATCAGATACTCAAACTGGGAACGAAAAGAGGCGAGTGGAGCGAGTGCCTGGATATCAACCTTCCCATCATTAAAACCCTTACCCCAGCCTTGTGCGACGTACCGCTGCAATGCCTCGGAGGCCTGTGGGGGAAGCTCACTCGCATAGGCTTTTCCAAGGTTCTCGATCTCAGTGTTGATTGCTATTAACTCCGGAAAGAACGACTTCCGGACTACGCTGAAAACGTCAGAACTGTTCACTCTGAACGCAGACACCAGAAATTCCCCCGCACGGAGAAGACCATCGATTCGAGCTGCCAATGCTTGCCATTGCGGAAGCCAAGTCATCATTCCCTCTTTTCCTTTATCACTGCCTCAAATGGGAACTCGTATGCATATAGCCGCTTAAAGAAGGCGTATTTCGGGTGCATTTGGTATTTCCGGGACAGAAATGAGTAGATAAACATGTGTGGTTCCATGAGCGCGACAAGAAAGAGCTTCAGAAAGAAGGCAAGAAGGGCTTTGACATACGCGCCGTTGATGATCAACAGAATAATGGCAATGAATGTCAGCACCCACAGGACAAAGTTATGGAATATAGACAGATAAACCCACAGGAGAAACTTTTTACTGTAAGCGAACCAATTAATAATTCCGAAGAAGCAGTTTACTATGAGCGGTATTCCGACAATCCAGTACCACGACAAGGGTGAGTAGGCGGAGTATACAAGACAAATGAGGATCGTGATGAGGCCACTATTTCCCGGAAACTGGAACCAAAACTCAACTTCCGTCTTTTCCGCTTGGGAGAGATAGGTATTCCCGAGGGTATACTGAGGCTTCGGTATGTGCGGCCGCCATCCGGTGATCGTCTCGCGCATTAGGGCGTCTTGATCGTGTTTCATATTTTCTGTTCAGCCCCCTAACTACAATTAGGCAGAACTGCCTAATACCCCAAACGCTGCAAAACTCTACAGCCCATTCGGCGCCTCAAAGTGGCACATCACGACCCAAAACCTCTGAAATCAGACATGTTTCCATGCGTCACATCCCTCCCTTAGCGATTTTAATCTCTGTTGCAGCTACTACCCCATGAGGAGTACCTGCAAATTATGGTGAGTAATCAGGATTAGACCAACATATACCTTAAAAAAATTTAGTTGTCAAGATTGCTTCATCAAAGACTGCCCGCCTATTTCTTCGCCTCTCTCCAGAACCATATCCTTCCTTGCTGAAATATCCTCGTTATTTTAAGTAATGCCGCGTCTTCTTTATTTTTCATCCGTTATCCCATTTAAGGGATAACACAAGCTGCCAATTTATGAAATACCAATCCTTCTGCTATAACCAAGGCCTTCTCATCTTCACAACTTCTTTAATCCCATTTATCCATTCCCTGTCAATATCGCATATATGCTTATATATAGTAAGAAAGTGTATCATGCACCTGGAATAGATTGAGGTGGGTAATAAAATCCATTTTTAGCAAGCCTATTACCACTATCCGGCTCCTCTGGCAAACCCTATGGCTCACTTTGATACTATTGTGTTATCTTCCTGAGGATGTTAAGATTTATCATAAAGAAACTTATGGAAAATATTCTGTGTAGGTGTCTAACTGAAATAACATATAGATGTATGGAGAGAGACAATGGGATATAAGGGTGTTGTGAAGGGCAACTTGATAGTATTAGAGGAGGGAATTAAGCTCCCAGAGGGAACCCAAGTAGAGGTGACCCCTCTCAGAGGGCTTGAGAAAGGCAGCCCTGGAGCGTTGTTAGAGGTTTGGGGGTCAGATGTGCCTGATGAGATATGGGATGTTGTTGAGAAGGCTGTCGAAGAGATAGATGGTGCGGATCGTGAGTTTGCAAGAAAGAGACCTTATGCCTAAGGGTTACATTTTTGATACTGTTGCATGCAGTCGCTGGCGGCGTGGCGATATGGAACTTCGTAGCAAAGTAGAGACCCTAGCTTCAGATGCATTCTTTTATACATCAGTCATTAGCGTTGGGGAGTTGATCTTGGGCATTCATAAGGCTCCATTGGAACACAAGGAGAAATTATGGCAGAGAACGCAGGAGATGCTGACCTGTTTTAAAAATATCTTGGAAGTGACCCGTGAGGTTGCAGATAGATATGGTGAAATTGTTTCAAAAGTTCCGCCGGGACAGCATATCGGGCAGAATGACTATTGGATTGCTGCGATCGCTCTGACACGTGATCTTATACTTATCACCAATGATCCAGATTTCGACCAGGTCCCTGGATTACAGAAAGAAAACTGGCTACAGTAGAATGTTTTCCATTTTTACGACCTCCCATCTTTCTTCCCCATCTCCCTCTATATGTCCTGATAGATCCTCCGATTAATTTTTTCCCAAAGTCCCAGGGACGTAGTTTATTTGCGGCGGAAGCGGGGGGGGGGAGGACACTGGAAGAATATCTCTATAGTTATGAGGTATACCAACCATCATACAGAAAGTTTAGGATCAGGCATAGAGGTCGTGGATAAGATTAAAGAAGTAGCACAAAAAATGACACACTCAAGAGAAAAAGAGGCAGGGTTAAGTGTGCAAACATTGAAGGTTTTGGTTGCGGGGAGAGGATTTGAACCTCTGACCTCCGGGTTATGAGCCCGACGAGCTACCAAGCTGCTCTACCCCGCTATCCGGATCTGATATTAACAGATTGCTGATATTTAAGTCAAGCGGTAAATGTTGCCAAATTCCCATGGTTTATTATATAATGAACAAGAAAAATAGGGTTAGTCTATGGCAGTACTTAATATCAGGAAATATCTCGATCCGATCCTCAGACAGAAGGCCTTTCTCGTAAAGGATATAGACGGAGAACTCCAGCGACTGATCGATGATATGATAGATACGCTTTATGCAGCCCCGGGCATCGGGCTTGCTGCCCCGCAGGTAGGGCGTTCTATCAGGCTCTTTGTCTTTGATCTGTCAGGACGTGATGAAGGCGGATATCCTCTATCAGTTCTGATAAACCCGGAGATCCTCCATATGGAAAATGAGATTCGGGTAGAAGAGGGCTGCCTTAGCATACCGGATATAACTGAGGTGGTTACAAGGGCTGGGAAGGTCGCAATAAAAGGGCTTGACCGGGAAGGCAAGGAGATTATTATAGAAGGGGAAGGTACGCTGGCCAGGGTATTTCAGCACGAGATGGATCATCTAAATGGCAAGCTCTTCATAGACAGGTTAAGCAGCCTGAAGAGAAATATTATTATGCGGCGCCTAAGGAAGGTGATAAGATCCTCTGGGGGAATAAGCAGGGATGAAGATACTGTTCATGGGGACACCGGAGTTCGCCCTTCCGAGTTTAGAGGCGCTAAATCGGCCCGGAGATGACCTGTTAGGGGTAGTAACACAGCCTGATAGACCGAAAGGCAGGGGCGGGTTCTTAAACCCTCCGCCAATTAAGCTGGCGGCAATAAAGATGGGATGTGAGGTCTACCAGCCTGAAAAGGTCAGAGAGAAGGAATTTATAAATAGAATAAGAGGACTTAAGCCTGACCTCATTGTTGTTGTAGCCTTTGGTCAGATACTGCCAAAGGATGTCATCGATATTCCTCTTTGCGGCTGTGTAAACGTGCATGCCTCCATGCTCCCAAAATACCGGGGAGCGGCCCCTGTAAACTGGGCAATAATAAATGGTGATGAAAGGACAGGGGTTACAACGATGATGATGGATGCCGGGATGGATACAGGGCCTATACTCCTTCAGCAAGAGACAGAGATTTATGAAGAGGATACAGCAGGCAGTCTTCTGCGAAGACTGAGCAGGCTTGGGGCAGAGCTCCTCCTTGAGACGATTGGGCAGATCAAGGAAAACAGGATAATACCAAGACCCCAGGGAGAGACAGGTGTCTCCTATGCGCCAATCTTAAAGAAAGGGGATGGGCTGATCAACTGGGGCCTTGAAGCAAGACACATAGAGCGGCTCATAAAGGGACTTGACCCATGGCCATGCTGTTATACATTCTACGAAGGGAACAGATGGAGGTTCTTTTGTTCTTCGGTATTGGACAGGGAAGATACCGGGATACCTGGCAGGATTGAGGCGGCATCAGAAGATGGGATTATTGTCCAGACAGGACGGGGAAAGGTATCTGTTGCTGAGATCCAGCCGGAGGGGAAGAGGAGGATGAAGGTATCGGAATATTTGACAGGGCATCATATTAAAAAAGGTATAATTTTGGGGAACTGCTAAAGTGGCAAAAGAGGATCATAGGAGTCTTGGGGAGGAGTGGACAGGCTGGGACGGTGAAGGGGGGGAGATAGTGGAGGAGGGTAAGGCCCTCTTTCTCGTTTCGTCAGTTGCCGTCCTCCTTCTGGTAGCAGGTCTTGCCCTGCTTCACTGGTATCTGATTGTGCCGAGACTCAGGGAACTCGGGCCTTACTTCTACTGGCTGATTTCATGGTTGATATTCGGCTTTATTGCCTTATCAGGTCTATGGGCAATAATGATGATTATTTCCTCTGCGACCGAGAAGAATTTCTTCCTCCTGTGCGGAAGGCAGAATATAACTATAGCGCTAAATTACATAATGCCCCTGGCATTTCGGATTGGCGAGAGGATGGGTTTCTCGAAGGATCGTATGGGCAGCTCCTTTGTAAAGGTGAGTAATTCCCTTATCCGTGCAACGGCAAAGACAGGGGAGTGCAAGCTCCTTGTGATACTTCCAAGGTGTCTTAAAAAAGAAGATAGGGAAAGGTTTATTGAAATATCCAACTCTTACAGGCTCGACTACTTTACGGCGGCAGGGGGGACCCAGGCAAGAAGTATTATTGCAGAAAAAAAACCTGATGCTATAATAGGGGTAGCATGTGAGAGGGATCTTATCAGCGGTATAAGGGATATAGCCCCGAAGATCCCTGTTATAGGGATACCTAATAGGCGTCCTGAGGGTCCCTGTAAGAATACGACAATAGACTTTAATGACCTTGAAAAGGCCATAAGGTTTTTTAAGATCAGTTAAAATAAAAAGGAGGATTTAAAGACAATGAACAGGCTTAAGACTACACTATTGCTTGCACTTATGTCGGGGTTACTGGTGTTTGCCGGTGCGGCAATTGGGGGGCGTTCCGGCGCTACCTTTGCCCTCTTTATGGCGTTTATCATGAACTTTGTCGCCTACTGGTTTTCGGATAAGATCGTACTGGCCATGTACAGGGCAAGGCAGGTATCTGAGGCGGATGCACCGGTACTTCACAGAACTGTGAGACAGCTTGCCACCATGGCCCAGATCCCGATGCCAAAGGTTTATATTATGGAGAATCCGGCACCAAATGCCTTTGCCACCGGAAGAAACCCATCCCATGCGGCAGTGGCCGTAACAACCGGCATATTGAATCTCTTAAACGAAGAGGAATTAAAGGGTGTGATAGCCCATGAGCTGTCTCATGTAAAGCACCGGGATATCCTGGTGAGCACAATTGCAGCGACGATTGGCGGGGCCATAAGTCACCTGGCATATATGGCGCAATGGGGTATGATGTTTGGCAGGGATAGGGATGACAGGGATGGAAGCCCCCTTGGCGCGATACTGATGATTGTGATAGCGCCGCTGGCAGCGATGCTTATACAACTGGCCATATCAAGGTCCAGGGAGTATCTTGCTGCCGAAGGCGGTGCAAGATTAGCCGGCTCGCCGCTTGCGCTTGCCAATGCCTTAAGGAAGCTCCACCAGGGGAGCCAGATGATCCCTATGGAGGCTAATCCGTCTACAGCGCACATGTTTATTGTAAGCCCGCTGACAGGCGGCGGGTTC